>JAUWQY010000005.1 GCA_030610855.1 Dehalococcoidia bacterium
ACTATGGACATACCATCGGCCACGGCCTGGAGGCTGCTACACAGTACAAGCGCTTCCTGCATGGGGAGGCTGTAGCCATCGGCATGATGGGAGCTGCTAAGCTCAGTCAGGGATTGGGCCTTTTGCCTTCAGCGGCAGTGAACCGTCAGCAAGCCCTGTTGCAGGAATTCGGCTTACCCACCTCATTGCCAGCGAAGCGAAGCAATTTCAAGTTAAGCCTTGCTGAGGTAACCGGGGCCATGGAACTGGACAAGAAGATGAAGGAAAAGGCGATTCGCTGGGTGCTCTTACAGGATATCGGCAAGGCAGTGATTCGTACCGATGTGCCTCACAAAGATGTGCTGGCCGTTCTTCGGGAGCTGGCAGGGCCTTAGAGAATTGCCGGTACACAATACCCAGCTCAAGTGTCGCCAAGAAATGATTGATAATGCCTAACAAACCGACCCAGCGGACGGCTGACAACCGCCGTTGATTCGGGAGATAAGCGTTTTCGTATACTTGGAGGGAGAACATGGATGACTTGTTGCAGCTAGGAAAAGAGGCTCTGGCGTCACAACCTTTCAGTGTGTTTGTCGGCGCAGACCTAATAGGCTACTCGCCGGGGTGGGCTGAACTGACCATTCCAATCACTCCTCAACTGAAACAGCAGCATGGCTTTGTGCACGGAGGAGTCGTCAGTTATGCCGCAGATAACGCCCTCACGTTCGTGGGCGGAAGTGTCCTTGGCCCGGCAGTTGTGACATCGGAGTACAAGATCAATTATCTAAGGCCCGTTGTGGGGACGGCTTTGATTGCCAGAGCAACGGTTATCTACTCGGGCAAGAGCCAGGCTGTCTGCCGTTGCGATGTATTCGTGATTGACGCAGGCAAGGAGACTCTGTGTGCTACTGCGCAGGGCACAATTGCAAGGATCGGACGGTCTTCGGAATCTCAGGCCTGAAGACCTCTGTCAAGGCTTGCGGGTCAGTATAGCCAGGCGGCGGCTCTCTAAAGTGAGGGGGCTTCCGTCCACCTCTCCATAGGTAGCCTCTATTCCTAGACCAGCCCTGGTTAGCATCCCGGCCAGTTCGGTAAGGGTATAGATTCGCACGCCATGGCACATCTCCCTGGTAGTGCCATCGGCGTACATGGTAATGTGACGGACGTCATTTCGCCCGGTCAGGGGGTCGAAGCTCCGTTCTTCCAGAACCTTTGACCCCGTTTCCGTCTCATACCAGCCCCGTCATTCAATAACCCCGCTTGGCCAGCTCTATAAGGTGTCTACCGTGGCCGCAGCATAGGTCCAGGATCTTGCTCCCCGCCGGCAGGGCCAGGGTCTTCTGGATGAAGTCTACCTCCCTGATGGTCCGCTCGGGCGTCAGGACTGGCTGGTACGTTTCCAGATAAGGCTGGCCGAAGAACTCTTTATACCAGGACGTTTGAGTCATCGCGCTCTATATCATCCCTTTGAGAAATGACACCACAGATGAACCGGGGCCTCTTACGTCAAGCTCAATTGAAAGCGGGTCCTTTATGGGCTATAATGACGAGTTCATAAAGGGAGAGTATCTTTGCTCAAGAACTACAACTGCGGTGAGCTGGGCGAAAAGCATGTGGGACGGGAGGTGACTCTAGCTGGCTGGGTGCACCGGCGTCGCGACCACGGCGGGAAGGTCTTCATCGACCTGCGCGACCGGGAAGGCATAGTCCAGGTAGTGTTCAATCCCCAGGTATCACAGGAGGCATGCCAGTTAGCCGGTTCGCTTCGTAGCGAGTATGTAATTCAGGTCATCGGGGAAGTTGTTCCTCGCCCTAAAGGGACGGAGAATCCCAAACTGGCGAGCGGAGGCATTGAAGTCGTAGCCAGAGAGGTTGTCATCCTCAATCCATCGAAAACGCCCCCATTTTACATAAATGAAGACGAGGAAGTGGAGGAGTCGCTTTGCCTCAAGAACCGCTATCTGTACCTGAGAAGAAAGAGGATGAAGGATAATCTTCTCTTGCGCCACAGGATGATAAAGTTCATTCGTGATTTCCTCGACACTAAGGGCTTTGTTGAAATCGAAACACCTATTCTGATTAAGAGCACACCGGAAGGAGCCCGTGACTACCTTGTGCCCAGCCGTGTCAATCCCGGCAAATTCTACGCCCTTCCTCAGTCTCCACAGCAGCTAAAGCAGATTCTCATGGTAGCCGGGTTTGACAAATACTTCCAGATAGCCCGTTGCTTCAGGGACGAAGACCTTCGAGCGGATCGCCAGCCTGAGTTTACGCAGCTTGACATGGAGATGAGCTTCATTGAGGTGGAGGACATATTGCACCTCATGGAGGAGCTTTTCACCTCGCTTGTGGAGGCTACTGTACCTGGTGTGCGGTTGCTGAAGCCATTTCCGCGACTTTCGTATGAAGAAGCGATGGAGAAGTATGGCACAGACAAGCCGGATATCAGGTTCGGCCTGGAGATCAAGGACATCTCCGATATCGCCGGGCGCACCGACTTCCAGGTTTTTCGCTCGGCCCTCGACCACGGCGGCAAAGTGAAGGGCATATGCGTCCCTGGCTGTAGTCATTATACCCGCCATCAGCTTGACGAGTTGATCGGTCTGGCAAAAGGTTGCGGCGCCCAGGGTCTGATAACTGTGGCTTTCACAGGGGAGTCCGTAACGCCCGCTGAGGTGAAGTCGGCGGCTGCCAAGTATCTGCCTCCTCGGCAGTTGGAGGAAATGGCCCGTACATTGGAAGCAAAGCCCGGTGCGCTCCTGCTTATAGTGGCGGACAAATCGGACGTAGTCAATAAGACACTTGACGAGTTACGCCGCGAGATGGCACATCGGCTCAATCTAGCGGATGCTAAACTACTGGCTTTCACATTCGTAGTTGATTTCCCTCTACTGGAGTGGAGTGAGACCACCGGTCATTGGCAGCCCATGCACCATCCGTTTACTGCTCCTCGGGAAGAAGATGTGTCGCTTCTCGAGACAGAGCCAGCCAGGGTCTACGGTCAGCATTATGATGTAGTATGCAATGGCTGTGAACTTGGCAGCGGTAGCATCAGGGTTCATAACCGTCAGCTTCAGGAAAGGATATTCAGCCGCCTTGGCTACAGCAAAGAGGAAACGGAAAACCGCTTTGGAGGGCTCTTGGAGGCGCTGGAATACGGAGCACCGCCCCATGGCGGTATTGCCATAGGGCTGGACCGGCTGGTAATGCTGTTTGCCGGGGAGCGGAGCATAAGGGAGGTTATTGCTTTCCCGAAGAATCAGAACGCCGTCGATATGATGCTGGACAGCCCTTCCTATGTTGATAAGTATCAGCTTGACGAGCTTAACCTCAAGCTGAAGCATGAGGTTCTGCGCCGCAATGACAAGGAGCACGGGACGTGAAAGTAAGCAGAGAGAATTCGGGGAGTTGCCGGGCAGTTCTTACAATTGAGGTTGAAGCCGGTGAGCTAGACAAATCACTGGACACGGCCTATCGTCACCTGGTAAGTGAGGTATCCATACCTGGTTTCCGCAAGGGAAAGGCGCCAAGAGCCATTCTGGTGCAGCACATCGGGAAGCAGAATCTGCTGGAGGAAGCATATGAGCACCTTATACCGCAGCTTTATGGAGAGGCGGTCGAGTCCCAGGAACTCGAGCCCATTGCCAGACCGGAGATAGAGATCGTCCAAACTGAGCCTTTGGTTTTCAGAGCTGTAGTGTCTCTGAAACCCGAGGTTAAGCTTGGTGATTACCATGGCATGAAGCTGCAGCCCGGACCAATAGTGGAAGTCGGCCAGGAAGAAGTTGCAGCCGCCATGGAGAGATTCCGTGAAGGACAAGGGGCGTGGGTGCTTGTAGACCGCCCTGTTGAGCCGGGTGATTTAGTTACCATGGACGTCGAAGCGAGTGTTGATGGGAAGCCCTGGCTGAATCACAAGGGGATATCGTATGAGGTCAATAAGGACTCACGTTCACCCGTACCCGGATTCGCCTCTCAATTACAGGGTGCTGAAAGGAACAAGGAAAGGACCTTCAATTTGGCTGTTCCTGATGACTATCCCGTCGAAGAGATGTGTGGAAAGGAAGGCGCTTTCAGAGTCACTGTTACGGAAATAAAGGAGAAGCATCTGCCCGAGCTTAACGATGAGCTGGCTCAGAGTGCTGGCTATGATGATCTGGCGGCTATGAAGAAAAAGGTGGCTGCTGATCTGGGAGCCCAGGCTGAAGCCAGGAATCGCTCGGAGTTGAAGCAGAAGGCGCTTAATGCTCTGGTGGAAATCAGCGAGGTGAATTACCCCCCTGTTCTGGAGGATGAGGAAATCACCGGACTTCTGAGAGATGAGGCGCAGCGGCTGGGTTTCAGAGAGCCAGCTGAATACCTGAAGATAAGCAACAAGACGGAGGAAGAACTCAGACAGGAACTGCGTCCTACAGCGAAAAAGAGGCTGACTCAGGGTCTTGTCCTGGACAGATTAGCTGAGGAGGAGAAGGTTGAAATCAACTCCTCTGAGGTGGATAATAAAGTAAGTGAAATTACGGATGGTGCCGAGGATAAGGAGAAGGCGATGCAGTTCTTCTCGCATCCCCGAATCAGGCAATCAATCGAACAATCTCTGCGTACGCAGAAGACGATGGACCAATTGCTGGAAATAGCCGTTGGCAATGTCGAGGTTATGACAAAGGAGGATTGATGGAAACAGTATCTCAGGTCATAATTCCTACGGTGACCGAGACCAGTGCTCGGGGTGAGCGTATTTTCGACATATACTCGCTCTTGCTCAGAGAGAGGATAGTTTTTTTGGGCACCCCGATTAACGACCAGATAGCCAATCTCATTATTGCTCAACTCCTATACTTGGAGAGAGAGGACTCGGAAAAGGACATTAACCTTTATGTCCATTGTCCTGGCGGCATCATCAGCGCGGGCCTGGCCATCTACGACACGATGCAGATTCTTCGCTGCCCCATATCTACCATCTGTGTTGGTCTGGCAGCCAGCATGGGGACCTTGCTCCTTTGTGCTGGCACTAAAGGCAAGAGGTTTGCTTTGGCCAACTCCACCATACATATGCATCAGGCAATCGGCGGTGCTCAAGGGCAGGCGACAGATATTGCGATTGCTGCCAGAGAGATCATGAGGATGCAGGAGATGATACGGACTATTATGGCCAAGCACACCGGTCAGCCCGTAGAGAAGATTGCCCACGATACCGACAGGGATTTCTATCTTAGCGCTGAACAGGCAGTGGAATACGGCATTGTAGACGAGATACTCAGGAAGCCAGCCCAGAAAGAAGGTGGATAGCTGGCCGTGTCCCGGGCTTGGGCAGACTGGCCCGCCTCAATGACCACGCGTGAAAATGGTGAGGCATCTTACAGTCTTAACTGGTAGGATGATAGCTGAACTGCGGGATTGGACAGAGGTGAGCTCTGCGCTGTATGCCGCAGGTGAACCATTCGGAGGGCTGGGCAAAGGGGGCTTGATTACCGTCATCGTCGTTTCCGTGATCGCTATCGTGACCTTCGTGTGGATCTTTCGTGAGACCGGGAAGCGAGAGTAGGCAACTGGCTCGGTTCGCCAGCTCCACTCCTCCTTGTGCAGAATCAACCGATGCGTGCCGGAGCCCGCTTCACCTTCCTCCCTCCAATTCCGTCTGCCCCCCGACTTGTCGGGGCAAAGCAATCTCGTGGCGCTCACGGTTAACTCCGCCAAGAACTGTCGAATATATGTTTCCTTATCCTGGCCCACGTGCTGGCAAAATGAGCTAAGTAGCCAGATTTCTGGCCGAATATTGTGCCCTGAGCCAGGGACTTCAGGAAGCCCTCAGGCCCATCGAATTCGGGCATTTCAACGTATGCTCGACCGATTTCTCCTACCGTATGGGCATCGCTACCGGCACTGGCAGCCTTTCCCTGCTCGATGGCCAATTTTCGTGCTCTGGCAATACTATGGGAAAACGGCGTGCGGGAATTGTAAGCTTCGATGACATCAACCCGAGATAGAACCTCGGGCGAAGTTAGCCTGTCAGTGTTCCCGAAAAGCGATCTGCCGAACGGGTGGGGAATGCCGACCAGACCGCCCTGGCTCTTGATCCGGGATATCGTTTCCTGGGGAGATAGTCCCGGCGGAACTCTCTCACTGAGAAAGAGCCCCATTATTTCACCCGCCGGCGTCTGGATCTCCTCAGCAACGATTACTTCGAACGGGGCGATCTCCCTTAGCTTTAAGGCGCCGGCAACGGTATTGTGGTCAGCTACAGCGATGCAGTTTATGCCTAGCTGGAGGCACCGCTCGACTATTCGCTCCAAAGGTGTAAGACAGTCTATTGAATAGCAGGTATGGATATGTAAATCAGCTCTTACCAATTACCTTACCTGTACCTTGTTAAGCAGCCTTGATTATACCAGATTCTGCCGAGAATACGCCTGAACCTCTTCAGCGACGATGTGTTAAGGCTCCCGGGCAGAGAAGCCAGCATCGCTGATGAGAGAAAGGCCAATCAGGTGCCATCAGCCAGCCTTTTCTTGATACTCGCCGGTGCGAGTATTGACTCTGAGGATGTCCCCTGTGTTGATGAAGAGGGGTACCTGGACGTTTGCCCCCGTTTCCAGTTTCGCTGCTTTGGTGCCCGCTGTAGCCCTGTCTCCCTTGAAGCCGGGCTCTGTCTCAGTAACCTGAAGCTCCACGGAAGCAGGCATCTCTATTGTCACTGTCTCCCCCTTGTTAGTCATAATCCTCAGCATCAGTCCCTCTTTCAGATACTTCGTACCCTCTCCTATTTGAGCAGCAGTTAACATAATCTGTTCGTAGCTCTCATTATCCATGAAGTAGTAAAGGTCACCGTCGCTATAAAGGTACTGGACGGGGCGGTGCTCCAGGAATACCGGTGCCACTTTGTCCCCGGACTGGAAATTCCGCTCGGCAGCATTCCCGGTGCGAACGTCACGAAGTTTCAACTTGATTATGGGTTGTCTTTGCTGCATCTTGACGTGTTGGTACTCGAGAACCACATATATCCCGCCATCCATCTCTATGGCAGCTCCCTTTCTCAATTCGCCGGCATCGATCATCTAGTAACCTCCCTGTTTTTCAGATGTGTCAGAATGACAAGCCTCTCTCCGCCCTGGTAAGCACTCTGGCCTTTCCATTCTCCAAAACCACGACATCCTCGATTCTAATACCCCCTTGTCCCGGAAGGTAAATCCCCGGTTCCACGGTAAAGACCATGCCGTCTGCAAGCGAACCGGAGGAGGCCGGACCGACCGCGGGCAACTCGTGCACCGCCAACCCGACACCGTGTCCCAGACCATGTCCAAAGTTCTCTCCATAGCCAGCTTGCTCAATAACAGTTCGCGCCAGCTGGTCTGCCTGCCGAGCATCCATATCTGATTTGACTCCCTGGATAGCAGCGGTCTGTGCTTTTAGAACTATATCATAGATCTTCTGCATGGTCTTGCTTGCTTCGCCCAGAAACAAGGTGCGAGTGAGATCGCTACAATAACCGCTGATTCTGGCGCCCATATCAATCACCACCGGTTCACCTGAGCGCATTCTTCTCTCTGTAGGTCGCGCATGGGGCAAGACTGAATTCGGGCCTGAAGCCACTATGATCTCAAAGGCGACGCCCTCACTTCCTTCTTGGCGAAGGAGTTTCTCTATCTCCCAGGCTGCCTCCTTCTCCGTCATGGCGGGACGAATTATCGTCTTTGCCTGCTGGAAGACGACATCGCCTAGCTCCACCGCCCTTGTAATGAGCGCCAGTTCCTCCGGTTCTTTGATGGAGCGGAGATGCTCTACCAGACCGACGGCTGGAACAAGCTCGAGGTTAACGTGCGTGGTCTTTAGTGCCTCGCTGAGCTTATGATGACTATCGTAAGAAACGGAATCTGCCTCGAAGCCTAACTTGTGCCACCCCAAATCAGAGAGCAGACCGGGAAGCCAATCATGCAACTCTCGTTTGGTCTGGAAGATCACGAATTCCGGTGACTCTTCTTTAGCTTGCTCCACATAGCGGAAATCAGTGGCCAGAATAGCGTCTTTCTCAGAGATGAGTAGCCATCCTGAGGAGCCGGCAAATCCAGAAAGGTAGCGGCGGTTCTCCGGCCGCGAAACGAGAAGAGCATCCAATCCGCTTTCGGCAATCGATGTTCGTAACTTCTGCAATCGCTTCATCTCTGGCTTTCTCCTGGGCTCATCTGCAATTCTACTCGTCATTCTCAGCCTCCTTTTCCGTTCCATTCAGAATGATACTCTAAACCGATTACAGCCGCAGTATCATGTGTGCAATCCCGAAGTAAAGCAGCACACCGAAAATATCCATAACCGTGGTTATGAAGGGGGCGGATACCAGAGCCGGGTCGATCCTTAATCAATGAAAGACGAATGGGAAAGCGGCGCCGACCAGGGTTGCCATCGCTGAGATGGCCACCAGGGTCGAGCTCACCACAACGGCTACTTGCAGATTCCCGCCTAGCACATAAGCCCAGCCCAGGGCAATCATGCCGAGGATAACGCCCAAGACAGCACCTATCCCAGCCTCCCGCACGACCACGGCCAGGGCTCGTTTCGGGATCACCTCCCCGGTAGCCAGCCCGCGAATGACGACGGTGGCCGATTGCGCCCCCACGTTCCCGCCGGTGCCGATCAGCAGCGGGATAAAGGCAGCGAGTATCAGTATCTCCCCGAGCAACCTTTCCTGCCCGGCAATGATCGAGCCGGTAATCGTGTTCACCAGGATAAGCAGGAGAAGCCATACCGCCCGCCGCCGCACGACGCTGAAGATACGGCTGGCAAAATAACCTCGCTCGGTACCGGGCACCGCACCGAAGCGATAGATGTCTTCGGTGGCCTCTTGCTCCACAATGTCCACCACGTCATCGTGGGTGATGATACCGACAAGGCGCTGTTCCGCATCTACCACGGGAATGGCCAGCAGGTCGTGCTCGCGAAGTTCCCTGGCCGCTTCCTCGCGGTCAGCGTGGGTAGAGACGAAGGGCGGGCTTGGCTTCATAATATCAGATACCCTGGCATCCGGGTCGGCGATGACCATGTCCTTGAGTGAAACGGTGCCTATTAGATGACGCAGGCGGTCCATGACATAGCACTCGTATACAGTCTCGTGGTCAATGGCGAGCCGCCTCACTCTTTCCAGCGCCTGGGCTACGGTCATATCACCATGCAGGTCCACAAACAGAGGGGTCATCTCCCGCCCGGCCGTTCCTTCCTCATAGCCCAACAACTGCAGGGTGAGACGACGTTGGTCAGGCGAGAGTATCTGTAGCAGCCTCCGGGCTACCTTGGCAGGCACCTCCTCCAGCAACTCAGTCCGGTCATCAGGCGGCAGCGATTCGAGAAAACTCCTCGCCGCCTGGTCACTGAACGCCTCGAGAAGCCGGTTCTGAAGAGCTCCGTCCATATCATCAAAAACAGAGATGGCGAGGCTCTTGGGGAGCAGGCGAAATGCTATCACCGCTCTATCTCCCGCTACACTGGCCAGCAGCTCGGCGATGTCCGTAGGCTCTGTATCTACGAGCCTCTCCCGCAAAGTCCTGTATTGCTTATTCTCCAGCAACTCCTTGAATGTGTTCTCATCCAGGGCTGCCGATGGCCGCTTTTCGTGAAGATCTTCGCTCATGTCCCACACAAACAGAAAGCCCCACGTCCGGTGGGACGCGGGGCGTATACGCCTGACTCAGGGACCTGTACTAAAGCAAGCCCCACCACCATCGAACGAAAATGACAATCTCTCGCCGTTTATGATCTGGGCCTGGTGATGATTTCGTTTCCATATCTTGTATCTCGTCCGGGAAAGGATTATAGCCCGCCCATACCATCATGTCAATCATAAGACACTGAGCTGGCCACGATATTCGGCTTGTTGTTCAACGGGTCTTGCATCAGCTCTCTACGGGCTACGGTCTGTGCGACTTGCCAGGCAAACACCATGCGATGGGCTGTTCGTGGGAACACCTGAAGTCGTTATCGCTGGAACTTGATTGATGCGGCCTGAGACGGCATCGCGATATCTCCGTAATGCCAGGCGGAACTCTAGCATCTTGATACTGCAACAGTCGCTATCAACCGTTGACAGTGGTTGCGGTGGAAGAAGCCTCCCGTATTAACAATTCTTTAACATTTCTGCTATAACATTAGAGAGGCATGAAAGGCCGCCAGGAGACTAAAGGTGACAGAGAAAACGGTTCTCGTAGTTGATGACGATGTCAAGACCGTTGAACTGGTCAAGGTCTACTTGAACAGGGATGGCTACGGGGTTCTAACCGCTTATGATGGCGTTGAAGCACTGCGTGTCGCTCGAGAAAGCAACCCAGACCTAGTTGTTCTGGACCTTATGCTGCCAGACGTAGATGGTCTCGAGGTCTGTCGCACCCTCAGACATGAATCCGATGTGCCGATCATCATGCTTACGGCCAGGACTACCGATCAGGACAAGCTAACGGGACTCGACTCGGGGGCAGACGATTACGTGACGAAGCCTTTTAGCCCTAAAGAACTAGCGGCCAGAGTGCGGGCAGTGCTCAGGCGTCTTCCCGGAGAGCGTGGCCCGGCACAGATTACGCATGGTGAACTCACTATGAACTTCGTGAGGCGCGAAGCGTGGCTTGCTGGCAGACTACTGGCTTTGACCGACGTCGAGTTCAAGTTACTCGGGGTTCTTGCCAGGGAGCCGGGCAGAGTATTTAGCCGGGGAGACCTCATCGAAAAGGCTTTGGGCTACGATTTTGCGGGTTTCGACCGCACCATCGATGTACACATACTCAACCTGCGGCGTAAGATTGAGCAGGCTCCCAACCGTCCCAGGTACATAAAGACCGTATATGGAGCGGGCTACAAATTCGTCGGAGATGAGCAGTGATACATAGGCTGTGGTTTCGTCTCCTGATAGCATTCGCCCTGGTAATTGCGGTGACCATCGGCACCGTATATCTCTTCGTCAGCCGGAGCATGGGTGCTGAGATTGAACGCTATGAGGAAATAAGGGAGCGATTCCACATTGTCGAAACCCAAGCGATGCTGTCCGCTCACTATATGACGCGCGGAAGCTGGGAGGGCGTTCAGTACGTAGTAGGGAATAGATCGGTTGTCTCGGGAACACGTATCATACTGACTGACTTCTTTCGGGTGGTCATAGCTGATTCGAAGGAGGAACTTGTCGTAGGGGAGACGTATCAGCCTGAGCCACCAGACCGTCCTACCGGTAGTCCTTTCCCGGTATTCTCCGAAGACTGGGAAGAGGTTATGGTGAGACTCTACATCGGCCCCGAGCCGTCGGCGGGCGAAGAAGCTACTTCACCACAAACACTGAGAGAGGCAATAAACCGCTTCCTCCTCTGGGGAGGCCTGCTGGCAGCTGCCATCGCTTTGGTGTTGACCTTTGTCCTGTCGCGCAGAATGTCCTCACCGATCGGTGCACTTGCAGCAACTGCCAGGCGATTGGGACGGGGTGACCTGTCACAGAGGGTGCAACTCAGGGACAGAGGCGAAGTGAGGGAACTCGCTCAGGCGTTTAACTCTATGGCGGTGGATCTGGAACGGCTTGAGCAGCTGAGACGCAACCTGGTTGCCGATGTTGCCCACGAATTGAGAACCCCTCTTTCCAATATTCAAGGGTACGTGGAGGCGATTCGCGACGGAGTGATGAAGCCGGACGGCGCTACCCTCGACTCACTCAATGAAGAGGCGGCTCTGCTTTCGCGACTGGTTGATGAGCTCCAGGAGCTGAGTCTCGCCGAGGCCGGTGAACTGAAGCTGGTTTATCAGGAGGAAGATGTCACCGAGTTAATCAGGCGAGCAGCGGTTTCCTGGCAGCCCCAGGTAGTAGCAAAAGGGATGTCTCTGTCGGTCGACCTGCCCGATAAGCTGCCGTCGGTTAACATCGACTGGCAACGGATAAATCAGGTGCTGCATAACCTGCTGGAGAATGCTGTGGCTCACACCGGCAAAGGAGGCATCATCACCGTGGCTGCTGCAGAACGAGGCGCCTGGGTGGAGATTAGCGTATCGGATACTGGCGAAGGCATTCCTGCTCAGGATCTCCCCAATATCTTTGAACGTTTCTACAGAGTTGACAGATCCCGTGCCAGGGCTACTGGAGGTAGTGGTCTGGGGCTTACTATCACCAAGCGTCTGGTGGAAGCTCATGGCGGGAAGATCGAGGCCCAGAGCAAGCTAGGAAAGGGTAGTCGTTTTTCATTCACTATCCCTATTTTGTCGTGATTTATGGCAACCGTTACCGAGAAGACGTTGGCACCTCCCTTCTGTCATTGCGAGGAGCCACGATGAACCGGAGCGTAGAAAGGACTATGGACATGAATATGAAACTGCTCATTGGTCTATTAGCTTTGGGTGTGACAATGCTAGTAGTGGGCCTCGTGATAGTGTTCGTAGGTTTGCCTTCTTAGGAGTAGGGATAATCTCTCCCGGGGTTGATATCTCGGGAGCCAGCGCCAAAGCTGGGGGCAAGGTTTTGCTGAGTGGCACTATCGGTGACTGCTCTCAACGAAGTCGCCCCCAAATCCGAGGTGGCATCGTGGCAGAAGAGGTTGAGATAGCCGCGAAAGAAGAGGTTAAGGCTGCCTGCGAGCTCCCCCGGGTCTCGATCCTGTTTATGGGGCAGATGAACGGCTGTTGGTAGCTGTAGTTGACTCCGGCAATGCCGGCAGGATTCTTGCCCGGATGAGAGGAAACAACTATGGCAGAGACGCTGCCGTTACTGGCGAGGCGATCAAGGAATACCGAGGGAAGGTGATAATGAGAACAAAGCTTGGCTCCTCCCGGACCGTTGATATGTTAACCGGAGAATTGCTGCCAAGAATATGCTGAACGACTTCTTGGCCTGACCTTTGCATTTCTGATTCAGCCGGGGGTTGGTTGTGGTGCTAGGCCCTCAAATATTTTATGGAGTTCAGGTTCATCCAGAGTTTCATGAGCCATAAGTTCTTCAGCCAGCTGTTTTAGCTTCTCTTTGTTCGCGGTCAGGATCTTCTTGGTGGTACTGTAGGCCCGCTGGATAATAGCGTGTACCTCTCCATCAATTGCGTCGGCTATCTTGTCACCATAGTCCTTGTGTTCGCTGATCTCGCGGCCGAGGAAGACGAGTTCCTGCTTCTGACCGAATGTCCGCGGCCCCAGTTTCTCACTCATGCCATACTCGACGACCATCTTCCTGGCCAGCTTTGTTGCTTGCTGCAGGTCATCATGGGCGCCGGTAGTCATTTCTCCGAAGATGATTTCCTCGGCAACTCGTCCGCCCAGGCTCACTGCCAATCTATCGTCAAACTGAGACTTAGTCCATAGATAACGGTCTTCAGATGGCAGGAAGCGCGTCCAGCCACCCATCATGCCCCGGGCGACAACGGAAACTTTGTGGACGGGGTCAGCATTGGGCAAGATCCTGGCCGTCAAGGCATGCCCGCTTTCGTGGTAGGCAATCATCTCCTTCTCCCTGGAGCTTATGACACGGCTCTTCCTTTCTGGGCCCGCCATAGTACGGTCGGCAGCATCCTCAAGCTCCTTTAGTGTTATATCCTTACGGTTGCGCCGGGCAGCGAGGATCGCTGCTTCATTGATCAGATTGGCCAGGTCGGCTCCGCTGAATCCCGGTGTTCCCTTAGCCACAGTCCCGAGGTTAGCTTCCCTGGCCAGGGGCTTGCCCTTGGCATGTACCTCCAGAATCGCCTTGCGGCCTCTTATGTCGGGCAGGTCGATGACAATATGCCGGTCAAAGCGGCCGGGACGAAGTAGGGCGGGGTCGAGGATATCGGGGCGATTGGTGGCAGCCATGACAATGATGTTAGTACTCGTATCGAAGCCGTCCATCTCGGCCAGAATCTGGTTCAGTGTCTGTTCCCTTTCGTCGTGTCCTCCACCTAAGCCAGCGCCGCGGTGCCGGCCTACGGCATCGATTTCATCAATGAATATCAGGCACGGCGCATTACGCTTGGCTTGTTCAAACAGATCTCTGACCCTGGCGGCACCAACGCCCACAAACATCTCGACAAATTCGCTTCCGCTGATAGAAAAGAAGGGTACCTTGGCCTCTCCGGCTATGGCTTTGGCTAACAGAGTCTTACCCGTTCCCGGCGGCCCTACCAGGAGCACTCCCCGCGGAATGCGTCCCCCCAGTGCCTGGAATTTCTGAGGAGACCCGAGGAATTCCACTACTTCCTGGACTTCCTCTTTGGCCTCGTCGGCTCCGGCAACATCGGCGAACGTTACATCGGGTCTGTTGTCGAGACGTAATCGTGCGCGGCTTTTGCTGAACTTAAAAGCTTGTGTGCCGGCGCCCCGGGCGGCACGGAAGAACAGGAAGTAAAACAAGGCCCCGAGCAGCAACATGGGAAGGATGACCTGCAGGGCAATCACCCCCCAATTAACACCGCCGGCTTTGACGTCGATTTCTACTCCTTCTGGTCCCAGGATTACCCCTTCATCTTCCAGGTAAGTGCGCAGTTCGGCGGTGCTACCTACAAACGCTGCTGTGAATTTGGCCTCTGTACCCTGCAAGCCAATAAGAGTATCACCGTCCTGCCTGATAACGTCGATTTGCCGCACTAACTCTTCACCTACCAATGCAGGCTTAGCTTTGTCAATAAACTCAGCCAGCGTTATTGGCTCAGGCCTCTCACGTGGCACAAAAGCAAATACGAGAGCCACTATCGCTACTAGAAGCAACATATAGAAGAATCCGCTGCGCCACCATTTTGCTTGCATCTATCTAACCTCGTTCAGTATTATAGCAGGTATATTGTAGATTGAAAAATGCCACGGTTAACGCGGATGGCGGAGCGGCGTTGAAGCCGAGTGCAGGCGCTTTGTAACGGTGCATTGGAGTTAGAACCTGCGTGACATGACCCGCCTGGTCAGCTTCTCTCATAAGTGGTATAATACAGAAGGAGGTTACTGGCTTTCTGGAAGCAGAGGAAATAGCCCGTCTGGCCACCGAACTTGCTTCTGAGAAGCAAGCAAGGGATATTGCCATGCTTGACGTTAGAACCCTGTGTTCTTTCGCCGATTACTTTGTCGTCTGCACCGGGGATAACAAGCGGCATATTGAGGCTATCTGGCAGGATATAGGTGGAATATTGAAGAGTAAAGGAGTTGTGCCTCATCATAATGAGGGAACCCCTGACTCGGGTTGGATGCTGACCGATTTCGGTTCGGTCATCGTGCATATATTCGCCCCGCTGGAGCGGGACTATTATCAACTGGATAGACTATGGGACAAGGCGATCCCGGTCGTGCGAATTCAATAGATTCAAGTGTCGAGATCCCGGTCATAGCTGAGAATCTCCTCTGCTGAGAAGAACAGGTCTATTTCTCCCGAGGCATTGTCCAGCGAATCAGAGCCATGCACTAAGTTATGTCCGATATCGATGCCGAAATCGCCTCTGATAGTGCCGCTGGAGGCTTTGGCAGGGTCAGTTGCCCCCATCACCTGTCGTATTACTTCCACGGCGTTCTTGCCCTGGAAGACGATGGCGATAACCGGGCCCGAGGTAATGAAATCTACCAGATCGTTAAAGAAGGCCTTACCTGTATGAACAGCATAATGCCGCTGGGCCAAAGCTCCGTCCATGCGCAACATCTTCATAGCCACGATCTTCAGCCCCTTCTTTTCCAGGCGGGAGATGATTTCCCCGGCTAGGCCCCGTTGTACGGCATCAGGTTTGATAAGTACTAAGCTCTTCTCCATCTTCTACTGGCTCCTTTCTAAATCCTTGTGAGCAGGGTGATCAGATCCACGTTTTCTAAGGAATCAACCACTTTGTCAGCTTCCTCGAGTTCTTGTCGGGGGTGTGTACTGGCTACGGCCAGGCATTTCATCCCCGCGGTTTTGGCTGCTTTGATTCCCAGAGGAGAATCTTCGATCACCAGGCAATCGTCAGGTGCCACTTCTAGCTTCCCTGCGGCTAGCAGATATGCCTGGGGACTGGGTTTGCTTTCGGATACTTCTTGACCGAAGACGATACAGTCGAAAACTCCTTCCAGATCAAGCTCGCCAATGACCAGGTCGATATTCTCCATCGGCGCTGAAGAGACGAGGCCTAGCCTGAAATTGCCCTTCTTAATGGAGTTCAGCAGCCTTACTGCCCCGGGAAAAGCCTTCACGTTTCCTCTTGCCCTCCGTTGAAAGCTCTCTTCTTTCTCCCGTGCCATGATTCTGGTATCCCTGGCAAGGAGTTTCCTGTCCATGACGCTACTGATTATGAAGTCGTTTCGGGCGCCAAAGAGCTGGGCAAAACCTTCCTTGGTGAACGTTACCCCCCTTCTAGCGAAGGTGTCCTGCCATGCAGCAAAGTGGAAAGGACCGGAATCGACAATAACGCCATCCATATCCCAGAGGACGGCCCTTCTTGACTGTCTCCAGACGTAGAATAAGAAATCGCCTTCGGCTATGACTGAATCGTCCTGGAGAGTAAGCACTCCTCGGGCCTCCACCAGCCTCTTTGTCAGTTTGGTGACCCAGGCAGAAGCTCGAAGAGGCTCACTGACGGGTGCTACCTTTCTGAATCTTACTTCGCTCTTGGCGGTGACGCCGAACTCGATTCCATGGCAGAGCATGGCGTAAGAAGCTAGTTCATCGAGGAGGGTGTAGAGGATGCCGCCATGGATCGCATCGTTCCAGCCTTGATGAAACTGCCCGGGGGTAAAGTGCGCGGTGACCTTTTCTCCGTCATGAACAGGTTTTAACTTCAGCCCAATGGCGTTCTCCTGGCCACAGGCAAAACAGAACCTTGTTGTGTACTCAAGATCTAGTCTTGGGATTTCCATTTTCTGGTCTCCCTTGCTTCACTTGGAGTGACAAAGGGAGGTGGCTTAGCTCTGGGCTTGGTTATGTGAGGAGAGCGAAGGTATAGAGGTTGCAGGGTAACCGGGTCATCGCGTTCTCCCCTGCACAGTTTCTGCCAACCTAACATAGCCAAAGCGCTGCCTCGGAATGGGCTGTCACTTCGGGAAATTATAGCTTGCTTGCCGAGATTTTGCTCAATATCGCTTACTATGTCAGCAGGGAGTTCGCCGCAAAAAAGCGTCTTCTGCCTGGTCCGATGGCATAGAGCTCTCACTGTGGTTAGATTTGCCTCTTCCAGGCATTGCCATTCATCATCTCTTTGCCGGTAAAGGGCTGTCGCTATCTCCTCGCGACCAGCCTTGTGAACCGGGCGCAGAGGAAAGCCGGTGAAGCCAAAGGGATAGGCTTCAACTTCCAGTGTGCTTACACCAAGCAAGGGAATACTTAAGGTGTAAGCAAACCCTTTGGCAACGCTTACGCCTGCTCGAAGCCCATTAAAACTCCCTGGCCCCCTAGCTACAATGATTGCTTCTATAGATCGAAGCTCGACCTTCGCTTGCTGTAACAGGCAGATCAAATTCGGTAGCAGTTCCGTTGTGTGGTTCTGCGCTGTCCGCCAGCCTAGCGAGACCAATGCCTCACCCCTATGAGACAAGGCGACACTGGCTGTACCAGATGAAGTATCTATAGCTAGTTCCATAGCAAGAAACTAAATTCTAACCTCCAGACGAATCCCTTGGAATAGGGAAACGGTGAGAAGAAAAAGGCAAGAGGCAAGGACGCAAGGCGATGTGTCACCGCTTTCAGGTCTTCCATTCTGAGTTGTCATTTCGGTTTTGACCTCTGGTCTCGAAGTTCTGTATGGTTCACCGTTTCATATCTAATGCCAGAGTTCCCCTTTCATTGTGAGTTGTTTGGTCAGTTCCCGGTAGCGCTCGCCCCGTGGTTTCAGATGAATAGAGCGTTCTGTCTCAGAAGTCGAGATGTAGTGCAGGGAGATAAGCAAACTCTCTTGGGGCACTATCTCCGGCCCTTTCTCTGCCCATTCAACGACGCAGACTCCCTTGCCGTAGAAATACTCCTCCAGTCCCAGGTCAGCGATTTCCTCAATACGATCGAGGCGATAGAGGTCGATATGGTATAGGGGAAGCCTGCCGTGATACTCTCTAAGGAGGACGAAAGAGGGACTGAAGGCATATTCCTTTATAGCCAGTCCATGAGCGATGCCCTGGACGAGGCAAGTCTTCCCCGTTCCCAACTCGCCTACGAGAAGGAAAACATCGCCTTTCTGGGCCAGTTCCCCGAGGTAGCTTCCCAGAAGCTGAGTCTGTTCAGGGCTATGGGAATCCAGTCTTAAGGACTCCATTCTTGAAGTGCTCCCAGCCCCCTTTTCGGTACGGGATAACGTCTCCCTTGCTATCCACTACAGTCACTCGTGTTGCCAGCTTCTCTTCCGTTATGTCACCGATTACGGTCACGGGGCAATCCAGGGCTAGCCTGACCCGGGCGATAGCGGCCTCATCAGCAGTGAAAAGAAGCTGGTAATCCTCTCCACCACACAAAGCCAGCTCCTTATAGTTAGGGAAATTCGCCCTGACCACATGGTGCACCGGCACTTGTTCCATCCTTATCTTAGCATTCACCTTGCTCAGTTCGCATATATGGTCAAGGTCAGCGACAAGCCCGTCGCTTACGTCTACGGCCGTTTTGACTCCTTCTTGGATCAGGATTTGCCCTTCTCTCACCTTTGGCATGGGCTTCAGATGAGCTTGTCTCAGGATACAGCCTGTTTCACGATCTGAGACGGACCTGCCGCGGAGCATCTCCAGGCCGGCTGCCGATGATCCCAAATACCCTGTGACAGCTATTCGCTCGCCGGGAGAAGCTGTTGACCTCTTGAGTATCATCTTACCTTTGGAGCAGCCTATGACCATTACGGTGATAACTACATTGGGCGCGGTAGCTACATTGCCTCCGATTATAGCCACTCCGAATTCCCTGGCCAGTTGTGCCATGGCGTTAGAGAACTCGGAGATGTCTTCTGTCTCGAGTTCACCCGGCAGTGCCAGAGAAAGCAAGGCGTACTTGGGAATGCCGCCCATGGCCGCTATATCGCTTAGATTCACTGCCAGTGCTTTCCAGCCCAATTCCTTCCAGCCAATGGTGCGCAGATCAAAGTGTATATCCTGGACCAGAGTATCTGTAGTAGCTAACTGGATGCTATCGTCGCTCTGCCAGGCAGCGGCGTCGTCACCAATGCCCACCAGGACATCTCGCCACGGAGCGTGTTCAGGAATTTCGTATCTGGCGATGCTGGTGTGTATAAGCCTGATGAGGCCGAATTCTCCTAACTCAGATACCTTCATCGGTGGCATTATAACATTAGCTTCATTCGATATTCTAGCTTGGAGGCATTACTGGCACTCAAAGCATAGATAGCGTAGGTAATGTAACATTCTGGGTGCATGGGGTTGAAAATCAGAAAACTCGCTTGTTGCCCTTTTTCTGCCTGTGATATAATGACTGAATTATGCGTGATTATGAGTTGGTAGCTATAGTTAGCCCCGAGCTTGATGGGGAGGGAGTGTCGGGAATCATAGAGAGGGTGACTCAGTCCATTAGTAGCCGTGGGGGAGAAGTGGAAGAGATAAAGAAATGGGCGAGAAGAAAGCTGGCCTACCCTATAAGGGAGTTCATGGAGGCTGATTATATTCTGGCTCGCTTCAAGTTAATGCCAAAGCCGGTTAAGGAACTGGAGGCAGAAATGAGTGCTTCGGGGGATATTCTGCGATATCTTGTGATAAAGCTCGGTGATTGACATGGCAAGCTTGAACAAAATGACGCTCATTGGCAACGTAGGCAGTGATCCGGAAATGAGGTACACGCCGAACGGAAAGGCAGTTACATCTTTTAGCCTGGCTACTAACCGTCGTTACACTACTGCCGCTGGAGAGACCAAAGAAGAAACGGACTGGTTCAGGGTTAGCGTTTGGGGCAAGCAGGCCGAGCAATGCAATCAGTTCTTGAGCAAGGGGAGGCAAGTCTACGTTGAAGGGAGGTTGCACGCCCGCAGTTGGGAAGGGCAGGACGGACAGATGCGTACCAGCCTTGAGGTGACTGCAGATCGCGTGCTTTTCCTTGGCAAGCGACCACCAGCTGCCCTTTCTGAAGAAGGGGAGCTTGAACCTGAAGATTTACCATTTGACTAGAGTAAAGGAGAAGGAGATTTGGCTGATACCGGAAGAGTAAGAAGGACGAGGAGCTTTGTGACCAGGCCGGCGATCTGTGCCTTCTGCAAGGGGAATATGAAGATTGACTACAAGGATGTTTCTGTGTTGTCTCGCTATATTTCCAGCCAGGGCAAGATTGTGTCGCGACGAAGGAGCAGAGCCTGTGCTAAGCATCAAAGAAGCTTAGCGCACGCCATAAAGAGAGCTCGTTATCTCGCTATGCTGCCTTATGCACCAATCCATATTTGGAAAACAGGAGGCGTGGGCCTATCACGGTCGGCGGTTTGAAGGATGCCAAAGCGTACTTATCAACCAAAGCGAATTCCCCGGAAGCGCAGCCTGGGTTTCCGCGCTCGGATGGCCACTCGGGGGGGCAGAAAAGTGCTCAAGGCAAGGCGTCTTAAGGGGAGGTACAAGCTGACTCCAGTTTGACTCCATCCTATGAAGGAGCCCCGAGCTTTAACTAAAAGGGCGCAATATACACTGGTCTATCAACAGGGCAAAGTATGGGCAAATAGCCTGGTTGTGATGAAGGCGGCGCCCAACGGTTTATATCTGAGCCGATATGGTTTTTCTGTGACCAAGAAAGTGGGAAAAGCGGTGCAGCGCAATCACTTGAAGAGGTTGCTCAGGGAAACAATGAGGTTGCGATCGCTGAAGCCAGGCTGGGATATCGTCTTCATTGCGCGCTCCGTAGCAGTCAATGCTGATTATCACCAGCTAGAAAGGACAGTGATCGAGCTTCTGGCGCGGGCGCAACTACTGGAGAACAACGAATGAGTCGAGTAGCTCTTGGTTTGATAGAACTGTACCAGAACACGGTTTCTAGGGTCGTCCCTAGTGTCTGTCGTTTCAAGCCTACCTGCTCTCAGTATGCACTTGAGGCAATCAAGAGATACGGGTTTGGTCGAGGCACCTGGCTAGCCACCAAGAGGCTGGTTCGGTGTAATCCCTTCACCGAAGGCGGGTATGACCCGGTACCCTAGTTATTTATGAGAATGAGGCAAGCAAAGATATCATTCCTCGTTACAATTCTACTTCTTGGCTCGGTCGTGGTTTCCTGTATTCCGGGTCAGGGTCAGCCGGCGACGGGATGGTCAGGTACTGCATTTTATGATGGCATTATCTATGCCGGCACTCTGGACGGTAGGGTGGTTGCCATAAATGCCACCAGCAGAGAGGTGCAGTGGCATTATTCTTTTGCTGAACCCTCCTCTGGCGGCCTGTCATGCGGCCAATCGTCTGTTTCCACTGCTATATATACGACGCCGGTAGTGGATGGGGATTTAGTCTATGTTGGCACTTATAGTGGCCACGTATATGCCCTGACCATAGACCGGGGCACCGAAAGGTGGGTTTACCCCAGAACTGGTTCAATAGGAGCTATTGTCGGTAGCCCAGTGATAGCTAATGAGACTATCTACATTAGTAGCTCAGATGGCATGGTTTATGCTTTGGATATGAGCTATGGCGACGAGAAGTGGAAATCTCAGCGCTTGGCTGACAAACTGTGGACAAGCCCCACTGTTGTTGGTGATACTCTCTATGTAAGTACTTTCGCTGGCCATATCTATGCCTTGTCCGCCGGAACAGGTGAATTGCTGGACTGGTCCTTTGAATTGGAGGCCGGCTTTGCTTCTTCACCGGTGATTCACGAAGGCACCATCTATGTGGGCTCCTTTGATAACAACCTCTATGCCATAGAGATTGGTGCTAGCGAACCCGTATGGGAGTTCGGCGGCAGCAAATGGTTTTGGGCCGCTCCCGTGGTTCATGAGGGAGTCGTTTATGCCGGCTGCCTCGATGGCAAACTCTACGTTCTTGACGCTGAAACAGGTGACAAGATGGGCGAGTACGATGCTGGAAGTCCCATAGTCTGCTCACCTGTTATGATGGATGATCTGCTGATAGTGGCTGATGAATCAGGGGACGTACATGTTTTCGACCTCAATGCTGAGCCTCAAGATAAGGCAACGCTGTTGAAGGCCATCCCGATCGGTGCTGCTGTCAGGAGTTCCTTCTGCGCTCACGCAGGTCTGGTCTATATTCGAGGGGAAGACAACTGGATATACGTTGTGGATATTGATAAGGGGCAAGTGAGTCAGCTGCTTTTCTTGACTAGTGAAGGATAAAAGCCAATGTTATCACCGATAGCGTTGTGGTATTTGATCATACTGGAGCCCATTCTTAATGTGCTGGTCGCCTTAAGCCATATTCTATTTGGTCAGTTCGGGTTGGCGATCATCGCCCTTACCGTTATCGTTCGTTTTGTCTCCTGGCCTCTTAACAAGCGACAGCTCCGTTCTACCAAGGCTTTGCAGGATCTACAGCCGAAAATGCAGGAGTTACAGAAGAAGTATGGCAAGAATAAGCAAAAGCTCCAGCAGGAGATGATGAAGCTCTATAAGGAAGCGGGGGTAAACCCCCTGGGCTGTTTGTGGCCTATGCTGATCCAGTTTCCTATCTGGATTGCTCTCTACCAATCTATTATGAGAGCTCTGGCTGTGACCCCAGAGAACTTGCTTGCCTTGCACGGTCATCTTTACTCCTGGGAGGTGGTGCGGCAAGCAATTCCGTTGAGCAGCCAATTCTTGTGGCTCAATTTGGGACAACCTGACCCGTATTTCATCCTGGCCATCATAGTCGGTGGCACGATGTGGGTACAGCAGAAGATGACCCAGGCACCATCCGCTGATCCGAGGCAGCAGTCCACAACAAGGATGATGACGATGATGATGCCGTTAATGTTTGGTATGTTGACCTTGATGTTCCCCAGTGGTCTGGCTGTGTTCTGGGCTGTTACCAATATTATCGGCATCATAACCCAATACTTCGTCACCGGTGGCTGGGGTTACCTCAAATTCGGTTCTCCGTTTCAGTCAACGCCGGCAAATGGCAGGTGAACTGACATCGTAGGAGCGGCGGCAAATCACTGAGGAAGGATTGAACTATGGAAGAAATCGAGATAGTTGCTACCACGGTAGAACAAGCGATTGAGAAGGCAGAGGCACAGCTGGGATTGAGCCGGGACCAGTTTAAGGTGGAGGTTATGATAGAGGAGAAGGCAGGGGTTTTGGGGCTAGGAAGCAGAGATGCTGTAATCAGGGTTATTCCAATAGAACCGGAAAGGGCGCGCCCTGAACCTGTCGAAAGGGCTGGGGTTGAGGTGGCTGCAAATGTACTGGATACGTTGCTTGAGTTGCTGGGCGTAACGGGCGAGGTCGAGGTGCTATCGGATGAGATACCTCTGTCTTTTGACATAACAGGTGAGGATTTGGGCATATTGATTGGTCGGAGAGGTCAGACCCTGGCTTCCCTGGAATACATTACCAAGCTCATAGTAACCAGACGACTAGAGGCCTGGCTGCCGTTAAGTGTTGACGTTGCAGGATACAAGAAGCGTCGTTGTGATTCTTTGCAGAGGCTGGCCATGTATTTGGCCGAGCAAGTGAAAACAAAGCGCGGTGCCATAACTATGGAGCCGATGCCTGCCGGCGAACGCCGTATTGTTCACCTAGCTTTGGCTGACAATCCTGATGTGACAACTCACAGCATAGGTGAGGGTGAAAGCAGGAAAGTGGTTGTTATGCTGAGGCAGAGCTAGCCATGTTCCGGGAAGTAAGCGCCAGGGTTAACGTCATTCAACTCGAAGAAGACATCCTCCGCTTCTGGAAAGAGCAGCGAATCTTCGAGAAAAGCATCGAGATAAGAAAAGGGGGGCCGCTTTA
Source organism: Dehalococcoidia bacterium (assembly GCA_030610855.1). Lineage (GTDB taxonomy): Bacteria > Chloroflexota > Dehalococcoidia > GIF9 > AB-539-J10 > RBG-13-51-36. Next base: position 23,730 of record JAUWQY010000005.1, read on the forward strand.
TGTCTTCTATGAAGGTCCCCCTGGCGCTAATGGCAGCCCGGGAGTTCATCATGTGCTGGCCCGTCTATACAAGGATGTTGTCTGCCGGTACTGGACGATGAAGGGATATCATGTGCCACGAAAGGCCGGGTGGGATACCCACGGCCTGCCTGTTGAATTAGACGTAGAAAACTCTCTCGCCCTCACCAGTAAGGCTCAAATCGAGGAATATGGGGTGGCTCGATTCAATGACCATTGCCGCAGCACCGCTTTCAAATACATCAAAGAATGGGAAGCCATGACTGAACGCCTTGGCTACTGGTTAGATATGGAGCATCCTTATGTAACCCTGGACAACAGCTACATCGAATCATGCTGGTGGATAGTGAAACAGCTATGGGACAAGGGCCTGGTTTATCAAGGCTACAAAGTAACTCCGCATTGTCCCAGATGCGGGACTTCCCTTAGCTCTCACGAGGTTGCTTTGGGCTATGAGGATACGGAAGACCCTTCAGTGTACGTCAAGTTCAGACTCGATGCCAGTTCACTTGAGAGAAGAGCAGAGTGCGAGTCTTCTCTCTTACCTTCTTCCTTGTTGAGTAAGCCGATATTTCTCCTGGCCTGGACAACAACACCATGGACGCTGCCTGGCAATTCAGCTTTGGCGGTTGCTTCTCATGCTGAGTATAGCGTACTGGAAGGTGATCAGGATTATCTGATCTTAGCTACGAAGCTTGTGGATAAGATTGGATCTGAGGGATACACCGAGACAGCAATCGTTCAGGGCGAGGCTCTCGTGGGCCTTGAATATGAACCTCTATTTAATCCTCACAGTTTCGGCGTACAGCGTCTTGATCTGCCAACTCTGTGTGCGGAGGAGACAATAGATAGCTTGACTTATCCTGTGATCGGTGCAGATTTTGTCTCCCTGGATGAAGGCACCGGTGTAGTTCATATTGCTCCTGCGTTTGGAGAGGTTGACTTTGATATTGGGATGAGTAGCGGGTTGGATTTCGTTCAACCGGTAGACTTAGAGGGCAGGGTTATCGGTACCTATCGCTTTGCCGGCGAGTTCGTCAAAGATGCTGACCCGCATGTTCTGGAGGACCTTAAGTCGCGGGGTTTGGTCTACCGAAGCGAAAGAATCACCCATACTTATCCTTTCTGCTGGAGGTGCGAAACACCTCTGCTTTACTATGCCAAACCGGCTTGGTATATCAGGACCACAGCAGTGAAAGAGAAACTGATCTCGGGTAATTCCGAGATAGATTGGCATCCCGACTATATTAAGCATGGTCGGTTTGGCGATTGGCTGGAAAACAACGTTGATTGGGCCTTTTCCCGGGAGAGATACTGGGGAACTCCGCTCAATATCTGGCGGTGTTCCTCATGTGACAATTGTGAGTGTGTCGATAGTGTGCAGGGATTGAGCTTGCAGCTGAATGTCAGTGGCTTGACGATGCCCCTGGATCTGCATCGCCCCTATGTAGACGAGATTACCTTTGCCTGTCGTGAGTGTGGTGGCAAGATGCAACGCGTTCCTGAGGTGATTGATTGTTGGTTTGATTCTGGAGCTATGCCGCTAGCCCAGTGGCATTATCCGTTTGAAAACGAAGATAGGTTCAAGCAGAATTTTCCCGCCGATTTTATCTGTGAGGCAGTGGACCAGACTCGAGGCTGGTTCTATAGCTTACATGCCATATCCACCTTGCTTTTCAGTCGTCCTTGCTTCAGAAATGTCATCTGTTTAGGGCATGTTGTCGATGCTCGAGGTGAAAAGATGAGCAAATCCAAGGGCAATGTAATCGCGCCATGGGCTGTGCTCAGTAAGCATGGTGCCGATGCCTTGAGGTGGTATATGCTGGTTTCTACAGCAGGGGAAGACACTCATCGCTTCTCCACCAAGATGCTGGAGGAGACGACACGCAAATTCCTGCTTACTCTGTGGAATACGTATTCCTTCTTTACTCTTTATGCCAATATTGACTTCGGCAACGAAGTCGACAAAATGGGGCAGTGTTTACTCAATCCTCATTTGTCGGAAGGCGACAGGACCGAGCTGGACCAGTGGATTATCTCAGAACTTAATCGGCTGGTGGGCGAGGTTTCCAAATCCATGGATAGCTATAATCCCACTGTTGCGACACGTAGAATTGAGGGATTCGTCGACATTCTCTCTAACTGGTATGTCAGGAGAAACCGCCGCCGCTTCTGGAAAGGCGAGAACGACGCCGATAAGCTGGCCGCGTACAGCACGCTGTACCAGTGCCTAGTAACTCTGTCCCGGTTGTTATCTCCCTTTGTGCCATTTATGGCTGAGGAGCTCTACCAGAATTTGACTCGCTCTGTTAATCCCGGCGCTAGGGAGAGCGTTCATCTGACTGATTTTCCCGTAGCCGATGAGGCTAAGATCGATGACAGGCTGAACAGCGACGTTGGGCTAGCCATGAGAATATCCAGCTTGGGCAGGGCGGCCAGGGCTAAGGTAGGGATCAAAGTGCGCCAGCCACTGGGGAAAGCTGTGGTCATGGTAGAGGCTGAAGCGGAGAAAAGAGCTTTAGAGCGACTAGCGGCGGAGGTAATAGAGGAGATAAATGTCAAGCAGTTCGTCGTACTGAGGGCGGAAGAGAAACGAGGCGAATTCCCTTCAAACATGCCGGATTACAGTCTGGCCAACGATGCCAGGTATTGGGTAGCCATAAGCACCGAGTTGACTCCTGAGTTGATTGCCGAAGGAGTAAGCAGAGAGCTTGTGCGTCATCTTCAGAATATGCGGCGCAACGCCAGGTTTGATATCACGGACCAGATTGTCACCTATTATCAGACGGAAGGGCCGTTGCTGAGACAGGTGATGGACGCTTTTGGTGGCTATATCAAACAGGAAACCCTGTCTCATGAACTCATCGATAGTCTGCCTCCTGACGGAGCTTATGTGGAAAAGCATCGCGTCTTGAATGCCGAGGTTTCCTTGGCCATCAGGCGGACAAATCCTAGATGAAATCGGTGCGGATTGCCCGCTGTGAATCAGTGAATAATGGCGACAATTCCGCCTGAGCACATGGCTATTGGCATTCACTTATTGTCCGATGGGCTACAGACATTCTCCGGCATTCCGGGTCTAGCGCGCGGGTTTTGAAGGGAGAGAGGCCGTCCTAGGGAGCAGGGCGTTCTATCAGTCGCACTGAGGTCGTTCTAGTATCTTCACCCCTAACGAAGACTACCTCTACCTCTTCGCCGATTCCGCTCTTTCGAATGGCTCTAACAAGGTCAGCAACGTCACCTACTTCCTGGCCTCCGAAGCTGATGATGATGTCGTCCTTTCTTAGTCCGGCAGCATCGGCCGGGCTGTCAGCAACCAGTTCCACAATAAGCGCTCCCCTGTTTACAGCCAGATTTTTCGCCGCAGCCAACGAGGGATCCACGGTATACAATCCCACTCCCAGCCAGGGGTATGTCACGTGACCATGACGAATCAGATCCGGGATGATGAGCTTAGCCTCATCGCTGCTTATGGCAAAGCCCATGCCTTCCACTCCATGGGCCACTATCTTGATGCTGGTAATGCCTATCACCTCACCGGTCATGTTCACCAGTGGCCCGCCGCTATTGCCGGGATTGATGGCTGCCGTGGTTTGAATCAAGCCGTAAAGGACGTTCCCCTCGACATTCATTGTCACGGTCAGACGACTGACTATGCCCTCAGTCGCCACAATTCCTTCTCCCAGAGCATTGCCGATAGCTATTACCCATTCACCGAGAGCTAGCGAGCTTGAGTCGCCCCAATAAGCATAAGGCATATCTGTGGCTTCTATCTTTATCACGGCCAGGTCAGAGAGCGGATCGGTGCCTACTATGTTCGCGGCGAAAGTCCTTCCATCATCCAACTCCACGTAAATGCTCTGGGCATTTTCAACTACATGGCTGTTCGTGATGATGTATCCCTTGTCGTCGATGATTATGCCGGACCCGGCAGCACGTTCCATCCGTTCCGTATACCAGCCAAAGAAGCCAGAAGATACGACCGTCTCCGTAGTCACAGAAACTACCGACGGCATTGCCCTGGCGATTACCGGGGGAAAATCAGGCAAGCGACTTGCCGGCTCGCTCTCTGGGAACGTCCAATCGCGGTCGGTGTGCGGAGTAGAGCTGTTGAGCTGGGGCGGACTGATCCCCGGTGAAAGAGACGCAGCCCAAATACTGATACTTAACGTCAGCGTTACCAGTATTACGGCAGCCAGAATATGTTTGCTCTTGTCAGACATCTTTCGCTACGGTCATTATATCATTGCTACCTCTTCTTTTGGCAAGAGATACGTGCCCGGATTCAGGACAGAGCACGTCGAATCATGTGCAGAGTGTGCCTCAAAGATTGTTATCAGGTTCTGCGAATGGACTTGACAATCTCAAGTCTGACTTTCTATAATGAAAGGGAATTCGGGTTTGCCTCGCATTCCAAGGTCAGTCTGCAGAATTTGGCTTTCTTCATACTCTTGTAATGAGCAGTGAGTAAATATATTTTCATCACTGGCGGCGTACTTAGTTCTGTAGGTAAAGGAATCTCAGTAGCCTCGATTGGCAGGATATTGAAGAGCCGCGGTATATCCGTCGCCGTGCAGAAACTTGATCCTTATCTGAATGTCGACCCAGGAACGATGTCCCCTTACCAGCACGGTGAAGTGTTTGTTACTAAAGACGGCGCCGAGACCGATTTGGATTTGGGACATTATGAGAGATTTATCGGAATAGAACTCACCCAAGCTTCCAACGCCACGTCAGGTCAAGTCTATTCTTCAGTCCTCGCTCAGGAGAGGCGAGGGGATTTTCTGGGAGGCACGATCCAGGTGGTCCCTCACCTAACCAATGAAATCAAGAGGCGGATACGGGAGGTGGCTGAAATGTCCCGGGCTGAGTTGATGCTTGTTGAAGTGGGCGGTACTGTGGGAGATATTGAAGGACAACCTTTCCTTGAATCCATAAGGCAAATGAGAAAGGATGAGGGCAGGGATAACGTACTATACATTCATGTCACGTTTCTGCCATACGTCGCTGCCACGGATGAGTTGAAGACGAAACCCACTCAACACAGCGTCAACGAGTTGAGGCGAATCGGTATTCAGCCCGATGTTATACTGGCTCGCAGCGATAAGCAGATATCTGAAGGAACCAAGGATAAGATAGCGCTATTCTGCGATGTAGATAGAGAGGCGGTTATCTCTCTGGTTACGAGCGAGACCATTTACGAGGTGCCCCTGGTGCTTGAGGACGCTGGATTGGGAGAGATCATAGTGCGCCGATTGGGATTGAGGACCGACAAGGGCGACTTAGAAGAATGGCGAGAAATGGTAGCCAGGCTGAAGGCTCCTAAGGAGCCTGTGGTTATTGGGTTGATAGGCAAATACGTAGGACTTCGAGATGCTTATTACTCTGTGCGCGAAGCACTACGCCATGCCGCACTGGCCCACAATCGTGAGGTGAGAATAGAGTGGCTGGATTCAGAGGAACTGGATGGCATGACCAATGATAAGCTCGGGCATGTTCAGGGGATAATTGTTCCTGGTGGCTTTGGTTGCCGAGGAATCGAAGGCATGATAAAAGCTGCGAGATTCGCCAGAGAAAGAGAAATCCCTTATCTGGGCTTATGCCTGGGGATGCAAATCATGGTCATCGAATTCGGTCGTCATGTTTTCGGCACCGAGAACGTGAATTCCACGGAGTTTGATGCTGGCAGTGCTTATCCTGTGATCGACCTTGCCCTTGATCAGCGCGGCATGGAGCAAAAAGGAGGTACCATGAGGCTGGGGACCTATCCCTGTCATCTGGTAGCAGGAACAACAGCTGCCCGTATCTATGGCAGCGAAATAGCCTGCGAAAGGCATCGGCACCGGTACGAATTCAACAATCGGTTCCGTCAGCCGTTGGAGGAGGCTGGTCTTGTTGCCTCCGGACTATCCCCGGACGGCAGGCTGGTGGAGATTACTGAGTTGCGAAATCATCCCTGGATGGTTGCCTGTCAGTTTCACCCCGAGTTCAGATCTCGCCCCGATTCGCCCCACCCGTTATTTCTGGGCTTCATCGGGGCGGCCACGAAGACGCTTGCTGAAGGTGCACAGACGAGCTTGCCGCTCAACGGAGAGTAAGATGAAGATATTCTTAGATACCGCCAACATTGAGCAAATCCGCCATGGTGTGAGACTGGGGGTGGTTACAGGAGTGACTACCAATCCCACCATTCTATCGAGAGAAGGCAAGGTTGATCACCAGAAGCGTGTCAAAGAGATCTGCTCCATTGTCCCTGGCCCGGTGTCTACCGAAGTATTGAGCCAGGATAGCAAGGGAATGGTAGCAGAAGCCAGAGAGATAGCTAGATGGGCGGAGAACATCGTGGTCAAGATACCTGCTAGCCTTGAAGGGGTGGAAGCTACGTCGGTGTTGGCAGGTGAAAACATAAAGGTGAATTTCACTTTGTGCTTCACCTTGAACCAGGCTGTGCTGGGAGCAGCAGCAGGAGCCGCCTTCATAAGCCCGTTTGTAGGCAGATTAGATGACATCGGCGAAGACGGTATGGAGGTGGTGGCTGATATTGTGGAATATCTAGACTACTACCGATTGCCCGCTCAAGTCATCGCCGCCAGTATCAGACATTCTCAACATTGCTTAATGGCAGCCAGGGTTGGTGCACATATTGCCACAGTGCCCTATGAGGTGTTACTGGGGATGATGCGACACCCTCTGACGGATAGCGGCATTAGGCGCTTCCAGGACGACTGGAAGAGGATGATGGCGACAGAGGGATGATTGCAGGAACTCCGCAAACGACAGATGCGGACAATACGAAAAGCGAAGGTATATAGAAAGAGGTTACTATGTCAAGCATGGCAGAACTAGAAGGCAAGAATCGGGATGAACTGGAGGCGATAGCTAGGGAGTCTGGCATCATTGGCTACTCTGCTCTGAAGAAGGCCGAGCTTGTCCAGCGTATCCTGCAAGCGGAAGCTCAGGAGCAGGGAAATGTGTTCATAACAGGCATCCTGGAGATTATCAGCGAGGGCTACGGATTCCTACGACAGGAAACTTTCCGGCGGGGTGCTAATGATGTCTACGTGTCGAATTCCCAGATCCGCCGTTTCAACCTGAGAGACGGCGATGCTGTGTTTGGCCAGGCTCGGCCGCCCAAAGAAGGCGAGAAATACTACGGCTTACTTCGAGTGGAGAGCATCAACGGGCTTGACCCTGAACTGGGAAGAACGCGCCGCAATTTCGCTTCGTTAACGCCCATCTTCCCTAACAAACTGATTAACCTGGAAACAACATCAAATGATTTATCTACGCGTCTGATTAACCTGGTGACGCCTATAGGCCGAGGGCAAAGAGGGCTTATTGTATCACCGCCCAAGGCAGGCAAGACTGTGCTTCTTCAGACAATTGCTAATGCCATATCTACCAACTACGATGATATTCACCTTATGGTCTGCCTGATTGGAGAAAGGCCGGAAGAGGTCACTGATATGAAGAGATCAGTTAAGGCGGAGGTTGTCGCTGCCACATTCGATGAGCCGGTGGAGAGCCAGACTCGAGTAGCAGAACTGGCATTAGAGAGAGCCAAGAGGCTGCTAGAAATGGGCAAGGATGTGGTCATACTACTTGATGGCATTACCAGGCTGACAAGAGCCTATAACCTAGCCTTGCCCCCCAGCGGGCGCACTTTATCCGGTGGTCTAGATTCAACTGCCTTGCATCCGCCGAAGCGCTTCTTCGGCACTGCCCGCAACACCGAGGAGGGCGGGAGCATAACTATCATTGCTACTTGCCTTGTAGATACCGGCAGCCGGATGGACGAGCTCATATATGAAGAGTTCAAGGGAACAGGCAACATGGAGCTGCACCTGGATAGAAAACTGGCTGAGAGGAGAATCTTCCCGGCTATAAACATTATGCCTAGCAGCACAAGGAGGGAGGAGCTTTTGCTGGATGAAAACACCTTGAAACAAGTATGGCTGCTTAGGCGGGTAATCGGTATGATAGATAGCGATTCCCATAACCACGGCGAAGCCACACAAAGGATACTGGAACGGTTAGCCAAGACGAAGAACAACGCTGAATTCTTGGCCACTCTGTCGAAAGATATCTAGGGAGTATTCTTGTCCTGGGTGCGATGCCGAAAGAAGTGACCAAGCGAAGCAACCCCAGTTGGATAGACAGATTCAGACTGAGGATAAGAAGAACCCTCGGCATGACTGTTTTTCTCTGTGACAGTTGTAAATGGAACTGGAGGACGGCTTGTCATCGCCCTGAGCGCCCTAACGCCACATGGTGTCCTGATTACACGAAGAAGGGGAGATAGCCGGATTCCTGGTTGATGCGGGCGGATGCCGGGTCGGACCTCTTCGCTGTAACCATATTGAAGAAACACAGAATCCTGCCAGCACTTGTGATGGGGACTACCTGTTGCGTAGGAGGGAGATTTGGGGAGGTGACGTGGCGAACCAAAACAAGTGTGAGTTAGAGCGATGATGGTGTCGAGAGAGTTACCGGGCTGGGGGACGAAGTGTGGAGTAACGAAACCAGGATAGTGCAGCATTTTTGAGCGGTCGGCGTTGATAAAACAAGAAGAACCGCGAACATGCGAACCGGATGCCTTGACATTTCGGACGGGCAATGTATAATCATGCGTGCACGTGGAGACCACGGGAAAATCAGATCGCTACATCAATGTGGCCAGCTCTGAACCAGAATCCACTTCGTGTGAACAACTGTCTCACCGGCAAAGTATGAGCTTCCTGATTACGGCGACGGTCGCTTATCTCGTTTGTCCCATTATCACTGATGGCAGCGATGCTGCCCCCTTGTGGATCACCCCCGAACTTGCCGATGGGGCTGTGTTGGCCGTGGCGATCGGTGCCTTGCTCAGGAGCCAGTACATTGGCAAAGCAGGGTAGACGAGATGATGGCGCCGATCGGTTGGCATAAGATAGCTGCAGATACTGACAGGATAGCACACCGCTCCTCCAGATTAGCCAGACATCTGAGTGAAGGGTAGTTAGATGAACGAGTCAGGCGTTAGACTCAAGAAGAAGAGCTCCCCGTATGGGGTGAAAGTGCCTGAGCGCAAGCTTACTGCACAAAGACCGATTGAACGCGCACCATTGCCGGAAAGAGCAATCATCTCACTACATCAGAATATAGGGGCAGCGAGTCAAGCCCTCGTCAGAAGAGGAGACAGAGTGCTGACTGGTCAGAAGATAGGCGATTCAGATAAGCTCATTAGCGCCCCCATCCACGCCACGATATCCGGAGAAATCGCTGGTACCACTATGGTAATCAATCCTGCAACGGCGCGGCCGGTAGAAGCTTTAGTGGTGGCCTCTGATGGAGCCGATGAATGGGTACAATTGGAACCAGTTGAGAACCCTGAAGCGCTTTCGCCAAAAGAGATTCTCGACAGGATAAGAGAGGCCGGTTTAGTTGGATTGGGAGGAGCCGCCTTTCCCTCGCATATTAAGCTAGCTCCACCCGGAGATGCCAGGATAGATACCATCATTCTAAACGGTTGTGAGTGTGAACCCTATGCCACCTCAGACCACAGGGTGATGCTGGAGTGCGGGGAGAAGGTGCTCTCTGGACTAAATATCATAAGGAAACTGCTCTCTCCCGAGACTACCTATATCGCTATCGAGGACAACAAGGAAGATGCCATAGAGCACATGGAAGACTTGATAGTAGCTATGGGGTTCAAGGAGGATATCAAAATAGTTCCTTTAGAATCAAAATATCCCATGGGCGCCGAAAGGATCCTGACCAAACTGCTACTGGGCAGAGAAGTTCCTATCGCTGGACTGCCTCTGAACGTGGGTGTAGTAGTCCACAATGTGAGTACTACCAAGGCAATCCATGAAGCCGTTGTCGAGGGCAAGCCCCTTGTTGAGAGGGTCATAACGGTCACCGGTGCCGTTAACAGTCCGAAGAATCTTCTGGTGAGGTTTGGCACCCCGCTAGGAAGCCTCATCGAGTACTGTGGCGGAATTGTGGGCAAAGCGAACAAGGTTATCCTTGGCGGACCGATGATGGGCTTCGCTCAGTTTGACCTTGGTTTCCCTACAATGAAGGGAACGAATAGTGTGGTCGTCAAGGAAGATACGATAGTAACGGAGCAGTGCTGCATAAGGTGCGGGCGGTGCATAGAGATTTGTCCCATGCATCTCATGCCTACCTTGCTGGCGAAATATGCCAAGGCTGGTAGATACGATCAGTGCAAAGCGGCTTATGTTGATAACTGCTTCGAGTGTGGGGTTTGTGCTTATGTCTGCCCGGCTAAAATACCGATAGTGCAGTATATAGAAATGGCAAAGAGAGAACTGGCTAAGAGGGCAGCCAAGAAATGACTCCTGTGAAGAAGTTCCTGATCTCACCGAGCCCGCATCTGTGGAAGGGGCCCTCGGTGAGCAAGATAATGTACCTCGTGGTGCTTGCCCTCATGTTTCCCTCTGGAGCCGCAGTGTACTTCTTCGGTTATCGTGCCCTTTCTGTACTGGGCGTGAGCGTGGGAGCAGCCCTGCTCACCGAGTACGTATGCAGGAGAATGAGAGGTCATACCTTCGTAATGGACGGGAGTGCCTTGGTCACGGGGATTCTCTTCGGCTTAATCCTGCCGCCAACTATACCTTTGTGGACGGTGGCTGTTGGCGCCATATTCGCTATCGCCATTGTCAAGGAGGCCTTTGGCGGTCTGGGACACAACATATTCAATCCTGCTTTGGGAGCCAGGGCCTTTATGTCAGTTAGCTTCTCTCTGCCGATGACGACTTGGGTAGAGCCAACAGGCTTCGGTGTTGACGCGGTGACCTCAGCCACGCCACTGAGCGGATTGTCTGGGTGGCAGCAGTTTGACCCCGCTGCTTATCAGGCAATGTTTCTGGGTAACACCGCCGGCTCCCTGGGGGAGACCTCAGCCCTCGCCATCCTTATAGGCGGTGGTTTACTACTAGGGCTTCGCGTAATGAACTGGAGGATTCCGGTGATTTATGTCGGAGTGGTCTCCCTGCTAGCTCTTGCCTTCGGCCAAGACCCTCTCTTTCATATCCTGGCCGGCGGACTCATGCTTGGTGCCTTCTTTATGGCAACCGACTATGTAACGTCCCCCCTTACCAACCGGGGGAAGATGATATCGGGCGTTTTTCTCGGAGCACTAACCATGTTGATAAGGCATTTTGGTGGTATGCCTGAGGGGGTCTGCTACTCCATCCTTTGCATGAACGCCATTACCCCCCTTATTGATCGATATACTAAGGAAAGGCCATACGGGCTAGTAGAGAGGGCAAGAAGTGCCGGCTAAAGATGTTTTTGGAAGAGCTTTCCCGGTAATCCTGCTCACGGCAGTCGTGGCTATCTGTGTTAGTTTGCTTACCTACGTAGGCAGCATTACCCTGCCCAGAATTGAAGCACTCGAAGTGCAGAAGATACAGGGTATGCTCTCCGGAATGTTTCCCGATATGAGCCGATACACTTTTGAGGATGAGATATACGCGATATACTCTGACGAGGTTAGGATTGGCTATGCTTTTGTTGCTGTAGGTAAAGGGTATGGGGGTGCTATCAACATCCTGGTTGGGCTTGAGGACGAGGCGACAATAAAAGGTATAACCGTAATCTCTCATACCGAGACACCGGGGCTAGGCAGCAGGATAACCGAGGATCTCTTCACCGGCCAATTCGTTCGCCTGAGCGTTGATGATGCGGCATTAAGGCGCGATGGCGGGCAGATAGATGCGATCACCGGGGCAACGATAAGCTCCAGGGCAGTTGCCGACGCTGTGAGAATCACAGCCATGGAGAAGGTTAAGGTGCTGGAGGACAGCGAGGAAGGAGGGTGAAGGTGGGTAAATTCGCACAGGAGTTTGCCAAGGGGTTAATCATCACCAACCCCGTTCTTGTCCTTCTGCTTGGGTTATGTCCAGCTCTGGCCGTTAGTACCTCTATTGACAATGCGCTGGGCATGACCCTGGCCGTTCTCATTGTCCTTCTAGGATCGAATATCATAATCGCTGCCATGAGGAATTTCGTGCCGAGCATAACCAGGATTCCCATATTCATCGTCATAATCGCCACCCTGGTTACCGTGGTGAATCTTCTGTTCCATGCCTATCTCCCGGACCTGCACGAAACGCTAGGCATATATCTCCCCTTGGTGGTGGTAAACTGCATAGTCCTCGGCAGGGCTGAAGCCTTTGCCTCCAAGAATCCCGTAGTTCGCTCCATTGCTGATGCTCTAGGGATGACCGTCGGCTTTATGCTAGCCTTGCTCATGATATCACTCATAAGGCAGATGCTAGGGACTGGAGAGATGTCAGTATTCGGTGTCCATTTCTTCTCCTTGCCTGTCCTGAGCAGCCGCCCTGTAGCAATATTCATACTTCCGCCCGGGGGATTTCTGGTCATCGGGCTGTTGCTGGGACTGTTCAAATGGACGGGGGTGCTCAAGAGATGAACGAACTCATTGTCATATTCCTCAGCATGGCCCTCATCAATAACTTCATCCTGGTGAGGTATTTGGGCCTTTGTCCCTTCTTAGGTGTCTCTAAGGAACTGGGGCCCGCTGTCAGTATGGGAATAGCTGTCACCTTTGTCATGATTATTGCCTCACTCGCCACCTGGCTAATCAACCACTACATCCTTATTCCTTTTGATATTCAGTATATGTATATCATAGTATTCATATTGGTAATAGCCTCACTGGTCCAGGTTATAGAGCTATTCATAAAGAAGACGAATATTGCGCTTTACTCTGCCTTCGGCATATACCTCCCGCTCATTACAACTAACTGCGCTGTGCTTGGTGTTACCATTATCAACATGATGGGGAGCTATACGCTCCTGGAGAGCCTGGTTGCAGCTCTCGGCGGTGGCCTCGGCTTTACCCTCGTTCTGGCTATTATGGCAGGCATACGAGAGAAACTGGAACTAGCTGATACTCCCAGGGCGATGAAGGGGGCACCTATAGCCTTGATCACGGCAACTCTTCTCGGTCTTGCCTTCTTTGGATTTGTCGGGATCGTGTAATGTACAATACAGTATCTGGAGGGTTCTGAATACGATGACTCACATCGGTGCCCTTGTTGGCATAGGGCTAGGCTGCGGGCTGTTGATATACCTTGTCTTTGTTAAGGTTCCACAAAAGGTGAAGGGGCTGGAAAAAACAGAGGAGCTAAACGCTATTCTGCCCGGCGTAAACTGCGGTGCCTGTGGTTATCCCGGTTGTTTTGCCTATGCTCAGGCGCTGTCACAGGAGCCCGGTTTGGTGACTAAAGCACCATGCTCTATGACGCTAAACGATCCCGAGAGACTGGAGCAACTAGAAAAGGCTCTGGGCATAACCCTAGATGCGTCGGAGCTGGGCAAAAAGGCTGTCATCCACTGTAGTGGTAACTCTGAGATTATATGTGATTACTCCGGGGCTATGACGTGCAAAGGTGCCGCCCAACTCCTCAGCGGATACAAGAAGTGCCCCTATGCCTGTCTGGGTCTCGGTGACTGTGTGAATGTGTGTCCGCAGGGGGCAGTGTCTATTGACCCCCAAAAGAATGTAGCTATCGTAGATCAAGAGAAGTGTACCGGGTGCGGGCTTTGTGTCGCTGGGTGTCCTCGGAACCTCATTGAACTGGCTCCGGCAGGGACAAAGATTGCCCGCCTCTGTAACTACCAACCATTAAGGGATATTCCGGGCAGGGAAAAGTGCGATTTCGGCTGTATCCGTTGCCGGAAGTGCATCAAGGCTTGCGAATATGAGGCGATAGTGTGGAACAAAGAGAAAGCTATACCTGAAATCGTTCAAGAGAAATGCAGACTGTGCCATAAATGTATAGAGGCGTGTGAGCATGGTAGGCTGATTGCTTTGACCAAGTCAACGGAACAGGATCTGATTCCAGCGTAGTGACCGGCACCGGACCTTGATCCGTAACGGACTAGCAGGCAGTTACCACAAGGCAGCCAGCTTTCAACTAGTATTCTTCTCATACGAGAAGCTATTTGGACGGTGGAGCATGAGTTCTCTAGTTACGGCGGCGGTTCTATTGGATTCGTCCCCTTAAGAACAACAAGTCATGTGCTATTGCGGCTAATTCTATCGTGTTGCCGCCGCCGGTGAGGGTGCCCTGTATCGTTTGAGCTATTTCCTGGTGCTGGGCATGGCCGTTGGCTATACTTGCACCTGGCTCAACCTGCGGCCTCTGGATTTGCGGACGGGAAAGCAATCCCCCATCGCCGATTGCTAGGACTTTCATAGTCGATCCCGATTGTACAATCGCGCAGGGAGGACCAGAAGAGGCGGAACAATGCAACCTTTGCTTGTCTTCCGCGCTATACTATATGTATGTGCAGGAAGGCAACGCGATACGGATGAGGCTTCCTGAAGAACTGAGCTATTGTATGTAGATGATAAGGACTGCGTTATCTCGTTTTCATGCCCAGGTGACACCCCGTGGAAGGGGAATGATGGTTTTGCTTGCCATCGTCGTCCTCCTTGCCGTCGCCACCGGTGAGGGCGTCCTGCACCGTCTGAGCTATTTCCTAGTGTTGGGTTTGGCGAGTAGCTATGTTAGGGCCCGGCTCAGCCTGTGGCGTCTGGATATGCGGGTGGAAAAGCAGTCCTCAGTCGGGCAAGTAGGCGGAATGCTGGAAGGGTCTATCTACGTGCGTAACAACTCCCCGGTGCCGACCGGCTGGCTGGAGGTCCTGCAAATGAGCGATATGCCCGGTTATGTGTTCGGAGAAGTTACCCGACTCCCGGCCCGGGGGTGGGCCGAGTGGAGAACGCAGGGGTCTTGTTATGCCCGCGGTGTTTACACCATAGGCCCGCTGGTGGCAGGCGGCAGTGACCCATTGGGGCTATTTCGAGTGCAGATAACCCGGGGAGATCCCGTCACAGTGGTAGTCTACCCGCCGACCGTGGAGTTACCCTATTTCCGCCTTCCGGCAGCGGATTTACTGGGGGAGGAAAGGGTACGGCATGGCTCGCAGACTCGCAGTTCTCAAGTAGGCACCGTCCGCGAATACGCCCATGGTGATAGCATAAGTCGAATCCACTGGCCCTCCACCGCCAAGTGTGGTCAGCTGATGTCCAAGGAGTTTGACTCCCCGGCAGGCAGCGACATTTGGGTTGTTCTGGACCTGGAGCGGAGGATTCACCAAAGCACGGATATGGAGAGAACAGACGAGTATGGTGTTGCCGTTGCCGCGTCCCTGGCTCGTCTTGCTCTGGCAGAGGAGCGCTTGGTGGGCCTGATAGCGTACGGCGACCAGGAATACCTACTGCCACTGGGGAGTGGCACCAGGCAGATGTCCAGAGTGCTGGAGATGCTGGCCTGGTCCAAGACTGAGGGTGATATCCCTCTCGCTGACGTGCTTTCCCAAAACACGATGAAACTCGACAGGTTCGCCTCCCTTCTTATCGTTACCTCATCTACCGCCACCGAGTGGGTGTCCGTACTCCAGAACCTGATGTACCGTGGTCTCAGCATTGCGGTAGTGCTGGTCGATCCGACCAGCTTCGGAGGAGACGAATCCTGTTATCAAGTAGTAATGAGGCTTTTGAGCGCTGGAATTCCTGCGTACGTAGTGCAGCGGGGAGATGCCCTTCCCTCTGCACTGTCCCGACCGATGACCCTGCATGACGCTCCCTTCTTTGAGCAGTACACTGCTCCTGAGTTGACACCGGCCTCTTTGTTACACTAGGGTGAAGATATGATACGGGAAATGGGAAAGGCACGTAGGCGAGCATCGCGGGGCATGGAACGGCTCAAGAGCGGCACATCATGGGCGGTGGAGCATATCAGGACCCTTCCGTGGCAAATCGTGAGGGGCCCTTCGGAAGGTTGGACGACCTTCATACTTCTACTGCTCTCTGTGATTCTGGCAGCCTGGTCAGTGGGAAGCGCGCTGCAGGTACCAGCGGGATTCTACGGCATGGTGTTCTGCAGCGTAGTGCTTGGTCTTCTCCTTGCCAAGAGGCGCTTTAACGGGTGGTTGCTAGTCATCAGTGGCTTCCTCATTGGTCTTTACCTTAGCTTTCATCAGCTCACCAGTCTGGCTGAAAGCGCAACTATCGCTGACAGGTATGCAGAGGTGGGCACCCGCCTCTTCATATGGTGGCAAGCATTGCTGAGCGGTGGCCTCAGCACTGATACATTGCCCTTCAGCTTCTTAGTTCTGTTCGCCTCGTGGCTTGTGGGATTCACCTGCTCCTGGTCCTTGTTCCGCAAGCACAACATATGGGGCGCGTTGCTTCCCGGTGGAATCGTCACAGTTGCCACCTTCACAGGTCTTCTCCCCGAAGAGCAGATGGTCCGCCTGTATCTGTATCTGGCTGTAGCCTTCCTCTTGATGGCGCGTCTGTTCAACCTAGAGCGGCAGCATGAGTGGAACCTCAGAGGCATCCGGCGCTACCCCCGGGATTCAAAGCTGCGCCTGCATGATGCCTTCTGGCTTGCGGTGACGGTTGTGCTGGTCACTTCCCTGCTCCCGGTGGAGCTGGCCAGGGTTGAGCCGGTCGCCGCAGTATGGGACAGGGTCAGCTCGTCAGTGAGAGTCATAGATGAGGAGTTTGCCAGGGTATTCGGTGGTGGGTCTGCTAGAGAACCGTACACGGCCTGTTTCTTCGGCCCTACGCAGGCTTTTGGAGGAGCCACAACCCTTGGAGAGGCGCCCGTTCTAATGATAGAGACACCCTTCGCCATCTACATTGCCGCCAGGAGCTACGATGTGTACACAAGCCAGGGATGGAAGACCAGCGACACGCAGCTGGTGTCTCCGGAATGGACGCCAGAACAAGGGGTAGAGACAGAGTTCCAGAAGTTGCAGGAGATTGAGGTGAGTATAACCAGTCTGTTCTCCCTCAGAGGAGGGGAACCCGTATGCCTGGGTGGCTATCCCATCGACATGTCGATTGACTATCGACTGGAAGTGCTGCGACCTGCTCGTTACCGGATATCTGTTGCCGCAAGCAGGCTAGACCCATCTGTAGCAGCAGAAAACCTCCCGCTTGATCTGCAGCAGGTGGTGCGGTGGCTACACGAACTGAGTGGTGCCTCCGGCGAACCCCTAACAGAGTCGGAGATCAGATCCGTCCTGCCCGACGACATTCGGGTGGTATCTTGGGAACATAACGAGGAAAGAGTTGAGGAGGTTACCGTGGAGCGGTGTGTCTCAATGCCGCCAGATATCGTTTCGGTACGCACTACTCATCCACTTGACGCCGGGGGCTCTTACCAAGCTACGGTGCTTGTGTCGACAGCAACCGAAAGCGATTTGCTCGCAGCAGGTACCGACTATCCTGGCTGGGTTCTGGACAGATACCTGCAGCTTCCAGGCGATATACCCTCGCGCGTTATGGACCTTGCACAGGAACTGACCAGGGATGCTGAAACCCCGTACGAGAAGGCTGTGGCCGTACGCGACCATCTACGCGCCCTTGGCTATGCGCTGGATATAGAAGCACTACCTGAGGGCGCTGACGGCGTTGATTATTTCCTCTTTGAGCTGGAGAAGGGATACTGTCAATACTTGGCCTCTGCTATGACCGTGCTGCTGCGCGCTTCCGGAGTGCCATCTCGTATGGCAGTGGGGTATGGGCCTGGCGAGATAGCGGACTTGATCTTGCCTGGCGAGATAAGGGGCCTGCCCTTGCCCGACGGGGTGATCGGGTACCCGCCTAGCGAATGGCAGCACTGGCAACCAGCGCTCATAGTACGGAACAGTCACAGCTGGACCGAGGTGTTTTTCCCAGAGTATGGCTGGATACCCTTTGAGCCCACTCCTAGTCTCCCCATCGTTGCTCATGGGGACCCTCCTCTTATACTACCCCAGCAGGATATAGAGGAAGGTATTGGCCCCTTTCCTGACAGAACAGAGGATATTGGCCCCTTTCCTGACAGAACAGAGGATATTGGGGCAGCCGCTCCGTGGTATGTTTGGCCGCTGGGGATTTCTGTGGGGTTGGCTGTGCTCGGCATGGTCGCGTGGCTGCTGTGGAGACGCCTGCTGGGATCGGTCGTAGAGCCACGGGTGGCATATGCCAGAATAGGCTACCTTGCCGCATTGAGCCGGCTGGGCCCGCAGGAGAGCTTCACGCCTTACGAATATGGTCGTAGACTGAGGGCTGCATTGCCGGACATATCTGGGGCTATCGATAAGGTCGTGGACACCTATGTGCGGGCATGCTACGGGTGGCGTGATCTGAGTAACGAAGACGGGTCCCATATTGCCGAGGCATGGCCGCAGGTACGCGATCGGCTGCTGCGCCGCGCTCTCTGCAGTCTCTTACCCGGCAGATTCCGGTGAAACTGGTCGGTGTTCTGAGCAGTTCGCTGTGTGAATCAGCCGTTCTTTGAGAGAGTGTGCACCACGGCAGTGGGTGTGTTTGTTAACCTCGGCCCGTGGCAACCCAACCGCTGGCCCGCCCACCGGGCACCGCTACCTGCCTTACTACCTCTTCAACAACGTGGCTCCCCTCCGCACGCTTCATACGGGCCGAGGGAGTGACAATCACGCGATGCCCCATCACTGGTATCGCCAGCTCTTTTACGTCGTCCGGTATTACGTAGTCCCGCCCCCGCAGCAGCGCCAGTGCCTGACAGGCGCGGAACAGAGCCAGTGATGCCCGGGGTGAGGCACCCAAGGCCGCGTCGTTGTGTGTTCGTGTGGCGTGGACCAGTGAGACTATGTACCGCTTTACCTGATCGTGGACGAAGACTGTTTTCACAGCTTCCTGGGCTTCGTTCACCTCATCTGAGCTTGCCACAGCGCCGAGGCTGTCAATGGGATGCTGCACGCGCTGCCTGTCAATGATCGATATCTCGTCATCAAGTGAGGGGTAACCCAGTTGTATACGAACCATGAACCGGTCCAACTGCGCCTCAGGCAAGGGGAAGATGCCCTCATGTTCGATTGGGTTCTCAGTTGCCACTAGCATGAAGGGACGGGCGATCTTATGCGTTATCCCGTCAACCGTAACCTGTCGCTCCTCCATTGCCTCGAGAAGAGCTGACTGGGTCTTGGGCGTAGCTCGGTTGATCTCGTCTGCCAGCACGATCTGTCCCAAGATGGGACCTGGGCGGAACTCGAACTCACGGGTCTGCTGATTGAACACCGATACGCCCGTAATGTCACTGGGAAGCATATCCGGGGTGAGCTGTATCCTTTTGAAGACGCAGTCTATCGACCTCGCCAGGCTTTTGCCCAGCATGGTCTTGCCCACTCCGGGCACATCCTCTATGAGGATATGCCCCTGACCCAGGAGCGCTATGACTGCCGTCTGTACTTCCCGGCCCTTACCGACGATGACCTTCTGTATGTTCTCTATGATTCTTTCGGCGATACCCCGGGCATCAGATTGTTCCATGTGGAACCTCCGTGGTTGCTATCACAACTCAGCGTTCTCCGCCGCTCCGGCCACGCATCTGCGGCTGGATACCTGAGTTTCCACATTGTAACAGAGCCTATTGAAGCTGTCCAAAGAGCTTCTCAACCAGCCGTCGAGAACTCATCCAGGCCCTTTGACTTGCCTGAGTATTACACGCTACCATATGGAATGAGCGGAGCGGTTTTTCGCATGCAGCAGGCTGATCCTGACCGCGGTCGAGCGATTGTGTTGCTATGTTCAGGTCAGCCTTAGTGTGGTGGAAGAAGGCCGAGCCGGTCTTGTTTGACGCGGGCGAAAGCACCATGGTTTGGCAGGCCTGGATCTAATCTAATATGTGGCAAGTCATAGGACAGGACAGAATTGTATCTTTGCTGGATTACGGTATTAGAACCAATACTGTAGCCCATGCCTATCTTCTGGTAGGGCCACCGCATGTAGGCAAGGGGACCCTGGCTCTAAACCTTGGTCAGGCCCTGAACTGCGACGGGGCCGAGTCGCCTTGCGGTCAATGTCGTTCCTGCCAGCGGATTCTGGAGGGCAAGCACGCCGATGTCACCATTCTTGGCTTGGACTGTAAGACGGAGATCGGCATTGATGATATCAGAGGACTGCAACGGCTGGCCAATTTGCCACCGTATGAGGGCAAGTGCAAGGTATTTATCATTGACGATGCTGAATACCTGTCCACTGAGGCGGCCAATGCCTTGCTCAAGGTATTGGAAGAACCACCGCAGAGGGTAGTTTGGCTTCTGCTAGCTGCTGAGGAGAAACACGTCTTACCGACGGTTGTCTCCCGTTGTCAGCGGCTGGAATTGAAGCCCGTGCCATCACAACAGGTGCAAGAAATACTCGTCAACTCGTATAAGGTTGATATTGACAGAGCGAAGCTTCTGACCCAACTGTGCCACGGGTGCTTCGGCTGGGCATTATCCGCCCTGGCAAGTGATGGCATACTGGAGCAGCGGTCTCAAAGGATAGCCAAGCTATTCTCCTTGTTGACTGCTGACCTGGGACAAAGGTTTGCCTATGCCCAGGAACTAGCAGGCCAGTTTGGTCATAACCGGAGATCAGGGACAGAAGCGATGGAAATCTGGCTTGACTGGTGGCGGGACTTGTTGCTCATTAAAGGCGGTTGTAAGGAGGCCATCATTAACACAGATCATAAGGTAGCTCTGGAAGAACAAGCCAGAGGATTGAGTCTGGGCGACATTAAGGGATTTCTTGCTGGTCTCTGCTCATTCGAGACGGGAATCTCTAAGAACGTGAATCCCCGTTTGGCACTGGAATCATTGATGCTCAGTATGCCCAGAAAGACCTGAATGTGAAATCCTGAACAGCAGTGCCATAGCGAAGTTTATGAATCGGGCTCCAGGGTCTATAATACATCCTGATGGCTAAGATAATCGGAGTTAGATTCCGCTCTAGAGGGAAGACAGTTTACTGCGACGCTGGTGACATAGCTCTGCAGGTGAATGACTATGTAGTGGTGGATACTGACCGTGGTCCGGACGTGGCAAAAGTCGTCACCCTGGAGGCCGCACCCCAACCGGGCGAGCAGTTAGCGCGTATAGTACGCCAGGCTGAGGCGCGGGACTTGGAGGAGGCTTCGCTGAACCTCAAAGGAGAAGCCCTAAGCAAGTGCAAAGAAATGGCAGCCGAGCTTGGTTTACAGATGAAGCCGCTGTTGGCTCACTGTGATCCCGAGAATGAGCGTGTGACGGTATTCTTCAGCGCTCAAGAGAGGGTGGACTTCCGAGATTTGGTTCGGCAATTGAGCCACGCTCTGCAAACGCGGGTTGAGTTAAGACAGGCTGGCGCAAGGGACGAGGCTAAGCTGCTGGGTAGCATGGGAAGATGCGGCTATCCTCTGTGTTGCCAGAGTTTTCTCACCAACTTCGCTTCAGTATCTATCAAAATGGCCAAGGAACAGAGCCTGGCCCTCAATCCCATGAAGATATCGGGTATATGTGGGAGACTCCTTTGCTGCCTGGCATATGAAAGCAAGGATTATGCGGCCATGAAGAAGAAGATGCCTCGGCCAAGACAGGAAGTATTGACGCCCCGGGGTAAAGCCACAGTGATCAGCACTAACTTCTTGAAGGAAACGGTGACAGTGAAACTGGAGAACGAGACGATTAGTGAACTGCCTCTGGACCAGTTAGTTCAAGAAAGGTAGATACTTCTGCCATTCACTGTGATTGCTGAGAAGGCGATAGGGAATAAAGAAGCCATCATTACGAGGAGAACGCGGCTGACGCAGTAGCCTCATCCTTGCTTCATCCGGGCTGCGGCCACCCTTGCGTCGATTACAGGGAATGCAGGCGCTAACGACATTGTCCCAGGTGTGCTTCCCACCCCACCGCCGCGGAATAACGTGGTCCAAGGTTAACTCCTTGGTTTGCCGACTGCAATACTGGCAGGTGTACAGGTCGCGGTTAAACACCTCGAACCTGCTCAGTTTTCTCTCATGGCGGGGACGACTAACCATGTAGACGAGGCGGATCACTGATGGTATCTGAAATGCGCGGCTAACGGAGTGCAGTTCACCTCTACTGTTTTCCAGTACTTCAGCTTTGCCGCGAAAGATCAATACAATAGCTCGCCGCGTGCGACATAGATTCAGAGGCTCATAACTCTGGTTAAGGACTAGAACCGGAGAATCCGTCATAGCAGCAACCTTGTTGTCAGTGGTCCAGCTATTGTAGCAAGCCTTGCTGTCAGGTGCAATGTTCTCAGCGCCCCCTCCCCACCGCCCGTCATCGGGAGCGTAGCTGGGCAATCTCATGGCCCTTGCCCGGAGGCTGTTTCGTGGCGATGAATCGGGAGTCGCAAAGACAGAGAAGAACCGTGCCTGGCAATAACAAGGCGAAGGTGCCTCACAACTGCGATGTTGCGTTCAATGACAGCTAATGGGTGCAAAATGCTTTCTGTTAGCTGGTTTGACAGCCAAAATTCCCCGATGCTACACTGCTCTCATCTGTGAAGCGTATCGGTATCCTGTATCACCCCTTATTGGAGAAAGCCCAGGATTTGGCTGAGAAGCTGGAAGAGCTTTTGTCCTCCCGGGGAGTCTCTTCGTGGCAATGCTCAACCGGGGACGAGGACAAAGCTAAACCCCAGGTGGCGGGCACAGACTTGATCCTCAGCATCGGGGGAGATGGCACTATCCTCCGTGTTGCTCGAATCATAACTCCGCTATCGGTGCCTATCTTGGGTGTGAACCTGGGTAGGCTGGGATTCATCACCGAGATTGATGGTGGTGAGGTTCTGTCCAGTTTACCCGATTTGCTAAGAGGGGGAGGTTGGATGGAGGAAAGAGCAATGCTGGAGGCTCAGATTGAAGGCAAGAGCTTCCATGCCTTGAATGATGTGGTCTTGCGGAGTATTGCTGTGCGCCTGGTTAACATAGAAGCAGAGATTGATGGCACGGCGATAACGACTTACCGGGCCGACGGCATAATCGCGGCTACAGCTACCGGGAGCACCAGTTATTCGCTGGCATCCGGTGGTCCGATTCTTCATCCTCAGTCCAGGGAGATCGTCCTCCAACCAATATCCTGTCATCTGGGATTGAGTGACGCCCTGGTATTGCCTCCGCAGAGCATAGTTGATCTTAAGGTTGCCCGCAGGGACAGGGTTGTGCTTAGCGTTGATGGACAGGTTGAAACGCCTTTATCAGAGGGGCAAAGCGTGAGAGTGCAGCTCAGCCCATATACGGTTCGCTTTTTGAGAATTCATCAGCCAACCTATTTCTATAGCTCGCTGTGCGAAAAACTGAGAGGAGCAGGGAACGGAGGTCGATATAAGGGTCGGTAAGGCAAAGGCAAAGCTACTTCGATGCAGAAGATAGTCGGTCATCTGCCCGGGCTCTCCGACTACTATGAGATGGCTCTTGTTTTCTACTTCTAGAGCTGAAACGTGATAATCAGGCGATGCAGTTGTAGGCAAGGCGCAAGAGCATGTTGAAGCCGGAAAAAACGCTGGCTACCCAGCAGATTTATCAGGGGCGCGCAGTGAATATGCGCGTCGACACTGTAGAGAATGCGGGCGGTGCAGAGACAACCAGAGAGGTCGTGGAGCATAGCGATTGCGTAGCTGTAGTGGTCATTGATGAACAGGATAACGTGCTGCTGGCTCGCCAGTTTCGCCATGCGGTGGGCAAGTTTCTTCTCGAAATACCTGCCGGTGGCATAGACTCTGGCGAAGAGCCTGTTGACACCGTGTGTCGCGAACTACAGGAGGAGATTGGCTATTTCCCCCGCAGAATAGAAAGACTGGGAGGTTTCTATACCACGCCGGGCTATGGCACGGAGTACCTCCATTGCTTCTTAGCTACCGACCTCCTATCCAGTCGCCTTGTAGCTGAGGATACCGAAAGCATCGAGCTACTGCGAGTCCCGTCAGAACAGATACCGCTGCTCATAATGTCGGGCGAAATCTGCGATGCCAAGAGCATCGCTGCCTTGCTTTTGTTCCTTTTCATACGGCAAGGGAAGTAGGCTCAGCTCTATTCTTCTCTGCGCCGGGTCACCGGCAGATTGAGGAAGTCAGCGGCGAGGGTTGTCCTCTCCTTGCTGGTGGGGACGAGCTTCGCCCCTTCAAGTTGTTGATTGATGAGTCTGATCTGGCTAAGCCTGGCAACAAGGTAGAGGCGAAGCAGATGGCGCGCGCTCCGTCCACAGAGAGGGCGGTTGATTTCAGGTAGGATCAATCGCTATACTAGCGTAAAGGCGAATGAGTTACAGCCTCACTGTCGAGAGTCTTGACAGCATCACCTCTTCCTGGCACGAGTTGCGTCACTGCTTGGAGTGGGGCTCGATTTTCGTTTTGCCCGCCTGGTTGAAGGTCTGGTGGGAAGTATTTGGCGGGGACGCAGAATTGTATTTACGGATGCTGCGGCAGGGGGAGAAGGCTATTGGCTTTGCGCCACTTCTGGTCAATAAGGAAACGGCTTCGTTGATCGGCAGCGCTGACGTCTGCGACTATCTAGACTTTGTTGTTGTCCCGGGAAGAGAGAGCGATTTCTTTCAGGTACTGCTCGATGATTTGAGGGAGAACGGTATAAAGAGCCTGGACCTGAGACCTTTGCGGCCCGATTCCACAGTGCTCAGTCACCTCGTGAACATCGCCCGAGAGCGAGGATATGAGGTTTTCTGCCGCCCTGACGATGTTTCTCTGGAATTGGATTTGCCTGCTACCTGGAATGATTACCTGTCAATACTGAAGAACAAGCAGCGCCACGAAGTCAGGCGGAAGCTAAGGCGGTTATGGGAGGCAGGCAGTGTAGAACATCGCTGTGCAGAGGTCGGCCATGAGCTTGAAGACCATCTGGATAGCTTTTTGAAGCTCTTTTCAGTGAGCCGGGATGAGAAAGCCAGCTTCATGACTCCCAGGATGGAGTCCTTCTTCAGGTCACTGGCTAAGTCTATGGCTGAGATTGGCCTGTTGAGGTTGGGTATCCTGGAGCTGGACAAGGTGCCGGCGGCGATGACTATGGGTTTTGACTATAATGGCTCGCACTACCTGTATAATAGTGCCTATGACCCCCGGTTTAATCATCTAAGCGTGGGACTGCTCTGCAAAGTCCTTTGCCTCAAGGAAAGCATCGAGAAGGGCGTTAAGAAGTGGAGCTTTCTGAAAGGTGGAGAACCGTACAAATATCAGCTCGGTGCTCAGGAAGTACCCCTATACAGCTGCCAGATAACTATCTCCTGACAACGATCATTAAGGGCGCACTCTGATGCCAGTTAATCAAATGAGAGTAGCTATGCTCAGTGCCCACAGCTGCCCTGTGGGAAAACTGGGCACAAAGGACACCGGCGGTATGAGTGTTTACATCCGGGAGCTCGCCTGCGAACTGGCCAGGCGGGGGCATTTTGTGGATGTCTACACTCGTGTTCATGACCCCAAGGACCGCCAGATTTATGAGTTCTGTCAGAATGCACGGCTCATTCACCTCGGGGCAGGCGAAGACGAGGAGATACAGAAGCTGGCCGTGTACTCCTATCTTCCTGACTTTGCCTGCAACCTGGAAAGCTTCAGGAAGAACAACAGCCTGGAGTACGATTTGATATTCAGCCACTACTGGCTTTCTGGGGTGGCAGGAACGTATTTGCAGCCATGGTGGCGTGTTCCCCATATCACGATGTTTCATACGTTGGGTGCGGTTAAGAATGCAGTTAAGAAAGAAGCTTATCTGTCACCGGGCGAGGACGATCCCGAACTTCGCATTGAGACGGAGAAGAGCCTGGTTCAGCAGTGCCATCACATCATCGCTCCAACGGAGAAGGAAAAGGAAGCACTCGTCGGGCACTATGGTGCGTCATCGGAGAAAATCAGCGTCGTGCCCTGCGGGGTGAATCTGGAGCAGTTCAGGGTATTGGACAAGGCACAGGCCAGGCGGCATCTGGGTTTTGGCGATGATAAGATCGTTCTGTGTGTGGGCAGGATCGACCCCTTAAAGGGCGTAGACAAGTTGATAAGGACTTTGCCCCATCTGCGGGATATCTCAGGATTGAAGCTGGTCGTCATCGGCGGAGGTGAAGATAGCCAGGCTGAAATAGAACAGCTACGAAGGCTGGCCCGTAACCTCGGAATGGAGCATGCAGTTGCTTTCCTGGGTTTGGTAAAGCATGAGCAGCTACCTCATTTCTACAACGCGGCTGACGTTTGTGTGGTTCCGTCCTATTACGAGAGTTTTGGTTTGGTAGCTCTGGAATCCCTGGCCTGCGGCACACCGGTAGTGGCTACTGATGTAGGTAACCATAGAATGGTCATCCGTCAGGGAGAGACGGGGTATGTGGTAAGAGACAATGCTCCCCGTCGTCTGGCCGATAAAATCGCCTTGCTTCTTGCCCGGCCCAGCTCAGATAAGAAGTCTGCCCTCTTGATTCGGGCATCGGTGAGCGAATTCGGCTGGTCCAGAATCGCTGAAGCAGTCATCAGAGATTGCCGGAGGGTAATGGCCAACTATCTGGCCCCTGTGTCCTGATTTATCTCCTTCCGATACTACAAGGTCTTGTCCTGCACCTGAAATCTCTCCACGATAGGCGGTCTTTGCTCAGTTGAGCAGCCCGGTCGCTCTCGTTGCTCGGCGGGGACCTGTCACGAAACGCAACTCCGATCGTCTACAGCTCTTTGGCTGAGCATGCGACAGCATGCACCTTCTGTAATCCGCCGGTTGATCGTCCCTTGTATTGTGGAAGGAATCGCTCGTTGCCTTTGCACCGATTCTCAATCTGAATTGTACCGGCCTCTCGAATCCTGTAGAATTACCGCCGTGTGTCACGATAGCAGGAGGCTGAGGCACAATGGCTAAGCGGGCTCACGTCATCGTGGTTACACCGCATCCAGACGATGCTGAATTCGGCGTTGCCGGGACTGTGGCTCTTTGGGCAAGCGAAGGAAAGGATGTGATCTACGTGGTATGTACCAACGGCGACAAGGGCACCAGCGATCCCAATATGAAGCCAGATGAACTGGCCGGAATCAGAGAACAAGAACAGATAGCTGCCGCCGACACACTGGGGGTGAGCGAGGTCATATTCCTGCGCCATCCGGACCAGGGATTGGAAGATACACCTGAATTCAGGAAGGAGATTGTGCGCCTGATAAGGATGTACAGGCCGGAGACAGTGGTAACCGCCGATCTGGGCCGGCGTCGTATCTGGCATCGCGACCACCGAATCACCAGCCAAGTTACACTTGATGCCATCTTTCCCTACGCCAGGGATTTCCTTTCATATCCTGATTTGATGGAGGAGGGACTTCAACCTCACAAAGTCAGGGAGGTGTTACTCTGGGGTGCTGAGGAGCCTAATTATCGCACCGATATTACTAAGACCTTTGACACCAAAATCGCCGCCCTACTCTGCCATAGGAGTCAGATAAGCAGCATTCCCCAGACAGGATGGGAGCAACGGCTAAAGGAACGGCACAGAATGCTCGCTGAGGGAGAAGAGTACGAACTGGCCGAAGCCTTCTTCCGCGTAGAGATATTGTGGTGATAAGCATTCTAGCCCTGTGCTCAACGGGGTGATCGGCTCTTTGTCCCGAGGCGCTCGGTTAAGCTGTCATGATAACGGCGGCAGGATTCTGTGCAATTCAACGAGCGCCCAGGCATTCTGCTCCAGGTCAAAGCCATCTACTGAGCTTCGTCTCTGGCCGGAGACACCGTCCACCGCCCCTCTAGCTACTATTTCGTTGATCATTTCCTTCTCCCACTCCACCGAGGGCAAGAGGTTGCGTTTGACCAGCCTGGACAGGGCGGCAACCAGTCCATACGCTCCCCAGTTGGATACACTGGCAATGATCAACCTGGCGACCGGGGTAAGGGCAGGGTTCTTGGGCAGTGTTTCTACTCTCGGTATGTGCTGAGCCAGATTACCCATACCGACTTCATTGCCGCCGTCCCCTATACCCAGGCTGTTCTTCTCGCCTGAGAAGAGGTAGTCAATCCTGGCCGTGTGCTCGGTTATGTCCTCTCCTGCCATGTTCAGATACTTCTGGTTACGATTGAGCCCACACCTCTCTACGGAAACAAGGAGAGATGGTTTGATATCAGCTAAGATGTGTCCGGCAAACCGCCAACTGGAAGCATCGTCGGCTAAGGGGAAATCGATAACCTCATCCTTTCCCACGATGTCACTGGCGAGAAGAGGCACAGTGTGTTTATCCGTAACGTAGATGACGTCAAGGCCGAGTGCATGCAGTGCCCGGCCGATGGCCAGGGCGCCGGGGGGCCCGTCAGTTTCGGGAGCCTGGGCACAGGCGATGTAGAAACCGGTGACGATTATGGCCGGTCCCTGGCTCTGTCTCCCCCTCTCAAGAACGAAAGCAGCCGCATCGTGACAGAAATCGCCAGGAAGATAGTTCCTCAGTGCCGATATGCCCCTGCGGTCGTGGCTCAGGATTATCTCTTCAACTGTCATAACTGCTTACCCCGAACAAGTCGGAATGTCAAAACCCAAATTGCAGAAGCAATCCCAAACCATAGGTGCCAGGACTACAGGTCTTTGTCATTGCGCTGAACGTACTGCTTCAGAGCGTCGATGCTTTTCTCGTATTCTCTCAGCAACCGGTAGGCTTCCTCTTCCGTAACCTGCAAGAACCTCACGCGATCTCCCGGCCGAGCCTGAGCTAGTTTGGGCAAATCAACTGTGCTCACGGTAGCTATCTTGACATACCCGCCAGTGGTCTGCCGGTCGGCCAGGAGAATGATGGGCAGCCCGTCTCCGGGGACCTGGACTGCCCCGGACGGGATACCATCAGAGACGATGTCCGCCCCCGCTTTGTGCTCTATGGGTGGTCCTTCCAGGCGATAGCCCATGCGGTCGGCCTGAAGTGAAATCTTATACTCTGAGCCTAGGAAGGTGCGGATGCCTGTCTCAGTGAAATGGTCATCCTGAGGACCGAGGATCGCTCTCAGTTCGTTCTCAGCCTGATACTCGGGGATGTATTGCCGTGGGAGTGTCCTCGACGGGATTTCTACTCGCGCTTGTCCCCTGCGCAGGCGGTCCCCGGAGCATAACGGCCTCCCCTCAAAACCACCCAGGCGAGACTGAAGATAGGTTGACCGGCTAGCCATCACTTGAGGGACATCTATCCCGCCAGCCACGGCCAGATAGCTCCGGCATCCGTTCTTGGGGTGGCCAAACGAGATAGTATCGCCGGAGCAAACCCTTACTGCCTCCCACATGGGGAGTGGGCGGTTGTTCAGGGCTGGGCTGAGGTCGGCCCCACTGACAGCCACTGCTGTGTCACCCAGAACCCGCAGGTGAGGCCCGAGTACCGTTATTTCCAGGCACGCGTCTCCTTCCTCATTGCCCAGCAGCAGATTGGCTACCATCAGCGAGTAGCTATCCATTGCTCCCGAGACAGGCACGCCATATTGCTGATAACCGTGCCGTCCCTTATCCTGGACGGTGGTCAGAAAGCCGGGTTGAATGACCTCAAATGCCTCCACTCTCATCCTCCTCTATAAGCGGAGTCTCTTTCGGCCGGTAGGTCCCTTGTTCCACCTCTTCCCTTATCCGGCTGAATTCCTGAGCAGTTATCGGGACAAATTCCACATAGTCACCCATCTGCAGTAGGGACGGTGGTTCCTTCTCGGGATGGAACAGCTCCACAGGAGTTCTGCCGATGAGCCGCCAGCCTCCCGGGCTCTCCACCGGGTATATTCCCGTCTGGTTTCCAGCTATTCCCACCGACCCGGCTGGTATCCTCGCTCGTGGCGTTGCTAACCTCGGGGTGGCTATACGTGGGGACAATCCCCCCAGATAGGCAAAGCCGGGAGTAAACCCCAGCACATAAATCAGGTACGCTTTTCCGGCATGGAGACGAACTACATCCTCAGGAGACAGCCCGTTATGTTCGGCCACAAACTCCAGGTCGGGCCCATATTCACCCCCGTAGACGGTGGGAACCTCCGTAACCTTTGGCGCCGGGAATTCATCGGCTTCGGTCTTATCGACCAGAAGCTCCAGGGTGGCTCTCAGCTGTTGAGGACTTACGTCGCGTGGCTCATAGCAAACAAGCAGCGACCGATAGGCAGGCACCGTCTCAACGAGCCCTGGCGGCGTGGCCTCTTGTATGGCGAGGTGCAGGCGCCTGACGCGGCGGTTCAACTCCGGGTCAATCGTGTCCCCTAACTCGATGAAGAGCGCCCTGTCTCCGCCTGGGAGAAACCGTGGTCTTTCATAGATCATGGCCTGGCTTCAAGATTCTACTCGCAGAAGGCACCCATGGGCACTATGGTCACGCCGGCTGCTTGCAGTCTCTGTCGCAGTGTTTGGGCCAGGTCTGCCGCTCCCGGAGTATCGCCGTGCAGGCAAATAGTGTCCGCCGTCATCTCGACTTCCTCGCCGTTGATGGCTGTCACCTTCCCTTCAATGACAATCTGCAGAACCCTGGCTACAACCTCATCAACATCGCTAATAACGGCCCCCGGATGATTGCGGGGGACGAGAGTACCGTCCGGGCTCATCGACCGATCGGCAAAGGCTTCGCGGGCCACCCTTAGCCCAAGCTCACGTCCTACCTTTATCCAGAGGGAGCCCGCCATTGCCACCAGAATCAGGTTGGGGTCCACGTCTCTGACAGCCTCAGCAACCGCTCTGGCCAGTTCCTCGTTTCTGACTCCCATGTTATACAGAGCTCCATGGGGTTTGACATGCTGGAGCTTCTTTGTCCTGGTGAAGGCGTGGAGGGCGCCTATCTGATACGTAACATAATCCCCGGCCTCGTCGGGGCTTATCATCATTTCTCTCCGCCCAAAGCCCATAAGGTCGGGGAGGCCGGGATGAGCTCCGATGCCCACACCGGCTGCCTCGGCCAAACGCACCGTCCGCCTCATGTACAGGGGATCGCCGGCATGAAATCCACAGGCGATGTTAGCAGATGATATGTGCGGCATTATCTCTTCATCAGACCCCAGCGTGTAGGCCCCAAAGCCTTCTCCTATATCGCAGTTAATATCTACTTTTCTGTCCATCAGGCTCCTCCCTCGGAAGACAGGCGACGAGATTGAGTGGCATGGTTCTGCACGGGGCTGCCAGTTATGAAGCAGCCAGTTCTTCATCCCGAACATCGGTAATGAACATGTGCCCGGGTGAATGAGTTATCATCAACCGCGGCCTGGATCTCAGCGCTACGGCCTGGGCGGTAACACCGCAGGCCCAGAACACGGGAACCTCGTCCTCCTTGATTTTCACATAGTCACCATAGTCCGGATGCTTAATGCTCCTAATACCCATCTTCGCCGGATCGCCTATGTGCAGGGGAGCGCCGTGCGCCATGGGAAACCGGGACGTTATCTGAACGCATCTTACAACCTTTGATTCGTGAATGGGTCTCATACTCACAACAATGGGCCCCGAGAACATACCCGCTGGCCTGGCCTCAATGCTGGTCACATACATGGCCACGTTCTTACCCTGCTCGATGTGCCGCAGTGGTATCCCCGCTCTTATCAGGGCTGCCTCGAAGGTAAAACTGCAACCGAGTAGAAAACACACCAAATCATCATCCCAGTAACCGGTGACATCTTTCTGCTCTGCCACCAGTTCGCCATCTCGGTAGATCCTGTATAAGGGAATGTCTACCCTGAGGTCTGCCCCTCGGGCCGTCAGAGAGGGTTCGTATCTCCCCGATTCCACCACTTCAAGAACCGGGCACGGTCCAGGATTGCGCTGACAGAAGAGGAAGAAGTCGAAGGCCAGGTCTTCAGGGAGTACGACTAGATTTGCCTGGGCATAGCCCGGGGCCAAACCTGCCGTGGGCCGGGTTAGTTCCCCTCGCCGAATAAGCGCCCTTACTTCGTCAGAGCTTCCAGACATAAGGTCGTTCAGAGTATAGCCTCTCCTTGTCTCCCTGTCGCTTTGTTGCAGCATTGGTATAATACTACACCATACCTCTATCAACAATAGGGCAGCCTGAGCATGTCTATGCCGGTAATTCTCCGATAGCACCGTCAGCCACGGCGTCACGTATAGCCTGGACCAGGGCATCGACTGTCTTCTCGATATCATCTTTCGTGTGAGCCATTGACAGTATGAACACTCTCCCCTGGTGCGTGTGGATCCCATGATGAAGAAGGTACAGGCCCAGTTTGTGCTTCTCGTCGCTCCCGGCCAACATCTTCTTGATGTCCCTGGTGGGCGAATTGCCGGCATCGTCCACTTCGAAGTCAGCCGGGCCGAAGTAGGTATGGATAATAGACCGACCGTAGAGACGCCAATTATAGCCCGATTCTTGCAGTGCCTTATTACCAGTCTGCTGCAAGTAAGCCCCCATTTCGTTGACCTGCTTCTGAACCGAACCGTCCTTGAGGAGCTTGCAGGCAGCAATACCAGCAGCACACACGATAGGCATCGCATTCCAGGTGCCGGAGTGAGGAATCCACCTTTCAGGAGGGGGCTTAGGGGCTAACATGGCCATGACGTCGGCCCGACCGGTTAAGACCCCGGCCGGCATTCCGCCCGCCACGCTCTTACCGAAGGTAGTCAAGTCGGGCTTTAACCCCATGAAGCCACCCCAGCCAGCGGGCCCATCACGGAAGCCGGTGACCACCTCGTCCAGAAGCCAGATGGTGCCATACTTCCTAGCCAGGGGGCCCACGGCCCCAATGAAATCAGGTTCCCAGGGAACCTGGCCTGCCATGTGGGCACCGCCGCCCTCGGTGAGGACTATGGCATATTGCTTGGTGGCCAACTCCGCTTCCAGCATTCTGAGGTCATGCATGGGTATTTCCTTAAGCTCCGCGTTAACCGCGCCCGGCGCACGAGGAGTTACTAACTGATCGGCCCAGCCATGGAAGTTATCTTCGAACTTGAGGATTCTTGTTCTGTCGGTAAAGGCCCGGGCAATCCTTATCCCCATCACGTTTGCTTCCTGCCCGCACGCGAAAAACTCCACCCTGTCTGCGGTTGGTACCATGCTCTTTATCAGCTCCGCCCACTCAATTTCCAGTTCGTGGGAGGCGCTATAAAGGGTTCCCTTGATTGCCTGGTCATGTATTGCCTTCACTATAGCCGGGTGGCCGTGGCCCAGTATCAGGGCGCCATGCCCGTTTCGAAACTCGATGTATTCATGGCCATCTACGTCCCAAATCCTTGAGCCTTGAGCGTGAGTCATATAAGGACCGAAGGGATCCCAGATACGAGCGACGTGGGTGACCCCTTTAGCGGCGAAGTGGTTCAACGCCCTTTCGTGCAACTCTCTTGATTTCGGATGCGATTTGACGAATTCGTCGACGACAGCCATTTTCCCCCTTATGTCATTAGTTTAGTTAGTCACAGAGGTCTTGTCAAAAGGCGAGGGCAACCTGGAGCAAGGTCGTGTCTAGAAATCTGATGAGGAGCGAGTAGAAGTAGAGAATGCCTCCTCGTAGGCGAGGAAGTGTCCGTTGCCGGAAGGTGTCGGGACGAAGGGAGACGTCAATGAACTCATGGACACCTTGAGGAATCCGCTTCGCTCGTTGTCCGTGGGCACTTACGGATACTGACTAAGTTGAAAGCCAGAGTACATCGCCACATAGGCCGGGATCATGACGCCGCGAGGTGAATATGGCAAACTCGTTCTTTTCCTTCTTTAGCACGGTGGCATCACCATGACCAGGGTACACCAGAGTATCGTCCGGCAGCACAAGAATCTTCTCAGCTGTAGATTTGACTATCTGTTCAAAAGCAGCTGGAGAGCCTGTCCTGCCCGGCCCACCGGGGAAAATGGTATCGCCTGATATCAGGTAGCGACCGACCCTGAAGCATAGACTGCCTGGCGTGTGACCCGGCGTATGAAGTATCGCAAATGTGAGGTCACCCAGCGATAGTGTATCGCCGTCACTCAACAACATCTCTGGTGGCGACTCCAGGTTTGCAGCGTCTGATGCATGGGCGGCCAGGGGAATCTTCAGCTCAGACCGTAGTTGAGCAAGGACAGCGATGTGATCGAAGTGACTGTGGGTCAACAATATGTATCGGGGCGTGGTATTCCTTAATGTGTCTACGATGATGGGTGCCTCCGCCGGCGCATCTATCAGCGCGCTGGCTTGTGTTTTTCGACAGGTTACAATGTAGGAATTGGTTCCAAAGGGGCCCAGCTCAAGCCTCACAATCCGGATTGCAGTATCTTCGGCTACGATTGTCATTATCCCAGGCCACGTTCGGTTGTTATTGCCCCCAATACTCCGTTAATTAACCGGGGCGAAGAATCGCTTCCGAATTCCTTGGCTAACTCTATGGCCTCATTTATGGCTACCTTGAGCGGAGTCTTGTCAAATGGGGTTCTATCGTGGAATAGAATCTCAAAAAGAGCCAGTCGCAGAATGCTCCTGTCGATGATGGACATGTGTTCTGCGGGAAAGGTAGTGGCGGATTTCTTGATAAGAGCATCAAGCTCAGATTTATGCTGGAGCACTCCTCTGACAAGCTCTTCGCTGAAGCTAAGCGCCTGTTGAGGCAACTTCTCCTCTGTGGCCAGATGGGCTAAGGCTTCCTCTGCCTTGTGCTTGGTACAATCAAGCTCATAAAGCGCCTGGAGAGCAGCGATTCTTGCCTTTCGCCTGATGCCGGCCATTAGCTAATCGGTCCCTCTTGACATGCCAGCTGCGCTATATCCTCAACTCCTGATACATTGATGGTCTGGAGGTCTGAGTTGATGCGCCTGATCAGGCCGCTGAGCACTCTCCCGGGACCTATCTCATAGAAGATGGTTACGCCATTATGCATCATATACTCCACCGACCCTTGCCACTGGATGCAATTACGAAGTTGCTTCACCAGTTCTTCTCTTACGGAATCGATGCTTGTCAACGGTCGGGCGGTCACATTGGATATCACGGGAATGACTGGTGGCTGAAACCTGAAGCTGGACACGATGTTACTGAATTCAGCTATGACTGGCTCCATCAAGGCCGAATGAAAAGCCCCGCTAACCTTCAGAGGAATAAGAGCACGAGCACCTCTTGCCTTCGCCAGTTTATCGGCTTCGGCCAGGGCCTGGGTGGCACCACTGAGCACGATCTGCCCGGGGCAGTTCATATTGGAGATTTCGACTTCGCTGTGGATGGTTATGTCTTTCACTGTTTCTTCATCGAGACCTATTACAGCCAGCATGCTCCCGGGGCGTTCTAGCCCGGCTTCGTACATTAGCCTGCCTCTTTCCCTGACAAGCAAAACGGCGTCGGCCAACTTGAGCACACCGGCGACAACAAGAGCGGTGTACTCTCCCAAACTGTGACCGGCAACAAAAGCGGGAGAAGGGAAATCAGCTATGGCTGTCTCTTCAAGAGCTTTAAGGCAGGCAACGCTGACGACCAGTATCGCTGGCTGCACGTTGTGCGTCTTTGTTAGTTCATCCGCCGGACCTTCGAAGCATAAACGGGACAGAGAGAAGCCCAAGGAAGCATCAGCTTCATCAAAGACTGTCCTGGCTGAAGGATAGCGGTCATATAAATCCTGGCCCATGCCGGTGTTTTGTGAGCCCTGCCCCGGGAAAACATAAGCTGCCCTTGATAACTCGGCCATCCTGCTTTACTTTTTCTTGGAGGGCTTGACCTCAATCGCCTCTCTGTCACCGTACCAGCCGCAGTTAGGACAAACACGGTGAGATAACTTGGGGCCGTGGCAATGCGGGCACGCATCGATAGCAGGCGGAGTCGGCTGAAGGTGGCTGCGCCTTTTCCCCTGTCGTGCTTTAGAGGTCTTCTTCTTAGGTAACGCCATATGAATTCATCTCCTTTATTCCTGAGCAATCAGGACGACACAATGGTTTCATGGGCAGATTCAACAGAGTATATTGGCGTACTAGCTCGCCCAGGTCAAGTATGTTCTTGTTGTCAATGGTAAACTCATCCGACTTTTCCTCTAACGATAGCGGCAGACCACTACATACGTCGATTGTGGGAAGAAATTCCTCCTCCGCAGTGAAATCTAGATGGTATGAGAATGTATTGAGGCAGCGGCTACATGCGAGTTCTACCTCAATTGCTAATGCGCCTTGAATCAGAATACCCCGACTGGTATGAATCAGCTTCACGCTTCCTTTCACAGGACCTTCAACTTCCTCATGAATTGTCGCATCTATGACATAGCTGCGACTGGAGCCGACGGGCTCTTTCAGCAGTTGGGCCACATTCACCAGAGTCCTGAGAAGCTCGCCTTCAATCTTGTCCATCTGTCTGAGCCTGGAAATCAAACCAGGTACAAAGTATAATAGCTATTAGCAGGAGGTTCAAGTATCGGAGATGGAAAAACTAAAGCTGAAGGCAAAAGATGCTGTCGAACTGCAAAGGCAACAGCTTGTCCAGCTGAGCCTGAGCATCCATGACAACCCTGAGTTGGGATTCGAGGAGGAGAAAGCGTCGGCCTGGCTTACCGACTATCTTGAAGGGTGTGGATTTCAGGTGGAACGAGGCATTGCCGGCCTGGCTACGGCCTTTCGGGCAACGTATGGTCGGGGGAGCCCGAGGATTGCCTTGCTTGCGGAATATGATGCTTTACCCAAAGTCGGGCATGCCTGCGGGCATAACATAATAGGCGTTTCTGCCGTCGGTGCCAGTGTGGCCAGCA
Source organism: Dehalococcoidia bacterium (assembly GCA_030610855.1). Lineage (GTDB taxonomy): Bacteria > Chloroflexota > Dehalococcoidia > GIF9 > AB-539-J10 > RBG-13-51-36. The sequence continues at coordinate 60,183 of JAUWQY010000005.1, forward strand.
AATCCATCATTGACCAGTTAGGAGGCAGTATTCTGGTGGTGGGCACTCCTGGAGAGGAAGGTTTGGGTGGCAAGATAGACATGGTGAAGGCAGGAGCCTTTGATGGAATAGATGTGGCTATGATAATACATCCCAATGATCTGAACATGGTAACGATACAGGCACTTGCCGCCAGCACCCTGGAGGTCGAATTCTTTGGCCTGCCAGCTCACGCTGCCGGTCAACCTCATAAGGGTATTAACGCCCTGGAAGCCATGGTCATAGCTTTTACCTCCATAAACTCGTTACGCCAGCACATCAGAGAGGAGGCGCGTGTTCATGGCATAATCACCGATGGCGGGGAAGCACCCAACATAGTGCCTGCTCACAGCGCCGCAACGTTCCTGATACGTGCTCCGGAGAACGAGTACCTTGATGAGTTGAAGGGCAAAATCCTGAACTGCTTCACAGGAGCTTCTATAGCGAGCGGAGCAAGACTGGAGTATCGCTGGAGAGATACGACTTATGCCCCGATGAAGAACAATGTAACCCTGGCTCAGTTATTCGGTCAGAATTTGGAATCGCTGGGGCGACAGGTAGTACCCTTCGACCCCCGTTTTGGCTTTGGCAGCACGGACATGGGAAATGTCAGTCAACTGCTGCCGAGCATACATCCTATGATAGCTATAGCCTCGCCCGGCGTATCGATACATACGCCGGAGTTTGCGGCAGCAGCCGCCTCGGAGGCGGGACACGAAGGCTTGATGGACGCGGCCAAGGCAATGGCTATGACCGTGGCTGATATCCTGCAGCCAGGGACACTTGATAAGATCAGACAGGAGTTCCATCGCAGCTAGAAGAAGTATCCCCGACCCAGAGGCAGAAATCGATGGTATAATCAGTGTGCTGCTTATCCGACCTAATTGAGATTGCTTGACTCTCTGTTGCCGGCATGGCTCTGGCCCGGCGGGGAGAGCCGTATCAATGCCGGAAGAGAGCTGCGGCAGGTTAAGGCTATGAACAAGAACTACCAGGTGACCATCATCGGTGGCGGACCGGCGGGGCTCACCGCTGGGCTATACTGCTCCCGCTCGAGGCTTAACACTTTGCTTGTTGAAAGAGGGATACTCGGCGGGCAGATAATCAACGCTGAGCGCGTGGAGAACTACCCGGGCTTTCCCAGGGGTATTCCCGGCATTGAGTTAGGACAGCTTATCTATGAGCAAGCCACTAGCTATGGACTGGAGACCTTACTTGCTGATGTCACCGCAGCAGTGCCCGGCCGGAGAAATCATCTGGTCCGCACCGGGGAAGGCGATCTTACGGCTGAGGCGATAATCGTTGCCTCCGGCTCTCAATTCCGCAAACTGGGCGTGCCCGGCGAAGACAGATATGTAGGCAAGGGAGTTTCCTATTGCGCTACCTGTGACGGCCCTTTGTTCAAAGATAAAGCGGTAGCCGTAGTAGGTGGCGGCGATGCTGCCATCACCGAGGCTCTCTACTTAAGCAGGTTTGCTTCCTCCGTCAAGGTCATCCACCGTCGTGGCCAGCTTCGAGCCAGCAGGATAATTCAGGAGAAAGCTCTTATCGAACCAAAGATAGAGCTTATCTGGGACACCATTGTGACCGGAATTGAAGGCGATGGCGTAGTCAGGCACATTAGTCTAAAGAATACCAAAGATGCTAGAATATCAGTATTACGGTTGGAGGGCGTTTTTGTCGCTATCGGCTCGGTGCCCAATAGTGTTGCGTGGCAGGGAGTGCTGCCTTTAGACGAAGGGGGCTACATAATCACCAACGAGGTGATGGAAACAGGGATTCCGGGAGTGTTTGCCGCCGGAGACGTCCGTCGTAATTCAGCCAGACAGGCGATAACTGCTGCTGGGGATGGCGCTACTGCCGCTGTGTCGGCAGAGAGGTTCTTGTCATCCTGAGCGAAGCGAGGAGTTTTATGAAAGTTGTCTTATTGGAGAACATCCCCGGGAGGGGAAGAGCTGGAGAGATACAGGAAGTGAGCACAGGCTTTGCCAGGAATTTCCTTCTGCCTCGCGGTCTGGCTGTGGTGGCCACAGCCGCGGTCATTAAAGAAACGGAGGCCAGACTCGAGAAGGAACGCAGAGCAGAAAGCAGCGATCGGGATCAGTTGGCTGAACTGGCTCAGCAGATTGAAGGTAAGGAGATTCACTTCAAGGCCCGTGCGGGAGCCGGAGACCGCCTGTTCGGCTCCGTCACCGGTTCCGATATAGCTGAGAAGTTGAGTCAGGTTGCCGGCGCCGTCATTGATAAGAGGAGGATAGAGATAGAGAAACCTCTGCGCCAGGCAGGCAGCCATGAGGTAATCGTCAGGTTGGCGGGCGACATCAAACCGAAGATCACCGTTGTTATCGGGGAGGAGCAAGACTAGGTATGGCAGAGGGAAAAGTCCCGCCCCACGATATCGAGGCTGAGGAGGCAGTAATCGGGTCGCTGCTGATTGACCCTGATGCAATACTGAAAGTCTCCACATCCCTCAAGGCCGAGGATTTCCTCTCCGAAACGAATCGGATGATTTACCAGGCTTGTCTCTCTATCTACCAACGTCCTAATGAGGCCATAAACCAGATTACGGTGGCTCATGAGCTGATGCGTCAGAACAACTTGGAGCAAATTGGTGGTGCCGCCTTCTTAAGCCATTTGATAAGTAATGTGCCTACATCGCTCCATGTTGAATATTATGCTCAAATAGTATCCGATACAGCAGTGATGCGACGGTTGATCTCCGCCGCCAGGCAGATTGAGGCCCTTGGCTACGAAGCCGGCCCAGATGTTGAGGCCAGCCTCAATGACGCCGAAGATATCCTGTTCAAAGTGCGAGCCAGGCAGGGTCTTCGAGGCCTTGTTCCGATTCGTGAGGCTCTAGGTCAATATTTCGAGGAATCTGGGCAGCCTACTGCGCTCAGAGAAGGGGAAGTACCTCATATTCTAACCGGCTTTGCCGCCTTGGACGATTCCTTAGGAGGGTTGCAGAGGACTGACTTAATCGTTCTAGCGGCCAAGACTAGCTTAGGTAAGACTAGTTTAGCGCTAAGCGTTGCCAGGAATGCCGGTATTAACCAAAGGGCTTGTATTGCGCTATTCAGTTTGGAGATGTCTCGAGAGGCAGTGATCCAGAGGTTTCTCGGTAGTGAATCGGGGGTGGATTCTAAGCGCATAAGATTGGGACATTTTAGTGAGCAGGATGAGATAAGAATCATGGAAGCCAGCGGCATCCTATCCGAGGCACCCATCTATGTTGATGATTCCCCTATGCTTCGGGTCGTAGATATAAGGAGCAAGGCACGGCGCCTTCACTTCGAACGCGGCATCGACCTGATTATCGTCGATTATCTGCAACTGATACAAGGCAGCGGTAGGAATGAGACTCGAGTCCAGGAGATCAGTAACATAACTCGTGCCCTAAAAACCCTAGCCCGGGAACTCAATGTGCCTATCTTAGCCCTATCGCAACTCAGTCGGGCTGTAGAAGCGCGTCCCTCCCATATACCTCAGCTTTCTGATCTGCGCGAATCAGGCAGCATTGAGCAGGATGCTGATGTGGTTATTTTCATTCACCGGGAAGATATGATCTATTCTCCCGAGGATTGGAGTAAGGTGCATGACATTGAAAAGGAGCCTTATCCCCGCGGCATCGCGGATATCATCATAGCCAAACATCGCAATGGTCCTTTAGGACAGCTTAAGCTACGATTCGTGGGTAGGACCGCCAAGTTTACTAATCTAGAGGCCGAGTTGATTCCTGCCTCATGAAGGTAAAGACATGCCGAACCGGCGATTATCGAAGTCTCAGGCGAGAACAGAGTCTATCTCCTTGCCCGGCTCTTTCTTCACCGAGACGATGTCCAGGATTCAGAACGTAGCCGAGCTTAAGGTAGTGTTATATGCGGCCTATCTTATCCAGCGAAAGCAAGACCTACCGCATCCCGATATTATCGGGGTTACGTACAAAGAGCTGAAAGCCGAAAGCTGTCAACTGTCGGCTGGACTAGACGAGGGAAAACTGCGCCAGGCCCTGGCCTCGGCCGTAGAGCATGGCGCCCTGTTACACTCGACTGTGGATATAGACGGAGTGCCCGAGGATGTATATGTTATGGCCGCTCCGATGTACCCGGGTTATCAGCCACCGACTGCCAGTATCTTCACTCTCTACGAGCAGAACATAGGCATAATAACGCCCATGATTGCTGAAGAGCTTAAGGAAGCAGAGAGGTTTTATCCGCCCCGGTGGATTGAGGATGCATTTAAGGAAGCAGTGATGCTTAATAAGCGGAGTTGGAAATACATCGCCCGTATCCTGGAAAGGTGGGCTAGCGAAGGTAAGGACAGTGGAGAGTATCAAGGAAACGCTAAAAAAGGTGGCCCAAACAAATATGTCAAGGGCAAATACGGGCACCTCGTCAAAAGGTGACGCTCCCTTGCCCTTGGCTGAAGAGCGTGAAACCTGCTCTCTTTGCGGGGGAGCTGGCTTTGTGCATCCTGTCCTGGATTCAGGGAGAGTTGATTATGGCCGCGCGGTACCGTGTAGCTGCAGCAGAGGAGAGCTGAGGAGGAAGAAGTCGGAATTCCTTGAGAGATATAGCAACCTGGGTGCTCTATCGCGCCTTACATTTGACAATCTGTCTCCTAAAGGAAGGACGGCCAACGTTGTTTCCCAGGAGCACTTCGCCCGGATTTGCCAGGCTGCTAGGGCCTTTGCCGATAATCCCGAGGGGTGGCTGGTGTTTTCGGGTTCGGGCGGCTCCGGCAAAACGCACCTGGCGTGCGCTGTCGCCAATCGCCGTCTTGGCTCGGGAGAGCCCGTGTTCTATATCGGTGCTGCCGACCTCCTGGATCACCTCCGCTCCGCTTTCAGTCCCGCAAGCGACATCACTTATGACGAGCTGTTTGAGCAGGTGAAGAACGCGCCTCTACTGGTGCTCGATGACTTTACTACGGGAGGCGCTACTGCGTGGGCTAAGGAGAAGCTGGAACAACTCCTTAATCACCGCTTCAATGCCAGGATGGCGACAGTGATCACCACCGACGCGCCACCGGAGAAAACGGATGAACGCATGCGTGGCCGTCTCGCTGATAATGAGTTCTGCCAGGTATGGACGATCGATCAAAAATCGCCCCTGGAACACCAGTATGGCTTAGAACTAGAGCTACTACGAAATATGGCCTTTGATAACTTCGATCACGAGAGGCTGGAACTTCTCCTGGAACAGCGTCAGAATTTGCGCCAGGCTTTCAACTTGGCACAAGGATTCGCTCGCTCCCCGGAGGGCTGGCTGATATTTCAGGGCGTCAATGGCTGTGGCAAGACTCACCTCGCGGCAGCTATTGCCAATTATCGGCGGGCGCAGGGAGAAGCAGTCTTCTTTGTAGTCGTGCCCGATCTTCTTGACCATTTACGCTCCTCATTCAGTCCGGATAGCAAAATGCCCTATGACAAGTTTTTCGAGAAGATCAGAGAGAGTCCTCTGCTGATACTCGATGACTTCGGGGAGCAGTCAGCTACGCCCTGGGCTCAGGAGAAGCTATATCAATTAATAAACTACCGTTACAATGCCAGGTTACCGATGGTGATCACCACGTGTCTCTCTTTGGACGAAATTGAAACGCGAATCAGTTCGCGGATGGTGGATCCCAGGATAAGCCTGGTATTCAACATCGTCGCTCCCGACTACCGGGGCAATGTAAAACCTGTAAGGCAAGTCAGACGCTACCGACTCGGGCACTCCAATTCGCCTCTGCCACAGGACTGATGTAGTCGATGCCAGGGTGCAAACCGCGATCTCCCTCAACAATCCATCAAGATCTGCCATGACTGGAAAACGCTGGAACCTGTGTCATACTAACCTTGTGTTAGTAATCGAAAGGCCGGGTACCCTGAAGTACGGGGTACCCGGCCTTTCGCGCCTTTAAGACCGACGTGGCCTTATCTGCTCATTTTGGTTTTGGTGTAGCAATCGTTGCAATATACCGGCCTCTCTTCGCGGGGCTCAAATGGTACTTCGGTGTCTTTGCCACACTCGGCGCATACTGCGGGGAACATCTGGCGTGGGGATCCGTAGTCATTACCCGTGCGGCGCTCTGATTTCCTGGTTCGCCGGCACTCGGGGCAACGTCTGGGTTCGTTCTGTAAACCGCGAGACGCGTAGAACTCTTGCTCACCGGCAGTAAAGGTGAAATCTTGCCCGCAATCGGCGCACCGGAGCGACTTGTCCTGAAAACTCATTGGATGACCTCCTTTCTTCTAGATAGTTGGTTTGAGTTACGGTCATCCAAACGCTTGAGCGAGTTTCAGTGAACCGAGACTGATTAACCAAGTATGTGACAACCTAAACTAAGAACCACCACATATCTTATACACCAGTCATGTTTTCCTTGTCAAGTACTTGTACTCGTTCAGGTGATTAGTGACACTTCTTTTTGTCATTGAGAGGAGCGAAGCGGTTGCGAGGCGAAACCGAAGCAAACTTGTCCCCTCTGTCGTTGCGGGGAGTGAAGCGGTTGCGAGGCACGACAGTGCCGAAGCAATCTTTCCCCCTGTGTCATTGCGAGGCTGAAGAAGTCAGCCGAAGCAATCTCGGTGGGGGGGCAATGAGATTGCCGCGCTTCGCTCGCAACGACAATCTAACCGTACCTCCGCCCTTATGGGCGGAGGTACGGTTAGATTCAATTCAGGTCCCAGCCGCCGACATTGCACTGCCCATACCGGTTGTCTCCCACGGCGACCACGGTGCCGTCGGATTTAAGCCCCACCGTGTGAACCCAGGTTGCGGCAATCTAGGGGATCAGATCCCAGCCGCCGACATTGCACTGCTGGTATTGGTTGTCTCCCGCGGCGGCCACGGTGCCGTCGGCCTTAAGCCCCACCGTGTGCCCCGAGCCTGCGGCGACATTGGCTATCTCCGCCCAGCCGCCGACATCGCACTGCCCATGATAGTTCCATCCCACGGCGACCACGGTGCCGTCGGCCTTAAGCCCCACCGTGTGAAGCGCGCCTGCGGCGACCTGGCCAATGTCCGGCCATTCACCGACCATCCACTGCCCGTATTTGTTCCGTCCCACGGCGACCACAGTGCCGTTGGACTGAAGCCCCACCGTGTGATGCTCTCCTGCGGTGATCTGGGTGATGTCCTCCCATTCAGCGACGTTGCACCGCCCGTAGCGCTTGGGTCCCACGGCGAGGACGGTGCCATCGGACTTAAGCCCTACCGTGTGATAGTAGCCTGCGGTGATCTGGGTGATGTCCTCCCAGTCACCGACGTTGCATTGCCCGTGGGTGTCATCTCCCGCGGCGACCAGGGTGCCGTCGAGTTGAAGCCCCAAGGTGTGGTAACCGCCTGCGGCGACCTGGAGGATGTCTATCCATTCACCGACACCGCACTGCCCCTCGTTGGTCCGACCTATGGCGAGCACAGTGGCGTTGTCCTTAAGCCCCACCGTGTGAA
>JAUWQY010000074.1 GCA_030610855.1 Dehalococcoidia bacterium
CATCCCCCCTTTGCTTTCCTTATACTTGGTTCGGGCTATGCTACGGCGCACAATAGGCGGCAGAAACTTGTCTAAGGCGAACCATAACACAGCTCCCATCACCACTATGATAAGGATGCGGATGCCATGGTCTATCAACCAGGTGACTACGGTGGCCCAACTCAATTCCGGCATTTGCTACCTCCGCTGTTCTACGCATTCCGCATAGATCAACTCTGTATTATTTTAAACATAACTGAGCCCATTGTATAGCTAAACTCCTTTCACCGCAAACAGGAATTACTCAACGCTCGGTTTTCCTTCTCTGTTCTTGTTGCAGCTTTGCAGTAGACTTTGTTGCTTTTCATTGCTTAGTTTATGATTAACCTGAGGTTAATGCGAGATGCTTAGAATGGGTCTAAGGGTTTTCTTCCTTGGTTTGCTTGTGATGTCGGTAGCTGCGGGTCTAAGAGGCAGCCTGATTGCCGCCGGGCCCACTACCGTGGAAATCCTTACTGTGGATGGCACCATTGTGCCCGTGGTAGCTGATTACATCGATCGGGGTATCAGCCAGGCTGAAGACAGGAATGCTTCTGTCTGCATAATCAAGCTAAATACCCCCGGCGGTTGGGGATAAATCTGTTCAATAGCACTACAGATGAGCTGATATTCTTGGTGTAAGGGTTGTTCATTCCTAAAGCGCTGTTAAAAGAATCTTTCAAAACGTATTAATGGCGGGGAGGAGGAAGCAAGAAATGGCTACCGCAACAGAAAAAGCTCCGATGATGGTACGAATGGCTGGTAAAGATCGCATGCTATTGTCCAGGATTTCCTATTTCAACCCGCTCAACTCAGGATACCCGTCTGAAGACCAGTTATGCCTTCTTTCCGCTTTGCCTTGGATTTACCGGTACTTTTGCGCCAACAACATCCTTGGCCTGGATTCTCAGGGGTCTGGATTTCGTCCAGAAGAAACCGCGTTCGTATCTCCCAAAATCAAGCCTGCGCACAAATTCAATCTTACTCATTGCGTAGCACAAGACCCACATCAGTCCGCAGAGAGGATGGCGGAGAAGGCTCGACATGATCGTTCGCCACAGACCGGGAACACTCATATCCCTGTCTATCAATTCTTTGCCGAAGTATTGACGCGATTTATTGGTGTAGAAGAAGTACCTGCTCCACTGGTGACTGAAGTCTGCAATCGACTCGGGCGGCCCATAGTAGAATATAGCGTCGTCAGCCCATACAAACTCGCGACCCTGTTGAATGCAGGAATAGAAGATAAACTGGTCATCGGCG
>JAUWQY010000050.1 GCA_030610855.1 Dehalococcoidia bacterium
TACCTTGCCGGACAGAGAGAAAATATCCGTGGAACCATTCATTTCTTACCTCCCGATGTGGATTTATCAGCCCTGAGAAGAAACTGACAGCAAAGTATATATCACGGGTTGCCTTGCAGGCAAGATGAACAGATGCGGCGAGCCAAATAGGCCAGTCTGATGGTAGGCCGTACAGGATTCGAACCTGTGACACCCTCATTAAAAGATACAAAAGGTTTGTACCTGAGAGTGAAAAGAAGTAATTCCTGATACTTTTTTGTTGGCGATTTAGCTTCAGGTGGTACTGTTTAGTGCCACCTTATCATTTATAGTGGTGAAAAGTTCGTTAGCAAGGATGTTAGCAAGGCTGGAAGACCGGGTCACCTGTGCGATTCGAGTTTGGTGACACCACGAGCAATCTCCTTGTAGCGTTGGGACAGAATGGAGTCATACTTGTTGACGAAGGCGGCTATGCCCAAGAGCCTGAGACCTTGGCCTTCGAAACTTGCTGGGTTCAGGGATGCTTGATGGAAGGTAGCTCGCCAACGCATGCGCTTCGGCCTTGGAGGCAGACCTTTTTCGTTTGCTACCAAGCCAGCGACTATCTGTCTACCTCCACTTCCGATGATCCGAACTTTCTTGGGATTGATAGCAAAACCGGCGTGTCGAATTAGCCTAGTGACGTGCAGCCTATGTTGTGCCGTGAAGCTGATGTTACCTGAGAAGACGAGGTCATCAGCGTATCGCGTGTACTCGCACTGCCACTGGCGAGCTAGTGGAATCAGCTGCTCGTCAACGGGAGAAAACACAATGTTGGCCAATGCAGGACTGGTTGGAGCTCCCTGCGGCAGCCTTTCAGCGAGCGTACATAAGCCGGTCAGCATAATGGTGACTTTCACAGGAAACCCTAGTTCCTTGAAGACCTGCTTAACATGTCTCTGATTTATGTTGGGGAAGAAATCCTTGATGTCGATGACCATTATGTTCTTCGAGACCAAGTGTGGTTGTACATTGGAGAAAATGTCTCTAGCACGGACGAAACCATGAACCGATGGAGGAAGAGGCCTGTTGGCTAGTATGTAGTCGTAGATCCAGCGCTGCACCATTTTCAGGAATCTTCTTGGGGCTTCAATGTTCCTATAGCCGCCTGAGGCCTTGGGTACTCGATAAGTACGGTAGTAGTGTTCGGGATTGCGGGACATAGACAGGAGCAGAGAATGAGAGATACCGAATAGATACGGCAGTATGTGCGGGGTCGCTAGAGGTGGCAGATGGGATTCCAGTAGCTTGCGTGCGATGGCTATGTGGGCACTGTCGAGAACGAATTCACTCTGAATGGCCTTGAGGAGGTCGGGGGTCTTGTCCAAGGAAATAGCAAAGGGGAGACGATACATGACTATTGACCAATCGGTGTTACGATTGCCTCTACCAGTCGCTCGTATCGGAGTTCTCGGAGCTCCGATACGAGGCGATATGCACAGTAAACGTTTACTTTTACTGCGCATATTTATTTAATATGGTTCTTACATGATGGGCGATGAATCATCGCCCGAGCGAATCACCTCCCCTTCGCTTGCTGATAGTTAGAAGATATTTCATCCTATATATATCGCGCAGAAACTTTGATTCTCGCGAAGGGATATAAGACATTCCAAGACGTGTGACCCGGTAATATTTCTTCTCACTAGTAACTAAACGCTCTTCAAGCAATTCCTGCAAGATAGTAGGCAGTGATGCAGAGTCAATATTGTTCTTGAGCAATCCAGATAAGTTTAGCTTCGTTACTGGCTGAAGAATATTGATTGCAGCTATCGTCTTTATTTTGTCAAGCACTAGAGCAGTTTCACGCATAGCGTGTAGTCCTTCTCATCCATGTATCCCACCATTTTTCACCCTGGACCCATTTAAGGAATTGTGATACTTCGGACCATGAGCTGTCAAGGTCTTGATAGTCCATTAGTTTAGTCAGAGCCCTGCGACCATTATCAAAGGCCATTTTTGCACCTTTGCCAATAAAGCTATCCGTCATTGTATGTTGATGTTCCTTGTTGAATAAAACTAGCATCTTCCAATGGATTCCTGCTTCAAATACAAACATTCCCAATTCAATGAAAGAACCAGCGCTAGCTGGTAGAATAACAATACCATCGATTATATTGTGACCCCTTCCGTCTTCTTCACGGGCAAGCCACAATTCCATTTTGCACAGGTCATGTACTGGACCCCATTTTCTGGAAAATAGGTTCTGCATTTGTTGATGCTCCGCAAGGACAGTAATATACTGTTCATCTCTGCATTTTTGGATTATATGCCTACGTAACTCAGAACCCGGTTCATCACCATCTAATCTTGGACCTAAAATTAGAATGCGAATTCTTACCGTTGATAGGTCAATGGCATGGTCTATCGACGTGTAGAGTTCATCCAAATCTGGATTTGAGGGGCCACGGCTCCTTTTAATAACGATTGTCCCTCCTTCTATCTATTCCAGATTCTACATCATTTATGAATATGAATGCAATGATTGGATTAGTATTTTTGACTATTGACAATTGATTTAGCTAGTGAGCCGTGGGAGACTCGAACTCCCGACACCCTGATTAAAAGATACAAGAGGTATGTCCCTGAGCGTGAAAAGAAGTAATTCCTGATACCGTTTTATTGGCGATTTAGCTTCAGGTGGCACTGTTTAGTACCACCTTGTCATTTATGGTGGTGAGAAGTTCGTTAGCAAAAATGTTAGCAAACTCTGCATTGACATCGCGTTATAGCGAAACTATACTTTGTATTACAGAAGGTATTGTGAGTACGAGGTGAACCATGCGGGCAAAGAGCGGGTTATTCAAGAGAGCTAGGCAAATTCCCTTACACGATAGAATGGCGAACCTCATGTCGTTTGAAGAAACAGAGTTTCACAAGAACTTAGCAAAACTCTTTTCAGAGATTGATAAAGAAGCTGTTATTCGAGTCACGCATAGTCCGACAGAACTTGGAGCGGACCTAATTGTAATAAGGAAGGATGAATTTCGAGAGTCAGTGGCGTCGGTTGTGGTTTCTATGGGGAAGCTTCGTGGTGAAACCGGGAGCCAAATTGAGAGAATCGCGAGTCAAATAAAGCAGTGTCTTGACATACCAAGAGAAATACCCACAAGAGTGGACACCGCGTGTACCTCAGAAGTGTGGTTAGTAATTGTTGGTGATATCAGTCAGAATGCTAGAAAAAGGCTAACATATCAAGTGAGGCAGGATTATAAATCAATACTGACGATTTTCGAGATTGAATGGCTAACTGAGAAGTTCACAGAGTGCTACCCAGAGGTGTTTTTGGGTGGGGAGATGGTGGATTTCATTGAGCAACGAATTGAGGCACTAGAAATGACCAGCTCACTTTCGAAAAAGGCTTCGCATCTGAGTATGTCAGAATGGTATGTAGAACCCCATTTGTTGACAGGCGGGATACCAATAATCGTGGAGGAGACTGGAACTAAGATAACTAAGATAAATATTAGGTCGCACAAGGTCCTTTTTCACAATTTGAAGTCAATGCTTGAAAAAGAAAGGCGAATAATAGTGTCCGGCGATGCGGGCGTAGGAAAGACAACAGCACTGCGCAAGCTTGTTTTGGATGAACTCAGGGAAGTGTCAGAGGAGATTATAGGTGGAAGAGGAAAAGAAAAAGTTGAACTGCCAGTAATTATGTATGCTCGTGATATATTGGGGTGTCAAGACTGCAAATCTTTTTTGGAGAAGTGTACTGAAAAAAGGCAGTTGGCAAATGGTTTCGAAATAAGTACGTTAGTACTAGATGGCTTGGATGAAGTATCCCTACAATATAGAAAGGAAGTATTAGAAAAAGCCACCAAACTTTGTACAGACATGGGTTGGAAGTTAATTATTGGGTCGAGAAAAATCGATGTAATCAAGAATCCACCTCGTGGATTAGCTACATTCGAGTTGTTGCCGTTTCAAGTTAGTCAAGCTGTGAAGCTATTTGAGAAGATAGTAAAGAAAACTAGCCTGCTTAAAGCTTTGAAAGAGGGACTGACGAAAGTCATGAGTCAACTGCCCATGACTCCAATATCGCTAACAATACTAATCGAGATTGCCGAAGAGCATGGAGAAGTCCCTGCATCACTAGCGGACCTTTATACTCGTTATTTTGAAATAGTGCTTGGGAAATGGGATTTCAGAGATAAAGAGATTGAATCACTTTTTCAATATGAGACAAAGCTGCATTTCCTTGCCGAGTTTGCGTGGGCAGAATTCGTCCAAAAGAAGCGGGTTGAAATCACCGAAGAGGAATTCAAAGTATTCGTTGAAGGCTATATTAAGAAGTTTGGATTCGATGCTAGTTGGATAAAGAAGTTCATTGCGGAGGTCGAAAGGGCTGGGCTAATTGAGATAATGGACATGGTGAGTTTTAAGCATAGGTCTTTTCTTGACTATTTCGCAGCGCTTTATTTGTTCAATCATCAAGACGAGTTTGCCAATGTAGACGAACTCAATGCGAAGTTGTATTTCAGCGACCTCTGGACCGATGTTACGTTCTATTTCATTGGTATAAAAAGAGCGATGACATTAAAGCTTTTGGAGACTGTAATGAATTACCCTGGAGAAGATGTGGGCACGAAAATGAGCAAATATGTCATAGGTCGACTGCTGCAAGCGGGGTGGTTAACTCCCCTAGAGTTGAAATACATAGGGTTGAAGAGTGCTTTGAACTTCTTGCTACCTATAAGAAACAAACTTGCCGAGTCCTTCTCACATGAAAAAACAAGCCCGGGGATGATATTTGCTGACTTCCTTCCTATTGCGGCAGCAGAATGGACCATGGGTAGTGTAACATTGGTGGAAGCTTTGCGGAGAATATATCTGGAGAACACAGGAGAAAAATCGCAAGTTAGTCATTGGAATAGAGTAGCTAGTATGTGGGCTTTGTGGAGATTTCTGCCGGTTGAGGAAAGAGAGCGATGCGTATCTGAGTTGCTGGATAGTATGTCTGCTAGCGAGGGCTTAAGTATAGAAGAAAAAAGCAGAATTCTGCTAATGCTGATTATCCTTGAGGATAAGACCAAATACATTTATAGGACAATAGATAAAAGACTTAGAGGGGTAACAAAAAAGCATCCGGCACTTATTAAGGCATTACTGCCGCGAGGACCAGAGGAAGGATTTAGGAGAAAAGGGAAGAGAACCAGATGATTTAGCACTCCATGCTATCGAATGGGAACAGATTGACGAGTGAAGAGGTGAGACACAAATGAACATTATATGAGATATCTTTCGTTTGGGTAGTCAGAGACAAAAAGGAAGCCGAGCAAGCTTCCATTTTCTTTTATAAATTTGACGAAAGGCACAGTCTTTGACTGTTGACTTTGGTATTAATACAGAGAGATTGCCGCATAATGGTGAAGCGCAGTTTGAGCGTTAGGAAGCGTAATTGAGCGGAATGAAAGAAACCGTAGGCTCAAGGTGTAATGGAGTTCAAATGAGGCCAGGGTTATGATAAATGGAAGCTGAAACAAGCTTGAGCAAAATGTATTGATTGAGGTATTGACAAATGCTGAAAATGGGAGTACTATAGTACGTATTTGGATTACAAAAAGACTAATGGAAACTCAATGCAAGGTAGATATCAAGCCTAGCTACGAATGGTCGGAAAAGGCTAGGGAATTAAACATATCACATCGTGAGCTGGAGGTATTGGCTCTGGTAGTTGAGGGTTACAAAAACAAAGAGATTGCCCAGATATTAAAAATACAGCACCAGTCTGTTAAGAACCATTTGCAGCATCTATTCAAAAAGCTAGGTGTTAGAAACAGCACACAGGCTTATATTATTGCCCTCAATCTAAGCTTGATAAAGATGAAGGCAGCAATGCCAGGGCATGAAGAGGTTTCCACAACGGAAGCGGCAGGCCGAGACTTTGGCGAGAACACGTAACCGACGCTCTCACTTATGGCAGCAGATGATAAGGGGAATTCAGACGGTCTTGTTAGCAAAATGTTAGCAGATTCTGATGATTTAGCTAGTGAGCCGTGGGAGACTCGAACTCCCGACACCCTGATTAAAAGTCAGGTGCTCTACCAGCTGAGCTAACGGCCCATGATTCTGTGAGTTATGCGCAGCCTATTTCTCTACTGTCAAGAGATTG
>JAUWQY010000044.1 GCA_030610855.1 Dehalococcoidia bacterium
CGGTTCGCTTTCCTTCACATATCGCTGGCTTCTCTGGCTGTAACTCGCCAATCTGTGACGAACAAGCTCGTGGGTCAGGACGCGGCTGGCGCGGATGTAGAAGGTGGCGCAAGCATGTTCAATCATTGACTCATGCCCGACATCCAGCCATTTCTGAATGCGGTCGGGCACCGTGCCTGTTTTATCTTGCGTGTCCCAACACAGCCTGCCGGCCGTCTCTATCAGTTTCTCGGCATCAGGGGTGATGGCGAGCAATCTTACTTCTACGTCATATTTATCCGTCATCGCCTATGTAGCAAAGGGCAACTCATTAGTGGCGTCTCTGGAGGGATTCGAACCCACGACCCGCTGCTTAGAAGGCACGCTACAGCTTTGTAAGTTCACAATCTTGTGAACATCTGGGATTGACTGCAACCTGCCCACAAGCTCAGGTGGACACACCCTTTGCCCTGATAATATCATGGACAGGTAGCTCTTGGATATTCCTAGCTCCTCTGCAATCTGTGCCTGGTTTAGTCTCTTCATTTGACCTCCTTGTAGCTAGACTTCCATAGCTGAGTGCTATCATTCTGCTATCATTCCACTATCATTCCACTGCTATCTCTTCTTTGGTTTTCTTTTCCTCTTGTAACTCAAGTCCAACACTACCCAATCCCTAGCTAATTTCGCCCCTTTGATTTCACCCTTAGCTAGTAGCCTTCTTACTTGGCTGGTATCCAAGCCTAGCTTCTGTGCTGCTTCCTTGACACTATACATAGCTGTATTATTATACACGGATGCAGGTATAATATCAAATAGACATATTATTCATATTAGAATGACTGCCTTGAACTATGATAAAATTAGGCATACATCAGCATGCTAATGGAGGTGAAATATGTATCCAGCGGTTAATGGGATATGGATTTTGTTATTATTTCTGCTAGTTATTGGTGCAATCGGTCTGGGTCTTATAATAGCCTTAATAATCTTTATTTTTAGCAGACGCAATAGAGAGACACCACCTCAAATTGCTGTTAGCAATCAACAAAGTCCACAACAAGGAGACATGTCACAAATTATGCAAAGGATTGATGATTATCATAGAGAAGATACTCAAAGGCAGCATAGGTGGCATTACCAGAATCTGAGCTATGTGCTATATGCATTTGGTATTGGGGTGACAGGCTTGGCTATTGCGAATGTGAGTACTTTGGCAACAACAGTCTCAATTGTAGAAGCCGTAATATTCGGTTTGGGGGGAATTGCTGTTTCTATGTACGCCAATAGATTCAGATAAGAGTAGCTATTGCCAATCCTTGCACACAGGACAAGTGCCTTTGTATATTAGTTGCGATGGCTCCGTTTCAATCATATAATTAGGCTAAAGAAATGAAAAGTCCATGGCATGAACCTATTATCCTAGAGACCCTAAAGGATTATTGGGATTCGTCACCTACAACTCTTGGTGTATATATTGTCATGAGTGACCGACCAGTTCAAAGAATCGGTAGGGTTGATAATGCAGGCATACTATACATCGGTAAAGCAAAAGTTCTCCGTAATAGACTATGGAACTTTTGGAAACAGAACCATACTGCAAGCGGTTTTCTTTGGGCACATTTTAGAGTGGCTGAAATCATACTGGACAAGCCAATCCATACTGGCAATGATGTAACTAAATATTTGGGGAAACTAAATGTGAGGTATTCTACACCCATAAGCGAAGACCAATTAGATGAGGCTGAAAGAGCTCTTCTATTTACCTACATCCAGTACTTCGGAGAGGCACCACCGCTCAACCGCAGTTTACTCAAACGATGGGAACCGCCACCACCATCACAGGACAGGGAATGGGCAGAAAAAGGATTGTTTGAAGATTCTTGATGCTTTCCTAGATTCCTCGTCCAAGCTCCCTTTAAAATCAATCCTCACACACAGGACAAGTGCCTTTGAATGTCTCTGGCTGTAACTCGCCAATCTGTGACGAACAAGCTCGTGGGTCAGGACGCGGCTGGCGCGGATGTAGAAGGTGGCGCAAGCATGTTCAATCATTGACTCATGCCCGACCTCCAGCCATTTCTGAATGCGGTCGGGCACCGTGCCTGTCTTGTCTTGCGTGTCCCAACACAGCCTGCCGGCCGTCTCTATCAGTTTCTCGGCATCAGGGGTGATGGCGAGCAATCTTACTTCTACGTCATATTTATCCGTCATCGCCTATGTACCAAAGGGCAAATCCTCTGTGGCGTCTCTGGAGGAATTCGAACCGGCGCCCCGTCTACAGGGCATTCTCTCCGTCCGCGTGAGCTGCAGCGACACGTGAATCATAGCCAGATTCTACGACAAAAGGAATGACAAAACAAGCGACAAACCGCCTGCTTACGAATCTGCGCGGCCCTGTATCGCACGAGTGGTATTCTGGGGACGCAGCATCTAATGTGTAGGAAGCCTAATTGGTATGGTGTCCCCAAGATTCCCTGCTAACCGGCCTACAGCCATCTCTCAATGCGGTCGGGTGGCGTCCCTGGAGGGATTCGAACCCACGACCCGCTGCTTAGAAGGCACGATACACTCCTGTAAATTCACAGTTTTGTGAACACTAGGGATAGCCTGCAACCTCTCCATCAGGTTTGCTGGACACTTCCTCTGTCCTAACAATATCATGGAGAAGTAGCTCTTGGATATTCCTAGCTCCTTAGCTATCTCATACTGTTTCATCTTCGTTCACCTCTTCTCATTCCTTTGCCTCCTTTTTGTTTTAACTGTTTGAATTTGGTCCTGAGAATAAGACTTCTCTAATCCTAATAGTCCCAGTATCTCGGGATTTCTTAGTTCCCGTAAAAGATTTTGGCGTTTCTTCTTTAGTATCTCTGGGTCTTCTAGCATCTTCAGTCTTTCTTCGTCAGTTGGTTTGAGTGTGTGAATATCGACATACAGCTCTGCATCTCTTTCAAAAATTGCCTCATTTGCAATCGGGGCAATCTTCTCCTCTCCCAATAACCTACAGAACCTTTCATAGGCAGCATATTGCGTAGATAGCATCAAAAGTTCCGATAAATCATCCTGTATACGATAGAGACGAGCTGCCCACTTTATTTCTCGAATAGTAAGGGGTCTTTTCCACTCTCTCAAGGCATGAGCCCATAACTCAAACACGACAGGCAATGCATCCGCTGATATATCATAATCCGATAGAGTCAATAGATTCCAAGGTTTGTCTTCGGGAGCATCAGTTATTTCATTTCGATATTTAGAAATCATGCGTTCAAGAACCTCGATTTCAGGCACGTCAAATCCTTGATGTTTGAGCTCCTGCTGCAGTTTCTTGGCTAATTCTTTTCGTGGTATGCGTGGTTCATCTATTGCACGTCTCATTATGTGAGCACGGCTAAGTGGTGGAATACGTGCTCTCGTTCCGCGTTTTCCCTGCATTCTATCCTCCTATTCTCCCTATTCCCTCTATAGATAGCTATTAATTCCCAGTGGTCCCTGGACCTCGTTGATTATAAACGTATGATAGACTACCATTTCGAACGCAAATTGAAGACCGATTACAACATTAACCATTTCGCTACCGAAGGTATATTGATGAATTTGTTCTATAAGAGGGTTTACGCATAATGCCCTACAAAAACCACGAGGTACAACGTGAGTACCAAAGACAGTGGCAACGTGCTAGGCGTGCTGGTGAAACTGGACGGTTCAAAGTTCTTCGTGTCAGTTCTCCAGAGGAAATCCGAACGGCGACGGCTCTGCTTGGCGTGTTGGCTGGACTGATAAAGGAAGTGCTGGAGACCAAAGAGGGAGACGTGTTTATACGTTCCCGAACGGCGGGATACCTTATTTCTATTGGTTTGAGGGCTGTGGAGGTGGCTGACCTCGAGGGCAGACTAGCTGATTTGGAAAGCAAGCTTCTTGGAGGCTGGAAATGAGCTTGAAAGACAGACTTGAGAAGTTGGAGAAGCAAGCGAAGGACAAAGAGCCCAAACAGATTTGGTTCATAGTAAAATACAACGGGCAGCCCGAGCTTAGCGAAGTAGAGCTAGAACAAAAGAGGGCAGAGTATAAGAAAAAACACCCGGACTGGCGGAAGCGACCTTTTAATGCCATCAATGGTCACGGATAGCTTTAAGGCCTGAGTTGGATTCTGGCCTGCCCCCTTTCAGTTTAACGAATACAGCAATGCAGACTATGTTTGATTACCAAATATGATTACTTGCTCTGCAATACATCGAGCTATTGATGACCAAGGCCTAAGTAGCAAGTCATTGTGCCCTGTGGGAGCAATGACGTTAAAGAACTTCTTCTCACGACCGTGCACTAGAGCATTCCTAATGTGGCGTAGTGTGTGTACGATTTTCGGATTCCAACATCCGCAGAAGAAGTCTCTCGTACAGTTCTCAGGAATAAGAGGTTCAATCGTAAACCCGCCATCAAACTCTTGTTGAATTCTGAAGTAAGACAAATTCCGTGCGATTGCTTCCCACAGTGATTCAAGAGAGCAGGCGGTCTTCACTACACTCTCTATCTTGCTTCCCTCTTCTTGGTGGATCCCAACGCTGATGGCCTCCAGTATTCTCGGAATATGCAAGTCGGCATTTGCTTGGATGTCGGGGCTATTTATGATTTTTTGCAGGTCCAACCTCGTTCTTGTGTCAATATAGTAGAAAGCTGAGTATTCAATAATCTGATAATAGTAGATGAATTTTAACCTAGCCGAGTTTGTTGTGTTCGCAGTTAATGCAAGGTCAAGAAGGAAGGCATCCTGACGCTTGGTCGTAATGGTCTTAGGAAATGCTATTTCGGGAATCTGTGATTGTGTGAATGATTCTGTGGACTCTGATTCAGGTGAATGGATTAGTATATGAGGAGAGTCTCTATCGTAGTACTGCATAAAGAAACTGAGGTGTTTAGAGACTTCAGTGATTTCATCCTCATCGAACTTCTTGAACCCGCTAACGAAGAACGATACAGGCTCCAGACTAACGGCGGCTTCTTCGAATGTAGCCCGTTTCCGAGACTGGGATCGAACATGATCTCTCAATGAAGCTAAGTTCCTATGGTCAGTCGACGCCTGTGTCCCTGTGCGTCTGAAGTGCTTACTCAGAGTCAACAACTCTTCTGAGGCCTCTCCGTACTTGCATAGATAACGTTTGCCTGATAATACAAACTTAAACTCACGTTTGTAGCAAGGGTCGTCACGGTCAATAACATCATAGATATATTCAAGTGTCTTGGAATCTAGGTGATAAATCGCTGTGAATCGTGGGGGCAACACTAGCTTGTTCAGTGCCTTAACTAATTCGGCTTCATGCTGTAGAATAAATACGACAGATTCGTCATTCCAAGGTCTTTGAACATAGAAGTCGTTTCCCCTTTTCGCAATCTGTGCGTGAGGATTATGTTTTAGAAACTCTGTGAGTTCCTTTTTGAACGAGGCAATCATCTCAATATCAGTCGGAGAGCCTTCTTCCTTGCCCTTTCCTGGAATGCTCTTCTTCTTAATCATTCTGACCTATTCTAGCCCCAGCAATAGTGAGTGTCAATGGTGGTGCAGTGCCTCTCCTCTGCTCTATTTGTTCATGTCTTCTCTCTAAGGTTGGCTGCTGGTATAATTGATTTAAGAGGGGATTGAAGTGAAGAGGCTGGTCACTGTAGTCACCCTTGCAGTCCTTCTGATAGGGTTAGTCCTACTTGGCTCAAGTGATACGGACACTTCCGTTGCCAATACCAGCATCCCCGATAATGAGGTAGCTAGGAGTATAAGCATGGCGAGCAATTCTTCCGCAGGTGCTACCATTACACTTACAATGACTGGAGCACTTAAAGAGTAGTCTAGCCAGCGGATTTGGAACCAATAGGAGGTGCTAGTATGGACTCAAGACAGGTAAGCCAAATATGCAAAGGAGTCTCCGAATGGCATCCTTTCAATGAGGAAACCGTGAAAAGTGCGCCCAAACAATCTGGAATCTACATATTTCGCATGGCTCAAAGCAAGTGTTTTGGGCGTTTAGAAGGCCAATCAGATATCCTCTACATAGGCAGTACAGAAGGTGAGCACGGGTTAAGAGAGAGACTTCAGCAGTATTTACGTCCGGGACGTACGCAATGGACGAACAAACGAATCCATGCGATGGCCGAGAAATATGATATGGAAATTGGTTGGTGCCTATGTGGGGAAGCCAGCAACCTTGAACTTCAATTGCTTCATCGATATCTTAAGGACCATGATGAACTTCCCCCTCTGAACCATGCAAGCAAGAATTTACTAAAGAAAGTCTTGACAGACACCGTGGTGATTAAAGACACGATGATACTCGAACTTAGAGACAAAGACGGAAACCTCATAAGCAGAAGAGAAGGCTAGAGGATACGTAGAGGAAAGGAATATGAAGCGACACCCTGCTTAGGCTGAGCATCAAGCGGCCTTGCGGTGGGATATACTTCATCGAGGAGGCGCAAATGTTAGGGCGAAAGTGTAACGGTTCCCGATATATCACAGCCTATTGAGGTTGCAGCAGTTAGTATCAAGTCAGGGGAGGGATGAAATGAAGAAGGTGGAAAGCAGCAAGTCGCTGACTATGAAAGAATATGTCGCCCTAACTCAAGATAGAATCCAACGTGAATTGGCACGGAGTGCAATCGGCTACTTCAAAGTGGGTTTAGAGTTTCTCCACAAGGAACGTAAG
This sequence comes from Dehalococcoidia bacterium, assembly GCA_030610855.1. Lineage (GTDB taxonomy): Bacteria > Chloroflexota > Dehalococcoidia > GIF9 > AB-539-J10 > RBG-13-51-36. Next base: position 6,669 of record JAUWQY010000044.1, read on the forward strand.
AGTACCCATCCACTGATTGAACCAGCTATAGGTAATCTTGCAACCGCAATTGAGCTTATGCTAAAAGCTTTTCTAGCTAAAAACAATCTTGTTTTGCTATTCAATGATTTACCTTTAGAGCTTACGATTCTCTTTACGTGCCCAGACAGTCTGTTATCAGATAGCCTCAGTTGGAGATATCTCGATAATCTTCTACGTGCATCTGCGCATAAGACGTTCGAACTGGGCGAGTTGATAGCAAGCTTCTATGTATTTTGCCCAGGGAAAAGACAAGCTTTAAGACCTTACTTCAAACTATTGTCAAGATGCCGAAACGCAAGTATCCATCTTTCGTTACCATCTTTCCAGCGATATGAATTAGAAAGGACTGCCTATCTAGCCTTAAGTGTTTTTCAAATCCTAGATAAAGAGAAGTATTCGCCATCTTTCTATTATCGCTTAACTAAAGAAGACAAACGATTTTTGTCGGAGTACAACGAAGAGCGAATAGAACGAGTTAGGCGCAAAATAGAGGTAGCAAAAGAAAACGCTAAGAAAGCTAAAGATACGTGGATTCTTGCTGACAGCTGGGACACATACGAGACAACGTGTCCTATTTGTGGTTGCGGTGGTATGTTGACGGGAGAAACGCAAGTTGAGGCAGACTTCGATGAAGATGGAATTGCTAGTCCATATTTGATTTTCTTAGCTGATACATTTCAGTGTGATGGGTGCGGTATCAGCCTTGATGACGTGGAAGAATTACGACTAGCTGGTATGCACATCGTCTGTCAAAGGAGCGACAGTGATATGGATAAGTGGTGGGCAGAACACGAACCTACCGATTACTCGGAATATTATGGCGAATAGAACTGTCCATCCAAGCCAACCACCCTTACTCTAGAAGATACAACACAAGCCTCTGTCGGCTTCGTTACGGGATTGACTTGTACGCTGCCCAACTCTGAGTGGAATTCTTATACGAGCCAACATCTTCGTGGCTAGGCGTAGGTAGCACGAATGCCCTAGGGGATACCCCCTTGCCAATCTTAGCTAACCGTAGCATGTGGACTCTGTAGCTAGGGAATCTGGATAACCCCCTTGTGAACATCACAGCTTTGACTTGTGAACAGGTCAGCTTTGAATCCTTGCCCATTAAGCAACGCTCTTCTTATACAGCTGTAACGCATCATCAAAGGTTAGACTTGCTGCATAGTGGCTAACCATATCAGGGCTTTCCCAACCACCAAGAGCCTGGATAACCTTGTTGGATAGTCCTGACTTTACCTGGTGGACAGCAAAGCCTCTCCTGAAGCTATGAGGATTGCATTTTATACCTGTAGTCTTACCTAACCGCTTGAGCATGGTGGATATGCCATCTGCTGCTATGCCCAGGCTATCATGCTTCATGAACCAGTCCTTTACACTGCCATTTCCAGCAAGTGCCTTCCTGTAGCGGTTACCTTTGCCCAAGACAATGACCGTGCCTTCTGCCCAATTGAAGTCGGTAGCCTTGACATTGGCAACTTCAGATAGCCTCATGCCTGAATACCACAAGAGATTCAGGGTAACTTTGTCTCTGTCAGTGATGGCATTACTAACCAAGATGTCTAGCTGGTCTTTGCTTATAGCTGGTAGTAGCTTCTTTTGTCTTCTTGGTGGTAATACCTTCTCAATTGGATTAGTGGGAAGCTGGTCAGTGTGATATAGCCACCTGCACAGGGTCTTGATAACTCTATAGTAGTTATGTTTAGCATTACCACAGGTCAGGGAGTTCAGATAAGCATTGATCCCTTCAGGAGTGATAGGATAACCGACGAAGTTGTCCAGTGCCAGGTGGTATATCTTGATGGTCTTTGGACTTGTCCCTGATGCTCTGGACTTGATGAAACTATCCAGAATTCCCTTTGTGAACTTCTGTGAACACTTTGTAGCTGATTTGGTGGCGTCCCTGGAGGGATTCGAACCCACGACCCGCTGCTTAGAAGGCAGCCGCTCTGTCCATCTGAGCTACAGGGACGATCAAACTAAGTATAACATGATAGGGATTGAACGATAAGAACCGAAGGGTGAGTTAGTCTTTGTGAGCCTGCTCCACGTGCTTACGCCAGCATTCCTCGTGTACATAGACGGCGCATCTGGCGCAGCGGTAGATATGAGCTCTTGCTTCTTTGCCGGAGACGGGACATTTCATGAATCGCCACCTCCGCTAGGTTTGTCTTTCTTCGTCAACGACTCACTATCAGACCTTCTATCTCCATCGCCCCTGGAGTCGGTGACATAGAAGCCCGGTCCTTTAAACAGGATAGGGACTGGAGAAAAAATGCGACGGGCTATTCCCTTGCATTTAGGACAATCGGCTATCGGTTTATCATGGAAGCTCTGCTTAAGCTCGAATTGCAGTTGACAGTTCAGACATCGGTATTGATAAGTAGGCATTTATGTGCTCCTTTATCCCAAAAGAGGTGTTGTCTGTTCCTCTGTGCTTTCTTCCTCTGATATCTGCTCTTCAGAGCCCTGCTCCTGAGGCTCCTGCGCCTCTGAGACCACCGCCTCCATTTCGTTCTCTCTTGCTCTAAACTCGCCG
>JAUWQY010000068.1 GCA_030610855.1 Dehalococcoidia bacterium
CCCGGGCTGTGTTGGCCATGATGAGGCCGGCCAGGGACAGTAGCAGCAGGCAAAGGATAAGGCTCACAGCTATCAAAGGTCTTGACCTGTTCATAGGGCACCTCCTGACGTGTTATTCAGACTGCATAACAACCTGGTTTCCGCAGAATCCCGGCTGACATTATATCACCCTGTCACAGATAAGCGACAATATGCTGATCTAGTTCAGATAGACGAGTGACACTTCATGTGCTTGTAGCATTGGGTAATAACCTTCCGTGTCATTGCGAGCCCCGATGCAATCGGGGCGTGGCAATCTCACTGCGAAGCCGGAGCCTGCTATAGTTGGACTGAGGAATCTCGCTCCTCGCAATGACAAGAAAGAAGTGTCACTAATCACCTGAATGAGTACATATGCTTGACGCGTGGTACGATACTTTGTAACATTCCTGCACGAAAGGAGCACGCAATGTTAGAAGTATTCCTGACTGAAGAGCGCAAAACATTCCGGCAGGAGGTGCAGGACCTGGTCAAGAGCGTACCGAGGCAGCTGATACTGGATATGGACGCCGACAAAGTCGAGTTCCCCTACGAATTCGTCAGGGAATCCGGCAGGAGAAACCTGCTCGGCATCAGGTTCCCCAGGAAATATGGTGGCAGAGACCTGAAGTGGGTGGACGAACTCATAGCCATAGGAGAGGTCAACAAACTGGGAGTGCCTTTTGCCTGTCTCGTCTCGGTTACCTCCATCGTCGGAGAGGGCTTGAACGTTTTTGGAACTGAGGCACAGAAGGAGAAGTACCTGAAGCCGTTAACCGCCGGTACGCAATGGGCGGGCGAGGCGCTCACCGAGCCGAGGGGTGGCTCCGACTTCTTCGGCGCCACCACGGTGGCTCGAAGGAAAGGAGATCACTATTACCTGACCGGCCAGAAGCGATTTGTCGTCGGCTCTGAAGGTGCCGATTTCTTCCTCGTGTTTGCCGTCACGAACCCCGGGGCCGGCCGCGACTCGCTCAGCGCCTTCATCGTCGAGAGAGGCATGGGCGTGGAGGTGAAACACGTGTACGGACTGATGGGCGCCCGGGGTACAGGGACAGGCAGGCTGGTCTTCCGCGATGTGGCGGTGCCCGCGGAAAACCTGGTGGGAAAGGAGAACGAGGGCGCAAAGATATTCTACAAACTTATGGTGCCGGAGAGGCTTCTTTCGGGAGGAGTAGGTGGTTCTAGGGCTATCCTGGAGTTGGCGGCCAGGTACGCCAACAAACGAAAGGCTTTCGGGCAGACTATAAGGAATTTTGAAGGAGTTAGCTTTAAGATAGCCGACTGCATCACCAAGTTGGATGCTGTCAGCGCACTGGCATGCGCCGTAGCTAAGACCATCGATGATGGAGTAGGTACCGCAGGCTACCGGAGAAGGCTGGTGTCGGAGGTGAAGAAGATGGCTACCCAGACACATTGGGAGGTCGTGAACGATGCGATGCAGATTCTGGGCGGCATTGGATATACGCACGTCTATCCCGTGGAACGGGCGCTCAGAGAAGCAAGGCTCGCCATGATCTGGACAGGGAGCAATGAGATCATGAATTTGATAATCCAGCATGAATACTATAAGGAGATTCTGGCTAAAGGAATCGAGGGTAGGGATATCGAAGCTGATGTCGCCCTTTCCGAAGCGGAGTTGACGGAGGAAAGGATTTACGAATCAGAGCCGATGACTAGCGGGCCGTGACGGTGAGAGGCCCCGGGGTGGAGGCGCTGCTGGAACTTGCCGATGACAAAGCCAAAATGCCAGAGAAGAATAGTTTCGGAATTCAGGCATTCGGATTTCAACTGTCATCTGGATCCTGGCATCTGGATTTCAGCCAATGAGATTGCCACGTCCCGATTGCATCGGGACTCGCAATGACAAGAAGTGAAGGGCTGGCAATGAGGTGCGGTGTGGTCGGGGACAAGCATCGCCCCTACAATTGTGAAGGAAAGGATTCCTTCACGCCTCGAATTCAGGATTTGGACACTAGGATTCGGGATTTCGCAGGAGGAGATTGCCGTGCCCCGACTTGTCGGCGCTCGCAATCACAGGTAAGATTGTGTCAGGATTTGTCTGCTTGACATAAGTGACAGGAGAAACAGATGACAGCACTGGAAGGCATCGAGATACTGGACCTCAGTTATCAGGGGCCGGGGCCTTTCTGCACCAGTATTCTCAGCGACCTGGGGGCTAACGTGACCAGGATTAGTCCCCCTCCCTCCGCCGGCGTCCGCCAGGTGA
>JAUWQY010000041.1 GCA_030610855.1 Dehalococcoidia bacterium
CAGCCAACCGTTACCTTGAGTGTTATCAGACCTACGACTGCTGCAATCAGTAGCCTGGCAGCCCCTGCCTTTGTCGAAAACATCGTATTCGGTTTCGTATCCTCCCGGATGCCAAATTTTGGCGGACTAGAAGTTTACAGCGATATCTCCGTCAAAGCAATTAGCTGTACTCGTTCAGGTGATTGGTGACACTTCTTTCTTGTCATTGCGAGGAGCGAGATTCCTCATCTGCGGTTCGGAACAGGCTCCGCAATCTCTAAGCGAGGTTCCTCAGTCCAACTATAGCAGGCTCCGGCTTCGCAATGACACGGAAAGTTATTACCCAATGTTACAAGCACATGAAGTGTCACCCACCTATCTGAACTAGATCATTATCTGGCTTTGCAGCCGTAAGATGATCACTCCTGTAATGCTTCGGGGCCGTGAAACAGCAGGTGACCGGCTATAGGATGGCAGCATGATCAGAACAGGTCTCGCCAAACAGGCTATAATGGCAGACTGTGGATGGTCCTGTGAGGAGTGAAGCCTCGAAAAAGGCGATGCTTCTTGTCGCTACGCTGACTTCCTTTCTCTTTCCCTTCATGGCTTCCTCTGTCAGTATTGCGCTTCCCTCGATCGGGAGAGACCTATCGCTGGATGCAGTCACGTTAGGCTGGGTAGCCACAGCTTACCTTCTATCGTCGGCAGTTCTTCTTGTTCCCTTTGGCAGGATAGCAGACATATACGGCAGGAAGAGGATTTTTGTCGGCGGCACGGTTATCTTCACGGCGACATCTTTCCTATCAGGTCTGGCAAGCTCGGGAATGATGCTTATCTCTTTTCGGGTTCTGCAGGGAATCGGGGTTGCCATGCTCGCCGGGACCGGAATAGCATTGCTCACCTCGGCCTTTCCTGCCGATGAGAGGGGAAAGGTACTGGGGATAAATGTCGCGGCAACATATATTGGCCTTTCCTTAGGCCCGGTTTTAGGTGGGGTCCTGACGCAACATCTTGGTTGGAGGAGCATCTTTTTCCTAAGTGCGCTCCTGGGATTGGCAGTTATCGGCGTCGCTTTGTGGAAGCTAAAAGGTGAGTGGACTGGGGCAAAGGGCGAGGGATTTGATTTTCCCGGCTCCGTAATCTACATCCTTGGGCTTGTAGCGCTGGTATACGGCTTCACTCTCCTGCCGGCGATGTTAGGAGTGTGGTTGATTGTGGGAGGCGTCATAGGACTTTCAGCATTCACCAGATGGGAGATGAGAACAAGAAGCCCGGTCCTGGATATAAGCCTCTTTAGAAACAGCAAGGCCTTTACCCTTTCCAACCTGGCAGCGTTGATCAATTACAGTGCCACATACGCTGTATCTTTCCTGATGAGCCTTTATTTGCAGTATCTGAAGGGATTCAACCCGGGAAGTGCCGGCTTGGTTCTGGTCGCCATGCCTGCTATGCAGGCTATTTTTTCACCGCTAGCCGGCAGGCTTTCAGACAGGATTGAACCGAGGCTAATTGCCTCAGCAGGAATGGCATTGACCACCGTAGGACTTATCATCTTCATTTTTCTAAATGAAGAAACCTCCTTGGGTTTCATTATAGGCAATTTGATTCTCATTGGTTTTGGCTTTGCTCTTTTCTCGTCTCCTAATACCAACGCAGTTATGAGTTCTGCGCCAAAGACGGCATACGGGGTAGCCTCGGCAACGCTGGCAACGATGCGGCAGGTTGGCATGGTGCTCAGCATGGGAGTCGCCATGCTGATGTTCACCCTATACATGGGGAGGGTTCAAATTACACCCGAGTACTATTCGCTTTTCCAGGAAAGCATGAAGACGTCGTTCATCATCTTCGCCATTCTCTGCTTCGGCGGCATATTTGCCTCACTCGCCAGGGGAAAAGTGCGATAGGCTTAGTTTCAGGGTAGCAGGGTTATATTGGAGGGTGGTTCTTCGTGTCGCTCAAACTCTATTTTGGCTTCCCGGAACAGGTCTATGAAGGAATCATCGGCGTAGTTGCCAAAGGTGACGAAGCACTTTATCCTGGCATTGACCAGCATCTTAGCACAAAGGACGCACGGACTGTGGGTGCAGTAGATGGTGGAGCCTTCGAGACTGATGCCGTGAAGCGAGGCCTGTATGATGACATTCTGCTCGGCATGAATACCACGGCATATTTCATGCCTGGTTCCAGATTCTATGCTCATCTCGTCCCTGAGGCAGCCCAGTTCAAGGCAGTCTTTGAGGCCGGCGGCAGCCCCGTTGTAGCCGGTGGCTAGTATATGCTTGTCCTTCATTGCCACGGCGCCCACATGACGGCGCCGGCAAGTGGAGCGTTCCGCCACCACGGAAGCTATCTTGAGGGAGTATTCATCGATGCCGGGTCTCGTCTTCCTTTTCATATCAAGGCAGATATAACTCGTTCCGTCTGCCTCTCCATCTCCTCCAGCGAAGCCTCGTTTACTATGGCGAAGTCAGCCATGGCGATTGGCCCACCCTTGTTGCTGTTCTCTATTTCTGATCTATCGCGACTGGCTGCTTCCTCGAGCGTTAAGGGACGCACTTCCCTACTGGCAAGCCTTCGATACCTGGTTGCCGGTGATGCCTGGATGACAACAGCAGTGAAGTCCCCGCCATAGTACTCCTTGAGTAACATATACTCCTCCCACGAGTAAAGCCCGTCAACCACAACATGAGATGATCCCAGTGAGGTTTTAATCCTGGGCAAGTTCAACTCGGCGTATGCGGCCATCCCGTGTCTTCTTCTCAGTTGTTGCCTGACATAACGCTCGTTTGCCTCATTACGCTCGAGTCCCAGCTTCTTGAGCTCCTTGTCTGTGATATCCCCGAACCGTACTTTCTTGAAGCCATGCTCTTCAAACACCCTGGTTACTTCGGACTTGCCGGAACCTGCCATGCCAACAACTGCTACCACTTTCATGGCTTACACATATTCCACAAATGCAATGCGCAGGTGCCTATATTAACAGGATTCGGGCAACTAGGATAGGGTCATTGCTTTGATGACATCCAGATGGCGTTCTAGGCTTCTCGCCATCACTAACAACTCGAAATATCGCAGTACCTTGTCTGGCAGTTCAGCATGGATTATACTGAATGCCGGTAACTCGGGCTGTAGCAGCCTGATCTGTTGGTGAACGAATGTTTGGTATCCTTTCCAGAGAAGACATCCTGAACTTGTTGAAGGAGAGTCCTCCCCTGGTGGACAACTTATGTGATACTGAGCAGCAAGTTCAACCCAACGGCATAGATTTGACCCTGAAGGAAGTAGCGCTGCTTTCTTCACGCGGCAGCCTGGGCCTCAATAATGAAAGCAGGGTGATCTCCGGTACTTCCCCCCTCGCTTTTGACGGACTGGGGCGTGTAGACCTTCTCCCCGATTGTTATCTGGTCACTTATAACGAGGTGGTTAGTCTTCCTAGGAACATGATGGCTCTGGCGACTCCGCGGTCGAGTCTTCTTCGCTGCGGGGTCAGCATTCATAGTGCAGTTTGGGATGCCGGCTATTCGGGCAGGTCGCAGTCACTCATGGTCGTCTACAATCCGCAGGGACTTCGCCTACACAGGAACGCTCGGATTATCCAGATGGTCTTCTTCCTCTTGAGCGGCGAGGTAGCCCAGGGCTATCGAGGCATATTTCAAGGGGAGAACACCTGACAGGGTCCTTGGGTCGCGACTGGTTCTGGCTGCCTGCTAGCTTTGTTGCTTGCTCCAGTCAGGGATCTCCTTAACTATTGGCGCACGTATCTTCTTGGCGACCTTCCGGAAATGGAATCCCTGAGCAGCAAGTGTCATGGACAAAGGGAAGGTTCTCGGTTTTCTCAGCAGTGTCCAGACAAACAACCTCCAATAGTGCAGCCTTCCCTTTTCCTGAATCCCCAATGCCCACGTGGACCTTATCAAGGCAATGACATGGAGAAGAGAGAACTTCATTCTTCTTCTGGTGTCGGGCTTGTACTCCTTCAGGAACGTTATGATGCGGTCATAGTATGGCTTGGGCGCATAGATTGTATCTACAACATTCTTATAGCCCCTGGCAAGCGCCTCGTTACCCATCTTGGGGATGAAGTTGGTTGACCCGTCTGTATTGTCCCCGCTGCCGCCTGATAGTAGACGGTCTTCCCCTTTGAGTCGTTTGTATAGTCTTGTCCCCGGCGGAGCCATCAGCACACCAACCATAGCGGTGACGATTCCACTCTTCTGGATGAAGTCGATCTGGCTCTTGAAGATGGAAAGCGGGTCGCTATCAAACCCGAGGATGAACCCTCCCTGCACCTGCAGGCCGTAGTTCTGTATCTTCCTGACCGAGGCCAGTAAATCACGATTCTTGTTGGGTAGTTTGTTGCATTCGATTAAACTCTCTTCATTGGGGCTTTCGATGCCGACAAATATGGTGTCAAATCCTGCCCTGGTCATGAGTCGCATCAGTTCTTCGTCGTCGGCAAGATTGATAGATGCTTCGGTGAAGAATGCGAAAGGATGTTTCTTTTCCTCCATCCATTTGATTATCGCAGGCAGGATTTCCGTCTTCAGTTTCCGTCTGTTGCCGATGAAATTATCATCGACAAAGAATACACTGGCTCGCCATCCCATATCGTATAATGCGTCCAGTTCGGCTACTACCTGAACTGCGTCTTTGGTTCGCGGCACATGTCCGTTTAGTATTACGATGTCGCAGAATTCACAGTTGAAAGGGCAGCCTCGAGAATACTGAATACTCATTGCCTGGTAGTTCTTCTTGTTGATTAGCGACCACAAAGGTACAGGAGTCTTCCTTATGTCAGGCCATTCTTCAGATGTGTATCTATGTTTGGCACATCCCTTCTCTAAATCCTCCAAAAAGAGCGGCAGTAGATCTTCGGCTTCGTTAGATATCAGATGGTCTATATCATCATGACCAAATTCCTCGTAGCCAATGCCAAAGACAGGACCGCCGCCAACGGTCTTAGTTCCCAACTTCTTGCACCTGTCGACGACCTCTCTCGCCGAATCATCCTGTGCTACCATAGCGCTGATAAACACGTAGTCAGCCCACGTGATGTCCTTATCTGACAGGTTTGTTGTATTCAGATCGACGAGCTTCTTGTCCCATTCCTTGGGGAGCATTGCCGCCACAGTCAACAGGCCCAGAGGGGGGAAAGTTGCCTTTTTGAAGAGAAATTTCAAAGCATGCCTGAAACTCCAGAAGGTGTCCGGATACCGGGGATAAACTAAGAGTATGTTCAACCTATTATGCTCCTTTTGATGCAGTCCCACTCATACTACCACAACACAATGACGTAATACAACAGATAATGCTATGGCACAATGATACTCCAATACGGGCAAATAAGACAGAAGAAAAGAAGAAGGCAGGATACTCCTGAGAGCTATCATGCCTTCGTTGGTTTCTTGGTGGCGGGGGTTGGATTTGAACCAACGACCTCGGGGTTATGAGCCCCAAAAGGGTCAGGTTTTTAGTTACGGAGTTGTGGCTGAGAGAAGCTGGATATGGTGCTGAGATGTACCTGATCGGTGAGGTTTGAGCAGGGCTCTCACTCTTCGCTGGCTATGTGCTTCATTTGGCTGTGATGGGCATTTGAGGGTTTAAGGGCGTGTCTAGTTTGTCTGGTATCTTTACGTGCTAATCCTAGGTCATCTAGATTTGACCTTTGATTGTGGTGCGAAAAGCCCGAGAATCACTCCTACTATAAGAGGCCAGATACCCCAAGAACCTATAAATATTCCGCCCAGAAATGCCAGAAACACTGCCAGCAATCCGAGCCACTTACCCATAAAATACGCCCCCATAATGGATCCGATAGTGATCAAAACCACTATCAACCAAAGGAAACCTGACATTTCTGGCACTATCGCTGAGAAAGACTTAAGAATCTCAGCGGTTGGATCAACACCAGAATAGATCCAGAGTCCGCTCAGAAAACCGAGACCTATCACAAATTCTTGTACGAAGACTCTTCCAGCGCTTCCTTTGTTCATACCGCTACCTACATCGGTTAAAGCACAAACCCCACTCCTAATTATACCAATCGTTAGCTCAGTGATGCTTGATGGTAGCTTGGCATCATCAAAAAGTCATAGTATCTTTAGTATATAATACCAACAGATATGATTACGACAACCAATAATGCTCCCTATGGAATCAAGGTCCCTTGGGACTCCGGATACCTCTGTAAAAGATGTGGTGGCCTGATTTATTACGACATTAACACGAAGAGACAAGCCTGTCTTAATCCAGAATGCCAAGATTACCCCAAAGAAATAGAGGTATATGGAACTACAGAAGCAGACTTGAAATTCCTCAATAATCAGTTCGCACAAATTGAGAAGAACCTCGGACAAATGGTAAGAACCTGCGATTACAGATTCCTCGCACTCTCACTCTTACAGATGCGAAGAAATATTGTGAATGAGTTTTTCACATCTGGAAGGATGCACATTGACAGCTTCTTGGTGTCAAACGACATCTTATCCTTCATCCCAAAATACAAATCCCTTGGAATCAGAAAAGACGCCAGGACTTTAGAAACAATCGTTCAATTATACAAAGAATACTCAGACCTCCTTAATATGACCGAGGATTTTAAGGAAGGTCGATACGTATTAACCAGAAAGCCACCAGAGCATTTGTTCAGGCTGAAGTACTACGATGTGGTCCTCGAAGAAATTTGGCCAAGTTACGGCCTAGTTGATATCAAGTCCATGCCAAACGTAAATAACTTTCGCTATCACGAGGTTATTCAGAAACTCATTAGTAAACACCTAACAATAACCACTACTGACTATGGACCATTTTTCGATAACCTCTGGCCGTTCGCTATAGGCTTTCGATATTTGGTGAAAAGAAACTATGCAACGTCATTAAAATATAGGTACGCAGTAACCCCCGCTGACTTGGCTAACATTCTGAGTGTAATCGCTAGCCTTAGAGATAATGAAGTTAAAACCTTACCAATTGTGAACCTGTTAGCGCATTTTATTAAACAACCCAAAAGGGACAAGGATTTTACTGATTTCATAGGCATGCTGTCAGGAGGTAGTGGGAAAGCCCCCATTCTCTTTAAGACCAATGGTGATGTTATGCTCGATAGACGAACCATGCTTCTTTTCTTCATCTTATTACATACTCAACATATCGCATCATCTGCCACTCCAAGCGGACAGCAGGTGATTGATTTACACAAACAACAGGCTGGAACAGAATATGAAACTTACCTGAAAACTAAGCTTGAAGAGAAAGGCTATCGTTGTATGCCACGCTCAACCCGGGTCGCGAGACGTGACTATGACCAGATAGGTATCTCAGAATCAGGACGCGAGATTCTTCTTGTCGAAACTAAATTCAGGGACCCTTCATCGTCTTCGTTTTCAAGGCATACTCTTATTGACCAAGAATTCACGCTGGCTGAGGACGGTCTTTTGCCCCAAGCCATAACACATCAGGAACGATACGACTTAATATTTGAGAAACCTCAATTGTTCCAAGGGAAATTGGGTTTGAAGAGTAACATCGCGGATTACGCAATCAAGGCATACCTTGTCACCAAATTTACTCCCCTAATGCACAGCTATGGCAACGTAAGCATTATGTCTGAACGACAGTTTCGGACTGCAATACTTGGCGAGTAAGTTCCCCTATGAGGTTGTGATGGCTTGAGTTCGAGTAATGAAATGAGTTACGATTGTTTCAATTGGAAAGCCTGACGGAGACATCCAGTATCCTCTCGACCTGCCTTACGAGCCTGATTATCGCCGAATAGCATTATATCACAGAGGATGAACTTATTTGGTAGCTCTGGACAGGTCAAATGGCAATGAAGAAGGCCGCAGGACACTGCGGCCCGACGAATACGAAGCTTAGATGGTCAACTTGTGCAGGATTTCACCTCTTCCTGTTCCAGTGGCGAATAAGATCCAATGTAGCAACAATTAGAAGTGCTACATTTATTATCAATATTAACAACCATGTTAACCTCCTCTTAGATTTAGGCAGGATAACCTTGAAAGTCATCCTGCCTACTTGGTTTCTTGGTGGCGGGGGTTGGATTTGAACCAACGACCTCTGGGTTATGAGTCTGACGGCCCTACGTGTGATAGCACACACGTTCTATGCCACAGGACCCACATCTGTACGTAAAAACCACACCAGTCCTTTCCAGTTTCATTGCGTTTATTGACAAATTATTGACAAAAATCCTGCTATGCTTTGTACGTAACGTGGTGGGCGATCCCTGCCCTGGCAAGGGCCCTTCAAGACCGACAGGCGAATCGTTATCTGCCGTGCCGGTGCAGGCGCCAGTTGTACCGTTCTGAGTAATCCTGCCCTGCCATCTCTCATGCTACTGCCGGGTGCCTATCAGTGCACGGTGTGTCGTTATGCACCGCTATCTACCGGCACTTTTAGCAGAGAGCCCGATATAGTTATTGTGGTAATGAGAGTTTCTGCAGGGAACTCCTTGTGTGCTCCTACCAATTGGAAGAGGACGAGCCTCCTCTTACGAAAGTCCGGTTACTAATGGGTGATTGACGGAGAACCGAACAGGTCTTTAGACTATATTCAATTAGCATTGGATGGAGATCTATATGCGTGTAAAAATAAACAGCCGAATCTGTTATAGAACTGCTGAAGTCTGCCAGATAGTTGGCAAAAGTAAGAGCACTCTATTGCGTTGAATCAGACAACTACAAGAATCTAGAGGTGAAAAATGAAGATAATACTTAGTTTGAGGAAACACTATTACATGACAAGAGTTAGCATCTTTTTGATTATGGTAGCCTTCATTGCCGGGATGGTAGGCTGTGCTCAGCCTGCTTCTCATACCCTCACTATCGCCAGTGCCGCTGGAGGATGGGTAACCACCCCTGGAGAGGGGAGTTTTACCTATGCTGTGGGAACGGTGATCAACCTGGAGGCGACTCCCAATCCTAGCTATCACTTTAACAACTGGACTGGTGACGTAGGCACGATTGACAATGTCAATGCCGCCACAACCAAGATCACGATGAACAGCACCTACTGTATAACAGCCAGCTTTGCCGAGCAATATGAACTCGCCGCAGGCGATAGGCACACAGTGGGGCTTAAGACCGACGGCACCGTGGTCGCTGTGGGATGGAACGCCTTCGGGCAGTGCAATGTCGGCGGCTGGACAGAAGTTCTCCAGATCGCCGCAGGTGCCTGGCACACAGTTGGGCTTCAATCCGACGGCACCATAGTCGCTGTGGGATGGAACATCTCTGGGCAGTGTGATGTCGGCAGCTGGACGAACATCATCCAGGTCGCCACAGGCGATTCGCACACGGTGGGGCTTCAATTCAACGGCACCGTGGTCGCCGTGGGAAATAACACCTACGGGCAGTGCAATGTTGGCAACTGGACGAACATTGTCCAGGTCGACGCAGGCGGCCGGCACACGTTGGGGCTTAAAGCCGACGGAACGGTGGTCGCCGTGGGAGCCAACGACTATGCGCAGTGTGATGTCGGCGGCTGGAGGAACATCAGCCAGGTCGCCGCAGGCGGCTGGCACACTGTGGGGCTTAAGTCCGATGGCACCGTGGCCGCCGTGGGAGCCGATGACTATACACAGTGTGATGTCGGCGGCTGGACGGATATCGTCCGGGTCGTCGCAGGCGGCCTGCATACGGTGGGGCTTAAGTCCGACGGCACCGTGGCCGCTGTGGGATGGAACTACTACTGGCAGTGCAATGTAGACGGATGGGATCTGAATTGAGCTTTCCCCCTCTACCTCGGCCTATAAGGGAAGAGGTATAGTTATACAGAGAACAAGGGATATACAGCAATAAGAAACTGTTATGGAGGAGTTGAATTATGAAGATACTTAGTTGGAGGAGACACCATTACGTGGCTAGAGTTAGTATCTTTATGATTATGGTAGCCTTAATGGCTGGGATGGTAGGCTGTGGTGGCAGTGTTGTTGAGTATGATCTCGCTATCGACTGCAACACCGGAGGGTCAGTGGCCACCCCTGGAGTGGGGACCTTTACCTACGCCACTGGCACAGTGATCAACCTGTTGGCTGAGCCTAAGACGGGCTACCACTTTGTCGACTGGACTGGCGATGTGAGCACCATTGCTGATATTGATGATGCCACAACTACCATCACCATGGACGATCACTACTCTATTACCGCCAACTTTGCGTTTGGACCTCAATACATCCCTATGGTAGCCGCAGGTGGCTATCATACGGTGGGGCTTAAGGCCGGTGGCATGGCGGTCGCCGCGGGATACAACTCCGCGGGGCAGTGCAATGTCGGCAACTGGACAGACATCATCCAGGTCGCCGTAGGCTACGGTCACACGGTGGGGCTTGAGGCCGACGGCTCGGTGGTCGCCGTGGGAATCAACGACACTGAGCAGTGCAATGTCGGCCACTGGACGGACATCATCCAGGTCGCCGCGGGCGGCTTGTACACGGTGGGGCTTAAGTTCGACAGCACCGTGAGCGCCGTGGGAGACAACACCTACGGGCAGTGCAATGTCGGCAACTGGACGGACATCGTCCAGGTCGCCGCAGGTGGCTATCACACGGTGGGGCTTGAAGCCAACGGCACCGTGAGCGCCGTGGGAGACAACACCTACGGGCAGTGCAATGTCGGCAACTGGACGGACATCGTCCAGGTCGCCGCAGGTGGCTATCACACGGTGGGGCTAAAGTCCGACGGCACCGTGATCGCCGTGGGAGACAACACCTACGGGCAGTGCAATGTCGGTAACTGGACGGACATCGTCCAGGTCGCCGCAGGCTACGGGCACACTATGGGGCTAAAGTTCGACGGCACGGTGGTCGCCGTGGGACGCAACACCTACGGGCAGTGCGATATCGGCGCCTGGATGGATATCGTCCAGATCGCCGCAGGCTATGGACACACGGTGGGGCTTAAGTCCGACGGCACCG
>JAUWQY010000018.1 GCA_030610855.1 Dehalococcoidia bacterium
CGAGAACCAGCACTGGCAGCAGCCCCCCTTCTCGGGCGCGCTAGTGGACGGCTACGTCTGGGGCCGGGGAGCGCTGGACATGAAGGGCGGCGTGGCGATGATGCTGGCCGCCTTCCTGCGGGCCAAGACCGAAAACACGAATCTGCCCGGGGACGTGGTCCTCGCCATTGTGCCAGACGAGGAGACCTTCGGAGATTACGGCGCCAGGTTCCTGGTCGAATCACATCCCGAAGAGTTCTCCGGTATTCGCTACGCGCTGGGAGAGTTCGGCGGGTTCTCGCTTTCGGTCGGCAAGCGCCGGTTCTACCCCATCCAGGTGGCCGAAAAGCAGATCTGCTGGCTGCGGGTCCGGTTTCGCGGGCCCGGCGGTCACGGCTCGATGCCCGTGCGGGGAGGCGCGATGGCAAAACTGGCCCGTTTCCTGAAACGTTTGGACACCCACAGCTTGCCGTTCCATGCAACCCCGCCGGCCCGGCTGACGTTTGAAACGATGGCCTCGGCGCTGGGCGGGGCCAGCCGCCTCGTGATGTCCCAACTGCTTAACCCCGTGTTGAGCGGCTCGGTGCTCAGGCTGCTCGGGGAGCGCCGACGGTTCTTTGCACCGCTGCTGCGAAACACCGTCAGCCCAACTATTCTGCAGGGCAGCAGCAGTTTCAACGTGATACCCGGCGAGGTAACCGTCGACCTGGACGGCCGCCTGCTGCCCGGCTTCGGGCCGGACGACTTAATCAGGGAGGTGCGCGCCATCGGCGGCGATGAAGGCGAGGTGGAAGTGGTGCGCTTCGACCCCGGCCCATCCAGCCTCGACATGGGCCTGTTCGACACGCTGGCCGGCATCCTCAAGGAGGCCGACCCCGAAGGTGTGCCCTGTCCGCTGCTGCTGAGCGGCGTCACCGACGGGCGCTTTTTCTCCCGGCTCGGAATCCAGACCTATGGCTTTCTGCCGATGCCCCTGCCGGAAGTTTTCAACTTCACGGAGGCCGTCCACGCCGCTGACGAGCGCATCCCCGTCGAGGCAGTCGAATTTGGCGCCCGTGCCATCCATCAGGCACTGCAGCGATTTGGTGGCTGAGATCGACGCACTGCCCCTCATATCTACGTACAATCCAGGCGGGCAGCTGATTGACATTGCATACTGCGCCGTTATACAGTACATGCCCGCAAAACGCCATAGAAGCTGAGCACAAAAACAGATGCCGGATCGCTACGCTGAGAGCAAGCCTATGACAAATCACAGACGAGGGAGAGAGGATTGGCCACCCAAAATGGTCGTGTATGTTGGCACTGTTGTACTGCGAGAGAACCGTGCTCTTCTCATACGGCAGGCTGCAGGGCACTCCCTCGCGGGACGCTGGAGCATACCGTGGGGTATCGTAGACCCGGAGGAAGCACCTGAAATCGCGGCCCTACGTGAGACGCGTGAGGAAAGCGGGATCACGGCTGAGATTGAGGGTCTGATGGGCATTCAGAATCTTCGCCCGCAGGGTTGGGTCAGCGTAATCTTCCTCTGTCGCCACGTCAGCGGCGTACCGACTTCGAACGGAGGCGTTGAGACAGATCAGGCTGCCTACTTCTCTCTGCAGGAACTGGCGGCCCTGAAGGAACCAGTGGAACCATGGTGTGAGTGGCTCGTGCGCCGAGTCTTACACGGAGAGTACCACAGTATCCCGCCCGAAGTGAACAACCCCTTCCAGCCGCTCCTCGCCTTCTTATGAGGCAGCCTATCGACAGTCATGGCGAGGCGACTGCAAATACTGGATGTCCAGGGATATCAGCAATGCATGAGTGTGTTTTTTGTCAGATCGTTGCCGGCGAAAGCCCCGCCAGCATCTTCTATGAAGATGACATCGTGCTAGGGTTCATGACCATCGGTCCGGTTACTACAGGGCATGCGATGATCATTCCCAAACAACATGCGGCCTATCTTGCGGATCTGGATGGGGAGACAGGCCGGCATCTCTGGGCAATCACCCAACGCACGGCCGCTGCCATTCGTGAGTCAGGTGTGAGATGTGAAGGCATCAATCTCTTTCTTGCCGATGGTGAAGCAGCAGGCCAGGAGATATTCCATCTTCACATCCATGTATTCCCACGATATGCAGGTGATCCATTCAAAGTGGTCGTGGATTGGGATGTGAAGCCATCGAGGGAGGGACTCAACCAGGTGGCGCAACAGATTAGGTTGGCATACGACCGATTGTGGTATAGCAGTAAGAAGTAATAGTTCATGATGAATACTTCATCCGGAGTGGTGGGCGTGCGGATGCCGCGCAACAGCGCATGCACCCGACCGCCCCTACGCTGAGAGTTCGGGGCTGCTTCAGCATGGTCATCACGATTCGGGGTGCGAGTGTCGTTCGATGCCGCATGCGCAGCGGGTGAAACGCGACGTTATGAGTGCAGAAAAAGGGGGCAAAATGATGAACCAGATTAACATTCAGTATCACAAAACCGAGATCGGGGAACTAATACTGGGTTCGTTTCTTGGCAAACTTTGTCTGCTTGGTCTTAGATACGGAAAAGTGAGAAAAGCGGTTGATGATAGGATTAGGAAGGGATTAGATGCTGAGTTTGCCGAACAAGATGATGAAATCCTGGAAAGAACGAGACAACAACTTGATGAGTATCTTAATGGAAATAGAAAACAGTTTTACACTCCTCTGCTAATGGTGGGGACTGATTTTCAGAAAAGTGTCTGGAATGCACTGGTGAGAGTGCCTTATGG
The DNA here is from genome assembly GCA_030610855.1 of Dehalococcoidia bacterium. Lineage (GTDB taxonomy): Bacteria > Chloroflexota > Dehalococcoidia > GIF9 > AB-539-J10 > RBG-13-51-36. The sequence continues at coordinate 2,726 of JAUWQY010000018.1, forward strand.
CGCTACGTCAACATATCTGCAAATAGCAAAGGATATAGGCAAAGGAAAAGCGGTTCGAGCTGTTGGCAACGCGAACAGGGCAAACCCTATCAGTATAATTATCCCTTGCCATCGCATAATCGGAAGTGATGGAGAGCTTGTCGGATATGGTGGCGGATTAGCTCTCAAAGAACGATTGCTAAAGCTGGAGCAAAGCAATACTGGTTTGTGTGATGATTAGATGAAGATAGTGAATGACAATGAATCACCCACCGATTCTTGAAACAGAAAGACTGGTTCTGCGACCGTTTCAGATCAGCGATGCCGCCAGAGTCAAGGCTTTGGCTGGAGCACCAGAAATATACAGGACCACCCTCAATATCCCGCACCCCTACGAGGATGGCATGGCTGAAAAGTGGATCGCCTCGCATGCTTCTCAATTCTACCAGGGCGACGGGCTGAGTCTGGCGATCACGCTGAAAGCGGACGGTGTCTTGATCGGCGCCATAGGATTGCACGCAACTCTCAGACATCAACGTGCAGAGCTTGGATATTGGATTGGTGTACCGTATTGGGGCAATGGTTATTGTACGGAAGCTGCAATCGCAATAATCAGGTATGGTCTTGATGTCATGGATTACCACAAGATCACCTCCTCGCACATGGAATGCAATCCGGCATCCGGTCGTGTAATGGAAAAGGCCGGGATGGGGCAAGAAGGCATTTTGATTGACGAAGTGATGAAGGATGGCAGATACCATACCATGATTGTCTACGGCATAATCGACAGCGAACAAAGGCATGCAGCGGACGACCCATAGGCTGCGAGTTCCAGGGCTGCTTTGGCGCGGTCATAATCATTCGGGGCGCGAGGGTTATCCGTCGCACCCTGGACGACGGGTGATGCTCACGTCCGGCGGCGCGGGCCATCTTTGTGAACGGTATTGCACGTGCCAACAAGATTTATGGAGAACAGACCTATGGCCAACAATCTCTTTCTGCGGGATGTCGTCACAGGTGACCTCCCTATATTCTTTGAGTATCAACTGGACCCAGACGCCAACCACATGGCAGCCTTCACGGCCAAGGACCCGACCAACCGTGAGGCCTTCACCGCACATTGGAACAAGATTATGACCGACGCGACTGTTATCCTCAAGACCGTCGTCTGCGACCGGCAGGTGGTCGGCAGCGTCCTGAGCTATGAAGAGGCCGGCAAAGCCGAAGTCAGCTACTGGATTGGAAAAGCGTACTGGGGCAGGGGCATCGCCACCTGGGCACTCTCAGAATTTCTGGCGCATGTCAATGGGAGGCGGCCAATTTATGCCCGCGTAGCCAAAGACAACCTCGGCTCACGCCGGGTCTTACAGAAGTGTGGGTTCAGAATCATCGGCGAGTCGAAGGGGTTTGCCAACGCCCGCGGCGAGGAGATCGAGGAATCGCTTCTAGAACTGAAAGCGAATGAGAGAGAACAAGAGCGGTAGTCGTGGTGTGCCGGCTGGCAGGCCATGCAGCCTACCGATGGGCAAGAGAACAGATAATGTATGAGATGGATGACTGCGAAGAGCATGTGCACAGGTGGGTGACCGACTGCATGCCTCATCGTTCTGTACAGTTGACCGCTGCCCAGAACCTCAGGAACGGGGTCGAACGCGAAGTCTGGGATTGCAGTTTAAGAACCGATGCCGGCGAGCTGGATGCCGTCCTCACAGTATTCAAACCGGGATCGCTGGAGACCGTGAACACCAACCTGCGGCCAGAACTGGTGTCGGAGAAGTGCTTCCTTCCTATGTCGGAACTGCCTGCGCTCGGCATCCCAACCCCCGTCGTGCTCGGACGCGCAGTGGCTGATGGAGAAGCCGCGGTGCTGTGCAAGAGGCTCGTGCACGGCGACTACTTCTCCAAGAACATCCTTCCGGTTGCAGGCGGCCTTTGCATCATCGATTGGGAGACGTTTGGATGGGGAGACCCCATGTGGGACCTGGGGTTCCTGGTCGGTGCGGACCAGAACCTTACGGACGAGGAAGTTGAAGCCGTGATCGCCGAGTACGGATCAAGCGCGACCATAGACGGGCATGGACTCATGTGGCACAAGCACCGGTGGTCTGACTTCTGGAAGGAACGAGAGCATCAATCATCCGTTAAGACGGACGCCGGCGCCGCTTTACCGCCCGCCTGACCGGCGACCTTCGGAGAGAATAGGGGACAATGAGAATTACATACACCGACAAAGCTGAATCAGTACGCGCAGAGCAATTGAGTGGATTCTTCGCTGGATGGCCCGACCATCCTGACCCAGAAGCACATCTTGAAATCCTTCGTGGAAGTCACACCGTCTGGTTGGCCTTTGACAATAATCAGTGCGTAGGATTCATAAACGCGCTTTCAGATGGGGTATTCTACGCCTATATTCCCCTCCTGGAAGTTTTGCCCGATTACCGTGGCAAGGGCATTGGAAAAGAGTTGGTGACACGTATGTTAGAAAGCCTGAGTGACATGTATGCCATTGACATCGTATGCGACGAATCAGTTGCTTCATTCTACGATAAGCTGGGACTTTCCCGCTGCGTAGGAATGGTCAAAAGGAATTACGAGAATCAAGGGACCGCCAACAGGGCGCGACACGGGACCCCGACAGGCGGAGCCGGTGAGCTTCAATGTTGAGCGGCCTGAGTGCATACACCTGGCAGGCTGAAACGTGCAGCCAGTACTACTGAAAGGAGGTTCCCCATGCCATACAAAGCAACGATAGTGGATCTGCCGGATGTGAATCTGGTGGTAAGCCGTGCCGACGAGTTTCCCAGCGGCATAAAAGCCGCCTGGGATGGACTAGAGTCCAAGCTGCCCTCGCTCAAAGGCCGCAAGTTCTACGGTCTGACGATCTGTGAAGGATCACAACTGGCTTACTACGCCGGTGTTCAGCCTGTGAACGACGAGGAGGTTGCTTCGCTCGGTTTCCCCACTATGATGATAAAGGGCGGTAAGTACGCCAGAGTCAAGCTGTTCGATTGGCAGAATCATACCGACAAGATTGGCGAGATATTTGGCCAACTAATGGAGGATTTCCAACTGGATCCGAACGGTGGGTCGGTTGAATACTATCGCAGTCAGTCCGAGTTACATCTACTCATGCGCTTAGCACAGACCAAGGATCAAACGTAAGAAGCGTTGCCGCTCCTGTGGGGAAGGATGGCAGGTCATGCCCGGTCATGCCCGGTCAATGCAGGGCCGTATGAGAAACTCAAGCGAACCGCGGTGCCGGCCATCTGGCGCGTAGACGAGTTCCCGCGGGCGAGGTGTACGGAATCCTTAGGCTAGGCGGTTGACGGCTCAGACGCGTCGTGGTCGGGAAGTAGGTCTTCCACTCGGCGGATCGCGGGGACGAGGTATCCGGTCACGGCGACTGCCGCTCCGAGGACGCCTGCGAACATGAACATCAAGGCCATCCCGGAACCAGGGCCGGAGCCCACAAGCGGCCTGAAGAGCCGGGCGAAAGCACCGCCGGAGGCCATGGCAGGCTCGAAGACCACGTCCGCCAGGCGCCCGGCCAGGATCATGGCAACCGGTGCGCTGACCTGCGCGATGAGGCGCCGGGTGGCGAACACCTTCCCCTGGATGTCGGGGGGGACTTTCGCCTGCCAGATCGCCTGGCTGGAGCCGTTGACTAACGGCAGGAAGAACATCATGAGAAATGCACCCAGTCCCCACATCCAGACGCCCTGCCCTACTCCGATGACGACCTGCCCCAGAAGGCTGGCGAGGATCAGGCCCAGCAGGACGCCATGAATCCGCCTCTTGAACCCTCCCCACGCGGCAATCAGCAGGCCGCCCACAACTCCCCCGACACCGAACATCATCAGCGTCGTTCCCAGGATCACGGTGTTGTTCGCAGTTCGAGCAAGGATCATGGGAGCGAGCAGTATCATGGCAAACGTAACAGTCAGATTGATGCCGAAGAAGATGAGTAGCAGACCGAGCAGGCTGGGCCTGGATCCGATGTAGCGGAAGCCGAAGACCGACTCGCTCAGGAGACTTCCGCGGCTGGCGCGCCCGGCGGCTGTCTCGGTGGGGTTGGGAATGAACACGAACAACAGGGTGCCGATGGCAAACACGAAGGTGACGATGTCGATGCCCATGATCCCGCTGATTCCGAGCAGCGACAGCAAGACGCCTGCCAACGCGGGGGCGATGATGGTGGAGGCCGATCCCACCATCCCGAGCATCGCGTTGGCGCGCGTGTAGTGCTTCTTGTCGATCATCGTCGTGATGGCCGCGGAGTACGCAGGGAACTGGAACGACTCGAACGCGCTGGCAAAGAACCCGGCTGCGCACAAATGCCAGATCTCCAGGTGGCCCCCTGAATACAGGATGAGGAGCGCCACCGTTGAAAGACCGGCGGCGAGATCGCTGGCGATCATCACACGCTTTCGACTGACCCGGTCAACGATGGCGCCGGCGATCGGGCTGAGAAAGATAGCGGGGGCGAACGAGAACACTCCGACCACGGCAAGGGCAGTCGCCTCTCCGGTCTCCTGCCATATCCAGATCGTGAGCGCGAAGCGCGTCATCCCCGACCCCACCATCGAGACTAACTGCCCAAACCACACGATCGAGAATCCAAACATGCCGGAGGGCCGACGGTTCGGTTGGGTCATCATGGAAGGCACCAGTATACGCTAGGTAATCGTGTTTTACAATGTCCAGGGTCTCGTGGTCAGCCGTGCCGAACCACCCCTCACATTTCAACACGCCCAGGCCGCGGAGGTCTTTGACATTTCGTATTGCATCGTTGTACAGTGCATACCTGTAGAATAAGTGTAGAAAACACACATAGAGGTAGATGCTAAACAAAGGCAAGACAATCACAATCAAGCAGTACAGCCCCGAGTGGCCACGCATCTTCCGCGATCTGGCCTTCAGGCTGCGGAGCGCCATTGGTCTGGTCGCTCTCCGTATCGACCATATCGGCTCAACATCACTCCCGGGGCTTGCGGCAAAGCCCATCATCGACATCCAGATTTCCGTTGTGGCGTTCGACCCTATGGAGCCATGCCGACGTCCTCTCGAAGCGCTCGGTTTTCAGTATCGCGACAGGAACCCGGAACGGACGAAGCGCTACTTCAAGGAGCCGGATGGGATGGAGGAACGCACTCATATCCACGTTCATCGCGCCGGCTCCTTCTCCGAGCAGTTCCCGCTTCTGTTTCGGGATTACATGCGCTGCCATGCGACGGCTGCTTCTGAGTACGCTCAACTGAAGTATCAACTCGCGGAGCAGTACAGAGAAGACCGGATCGGCTACACCGAGGCGAAGGAGGCTTTCATCTGGGATGTCATGCGGAGAGCGGACAAATGGGCACAGGACATCGGATGGCACCCAGGACCATCTGATGCATAGGATTACCGAACAAGCCTTTGGTCGCAACCGCCTTGAGCCGGGCGGGAACGACGTTGAGCACAGCATCAATCTACAATCGGGGAGCGAAGCTTGATGACAGAAACCGTTCTGGATTACTCGCGCTATTTCTGGCAACGCGAGAAGCTGAGACTGTGCCCTATTGTGAATGATCCGACCACGGCGACAATCAAGAGAAAGAGAGGTACGTGACATGGACCAAGAACTGATCGGAATCTGCGGCGCATACTGCGGAACTTGTGAATGGAAGCCGAAAACCAATTGCCCGGGATGTCTTGCCGCCAAGAGTAAGATGTTCTGGGGCGTGTGCGGTGTCGCCGCGTGTGCCATTGCCAAAGGCCTGCAGCATTGCGGCTTCTGCCCCGACGTGCCGTGCGCAATTCTCCAGGGATTCTTCGACGACCCGGAACATGGCGACAATGGTGAGCGTTTGGCTAATCTGCGGACATGGGCGCGCGGCGAACACAGTTACAAGGAACTCACGAAGAAGAAAGCTGGCTAACGATGACATGAGCCGGACACGCAAGAATGCGCCGGTGGTGCGCAGCGCTAAGTTCGCATATTTCAGGAGGGAAAAGTGATAACTAATCATACAATCGAAACACTTATGAACAGAAAATCTGTAAGGAAATACACTGATCGCAAACTGAGTAAGGATGAGTTAGAAGTTATCGTACGAGCAGGGCAGCAAGCTGCTTTTGCTTCCCAGCTCTACAGTGTCCTGTATAGCACAGAGGGCCCGATAGCATTTCATGCTCCCGTATGGTTTGTTATTTGTGTCGATGCATATAAGGTGGAGAGATTCATGAAACTGCGTGGATGGGATATCGTCACGAATGATCTCACTTTGTTGTTGCTAGGAATGCAGGATGCTGCGTATATGGCACAAAATATGATTATAGCAGCCGAAAGCCTTGGCATCGGGTCATGTTTTCTGGGAGCAGTGAGTTCAAGTGCATCAAGAATAAAGACGTTAAGCGAAAGGTTCGAATTGCCAAACCGGGTTTTGCCGATGGTTGAACTGGTTATGGGTTATCCCGATGAGGATTTCCCTACCCGCCCAAGATATCCACTGGCCTTCACTCTCTTTGAGAACAAATACCCCGAACTGAGTGATGAAGAAGTGAAAACGGCAATGAAAGTAATGGACGATGGATATCTGGAGCAGGAATACTATAGAAAGCAGAACGCGAGAATCAAAGCGGAAGATGGAAGAAAAGACGATTACACTTTTGATAACTACAGCTGGACTGAGCATATATCAAGAAAATGGGGACAATGGGTCAAATCACCCAATGAGCTATTGGATACGCTGAAAGAACGTGGTTTTTCTCTTTTCAAAGACGAAGAGTAAAGAATGGGACCTAAGAAACAGTGTAAGAATGGAGGTATTGCTGAACATCCAGTGTCGCCATTACAATTACCCGCCTGATTACCAGCGCGTCAGCGAATTCCTCATCGCGCACCACCAAGCGGGAAACCTGGACGGCAACTGGCTCGAACCTGCCTGGGAATACATGCACGGACATCCTCACCTGGACAGTTCGTCCCTGGGAAGTATCGGGGTTTGGGAGGCTGAGGGTGAGATTGTGGCCGTTGCACATTATGAGTCACGTTTAGGGGAGGCTTTCTTTGAGTTTCACGCTGCTTATCGTCACCTGCGAACCGAAATGCTAGATTATGCCGAAGCTAACCTGGCCGGAAGGTCGCAGAAGGACGGCAGGAAACACCTGCGCGCCTACGTCAACGATAACGATCCGGAATTCCAGACCCTGGTGAAGTCGCGTGGCTACGAGAAGGACCCTGAGGGCACGCGCCCCCTGTATCGCTTCCACATCCCCGAGCCGTTCCTGCCCATCCCACTGGCAGAAGGTTTCCGCCTGACTAGCCTGGCGGACGATTGCGATTGGGCGAGGGTGCATCGTGTCCTATGGCGCGGCTTCGACCACGGCGATGATGTCCCGATGAACGATGAAGAACTCGAGAGCCGTCGCCGGAGTTTCGATACCCGCAAAGCGCGGCGCGACCTCAAGATCGCCGTGGCCGGTCCGGATGGGGAGTTCGCGTCGTTCTGCGGCATGTTCTACGAAGCGGAGAAACGCTTCGCCTACGTCGAACCCGTCGCCACCGACCCGAGGTATCGCCGTCTGGGGCTGGGCAGAGCCGCCGTGCTCGAAGGCATCCGCCGCTGTGCTGCACTTGGCGCGACGACGGCATACGTCGGCTCCGACCGGCAGTTCTACAGGGTCGTCGGCTTCACCAAGGTCTACGACAGCGAGTGCTGGGTGAAGTATTTTGAATGAGAATGATTGTGAAGCCTTTTCGTGAACTCTCTCACTGATGGAGCATAAATTTGCGATCGAAGGGGGAAGCATGATGACAGAAACTGCTTTGGATTACTCGCGCTACTTCTGGCAAGGTGAGAAGGTAAGACTGCGCCCACTGCGAATAGAGGATGCTGAGCAGCGCTTCATCGACTCTCTTGATAGCCCTTCCAGGCAGGTTCTTCAGTATCGTATCGAATTACCCACTTCTGTGGAACTCGAGAGGTCATCTCTGGAGAAGTATGCCGGCTGCAAAGATGCAGATGGTGTCATCCTGTTTGCCATTGAGAATGTTGAAGGGCTCAGTGTAGGGGGAATATCCCTGCACAGCAGAGATGAGAAGAACGGCCTATTCGGCTTTGGAATCGTCATCAGTCTGGACCACCGGAGAAAAGGGTATGCAGAAGAGGCTGCTCGGATTCTGCTGAAGTACGGGTTCTGGGAGCGGCGATATCAGAAGTGCAATTCGGCTTGCGTCCATACGAATGATGAGTCGATTGCGCTACACAAGAAGCTTGGGTTTATAGAGGAAGGACGCCGTAGGAGAGGGTTGTTTCTCAATGGCAAATACTACGACGACATATTGTTTGGAATGACACGAGAAGAGTTCGATGCTAAGGAGACAGTAATCCATCGGATGGCACCTTTGTGAGCTGGCCGACGCCATCTGTGGCTGCTACTTCCAGTGCTAGTGAGATCGCGGCTGAGATTCACAATCGATTGCAGTCTTTGCCGGTGATGGACACGCCGAATGTGCGTGGCGTTCGGCGGGCGTTCTCACAGGCTCTTCGAAGAGAGGACGGCCGCCTTGTCATCAAGGTTGCGAGGGCCCTTCGCTTGCAGTATGGCTACCGAAGCGTTCCCTATGAGTTGATACTGGCACATCAGGCGGCCTTCAGGCTGCTCAGGGAGCGAGAGCTAGAGGAATTAGGTCGAGGCCTGGACAGCTGGTGGTCTGTGGACAGCTTTGCCCGCACCCTGTCGGGACCGGCATGGCTCGACGGGCTGATCGGGGATGGGGTGATCCTTAAGTGGACGCGAGACCCGGATAAGTGGTGGCGCCGGGCGGCCCTTGTCAGCACAGTAGCGCTGAATGTGAGATCGCAAGGCGGGAGGGGAGACGTGCCTCGAACGTTGAAGATCTGCCGCCTGCTTGTGGACGACCACGAGGATATGGTAGAGAAGGCTTTGTCGTGGGCGTTGCGTGAGCTAGTGGCGCACGACGCGGGGGTGGTCAAAGGCTTCATTGCCCAGCACCAGGCCGAGCTGGGGTCGCGGGTGAAGCGCGAAGTTGGAAACAAGCTGAGGACGGGTTTGAAGTCGCCTAGAAACAGGGTTAGCTAGAAGGGCTAGTTACTGGCAAATACCCAACTCAAACCTTAGGCGCACAAGCGAGAAAACAGATGGAAGACCTGATACGCAGAATCGAACAGGTAGCCTGGGAGACGGGGTTCTCAGGTGTTGTCTCGATATTCAGAGATGCTTCGATTGTGTTCAGTAAGGCATTTGGATATCGGGACATGAAAAACAAGCTGCACAATACGACCGGTACGATATTCGGAATTGCATCGGGGACCAAGGTCTTTACAGCGTTGGGAATTGGTGTGCTTATCGACCAGGGCCTGATATCTTTGGGCACGACTATCGGAGAGATCAATCCGGAGTGTACGGGCTTTATCGATGAACACGCGACGATTCAGCATTTGCTGACTCATACCTCAGGCATCTATGACTACTATGATGAGGAAATCGAGCAAGATTATGAGCACTTCTCCGTACCGATTCCGTGGTCCGAACTGGAAACGCCATCAGACTACTATCCTTTGTTCAAGGGCAGAGCAATGAAGTTTCGTCCTGGAGAGAGATACTCCTACTCCAATGGCGGGTACGTCTTTCTGGGAATGCTCATCGAGAAACTGACAGGCAGGCTTTATAGAGATTTCATTCGTGAGCACGTCTTGCAGGTAGCCAACATGCACCGATCCAGCTTCTATGCCTTCGATGATCTACCTGAAAACACGGCAAACGGCTACCTCAAAGACCGAAAAACAACCAATATCTACCGACTTCCGCTGAGAGGTGGGGCAGATGGTGGGATGTATACCACGACCGATGATCTCCGCGCTTTCTGGGACAGTCTGTTTCGGAACAGAATCCTTTCCCAAGAACTCACGGCAACCTACTTGAAAACGTACTGTGAATTCGACGCCACAAGCGGATATGGTTGCGGAATCTATAAGCTTCTCGATGACAGCATGTTCGCGATTATGGGGGAAGATGCCGGGGTTGGTTTCTATTCCCGGTATGTTGTACGAGAGAAACTGACCATTAACATTCTCTCCAATATCACAGAGGGAGATGAGAACATGAGCGATGTTGTCCCCAGTCATTTCTAGGCGATCATGCCATCAAGCCGTCGCAGCTTGCGGACAGGTATCAGCGTCGAGTCTTCTGGGTGCATGGGGTGCGCCTCACAGTCAACATTATCAACACTACACGGAATCATCCCTCACATTTCAGCACAATCCAAATGGGAAAATCGTTGACACTTCACACTACATCGGGATACAGTACATGCCTGCAGAATAAGTATAGAAAACAGTTAGGCCGCCGTGTACATGACCGAGCGCATGAAACGAGCAACTCGCTATCAAGGTGCAATCGTCCACAATGATCACATCTTGCTCATCAAACACTGTGAGCATGCAACAGGACGAACCTATTGGCTTCTTCCCGGTGGTGGGCGCGAATCCCACGAGACAGAAGAAGCTTGTGTTCAGCGAGAGATGCTCGAAGAAACCGAGCTTGTTGTTTCAGTTGGACAGCTCCTATTGGATGAGGAGGTTATTCCACATGAGCTTCACTACAAGCGCTGCAAAACCTACTTGTGTGAAGTCGTCAATGGAAAGGCTCAGCCCGGTTATGAACCAGAAGCTGAATCAGCGGAGCAGTATGCCATTGCAGAGGTGCGGTGGTTTGATCTAAGGAATCCCGCTGAGTTCCCCGATTGTGTAAGAGACGACCCGCTCATCTTCCCGCTACTGCAACGAATCAGGGCTATTCTTGGTTATGCTAAGGTAAGTCCAGGAGTGATGGAGTAGAAATCATCAAAGGGGTCGGTTAACACCGGTTCCAGCGGACAACGGCTCCGCCTCTCGCGAGTCAGGCACGATCCGCCGATATGTGCCGCAAATGGATAGCCATCTTGCCTGCCCCACCACTGCCGCTGAGCCATCCCGTTATGAAGCTATAGATACCGCACCGAATTCTCCCTCGCATTTGAACACGATCCAATCGGGGAGACCCTTGACATCTCATCCTGCGTCGCTATACAGTGCATGCCTACAGAATAAGCACGGAAAGCAGTTAGGCATCCGAATCGAGAAGAAACAGGAGATGATTGAGCCGCGAAACTACTGGGAGAGTTGCTTTGAGGGAATGGACCCGGAGAGTCACGATTTCTCCAAGAGCAAGCCCGCTTCTGTTGTTGTCGATTTCTGCGACAACTACCTGAAGGACGAGGCCGTTGTGCTTGACCTGGGGTGTGGGGGAGGTCGCAATGCTCATTATTTGGCCCAACGCGGCTATGAGGTCTGTGGAGTGGATATCGCCGCAACGGCAGTGGAGTTTTGCCAGAAGCGATTCGCCCGTTTCAGTCTTCCCAGGACCTTTAGACAGGGAACGTTTGACCGTATTCCGTTTCCTGACGGCGTTTTCTCCGGCGTGATTTGTGTTGCTGCCTTCGACCACGTCACCTTGGAAACTGCTCGGACATCAATTGTTGAAGTCCGCCGCGTACTGGCTCCAGGCGGCGTAATCTTAATGACCTTTGACCCTCCAGAGAAAGACGAGGATATCCTTGATGAGGCCGAGATGTTACCTGATGGTACCCTGAAGTTCGTTCGAGGGGAACAGGCAGGAATGTTGTTTCGCCGATACCAGGATGGGGAGATCAAATCGCTGCTTGGAGAGCCCCACATCATCTCATTTGATCATGCTGGAAATGGAACTCGGGTGGTTGTCTGCCGCTAAGGGTCAGACTTGAAATCAGATGCGTACAAACCCCAGAGGTGTAGATGACACGGGATGCATCGCCTAACCACCGGTTGCAGCAGACGCCCGCACGCGTCTCTTTCCGATACGTTTCTCGTCTGTGAGCTGTGCCGGCAGGCAATCGTTTTCCGCTATAATAAACCACCGGTGGCGCGCGAGCGGTCGGCTCTCGCTTCTGAAGGAAGGAGAGAGGCATGGATGATAGAACAAGATTCGGAATATGCGGCCTAGATTGTGTGAACTGCAGTATTCATCTCAGAACTCAGGAAGAGCTGACTTACTGGAAGAGCCAGAATGTGAACCCAGATACCATTGCCTGCAATGGTTGCAGATCGGATAGGAATGATTGCCACTGGTCGGGAGATTGTGTCCTTCTCAACTGCTGCCTCTATGAGAGAGCATTGGACTTCTGTGGAGAATGCCCTGATTTTCCGTGCAACAAGGTTTCAGAATGGATAGGTAAGTGGGAACATCACAGGATAGCAGTTGAGAAGATGAAAGAGATGAAAGCAGTGGGAAAAGATAACTGGATAAAACAAAGGTTAATCGAAGCTGCTCGACATGGATAATGTTGACTCTGAAACTGCGCGGGACGTCATGCGCCACGTAGGGAGGCCAGGATGAAACAGACGGCCCTGACCTACGGGCAATTGACAGGAAGGTTCGTCGCATGGGCCCAGACCCAACCCGACATCCATGCTGCGATTGTCGTTGGATCCGAGGCAAAAGCCGATCGCCCTGCAGACGGATGGTCAGACCTGGACATCGTCATCTTCGTAACTGATCCCGAGCCCTATCTGACAAGCACAGATTGGCTGAAGAACACGGGCGACTTCTGGATCACACTTACCAAGCCAACAACGGGGGTGAAATGACGAACCCGTATGATGAACGATACGAGCGACCCGGGTACTACTGGGGCAAGGCTCCGTCGCAGATGTGCTATCGCGTTCTTCAGCTTCTGCCGCCTGACCGGCCGCTCCGGTTGCTTGACATCGGCTGCGGCGAAGGCCGCAACGCCGTCTTCTTCGCGCGCAATGGCTACCAGGTGACGGCCTTTGACACGTCACCCGGGGGAGTTGAAAAGACGAAGCAGTTGGCAACTGAGGCCGGCGTTCCGATCGATGCCTTCGTGGCCGACATCAACGCATTCCGTCTCACAAAGCCTTTCGATGTTCTGTTCTCCACGGGCGTGCTACAATATGTGCCGCAGGAACGGCGACAGGAATTGTTCGCTAACTATCAGGAGCACACCTGTTCCCGCGGCTTGAACGTCTTTTCGGTTTTCGTCAGGAAGCCATTCATCGCGGAGGCGCCCGATGCAGAGAAGACCTCCCACAGGTGGCTCTCAGGTGAGCTTCTGACCTACTATCATGACTGGAGGATGGAGTTCTGCACAGAGGAGATCTTCGATTGCATGTCCAGCGGCGTTCCGCATCAGCATGCGGTGAACCGGATGATAGCAGGAAAAGAGACAGGCCGACAGGCACGTACAGCCGACGCTTGCCCGCGCGCATGACGCGGAGCACTGGACGGGATGAGAAGAGCAGTCGGAAGGGAGTACAACGATCATGGAGACCGTAGACTACGGAACGTTTGAAGCCACCCTTGAACGAAGCAGGCGCCTTGAACAGGCACTGGAACGCGACCCCGCTCGTTTCCTGGTGCTCACGGGCGATCGGCCGACAGGACGACTACACGTCGGCCACCTGTTCGGTTCCCTTGAGAATCGGGTTCGTCTCCAAAGAATGGGCGTCCCCATCTTTGTCGTGATTGCGGACTATCAGGTGCTTACGGATAGGGAATGTGCGGATGACATAGAGGACAGCGTCCATCAGCTTGTCGTGGATTACGTGGCTGCCGGCCTCGACCCGGAGAACGGCAGAACATTCATCTTTCCCCACAGTCACGTGCCGGAACTCAACCAACTTCTTCTTCCGTTTCTCACTCTCGTGACCAATGCCGAACTCAGTAGAAATCCGACAGTGAAAGAGGAAATCAGGGCATCGGGTCAACAACAGATTAACGCCGCCATGTATACATATCCCGTTCATCAAGCGGCTGACATACTGTTCTGCAAAGCCACGGTCGTTCCAGTAGGCAAGGACCAGCTTCCTCACCTTGAGCTGACTCGTACGATAGCCCGTCGTTTCAATGCTCGATACGGAGGCGAAAAGCCGGTTTTCCCGGAACCGCAACCTCTTCTCAGCGACGCCCCAAGCATTCTGGGCCTGGACGGTTCGGAGAAGATGAGCAAGAGCCGGAACAACGCCGTCATGCTATCGTTTTCGGAAGACGAGACGACCGCGTGCATCAAGACGGCAAAGACGGATATGGATCGTCTGATCACTTACGATACGGTGAAGAGGCCGGAGGTTGCCAATCTCCTTTTGCTTCTCTCGCTTTGCACAAAGAAAGCCCCTGAAGCTCTCGCCTCCGAGATCGGAGACGTGGGGGCGTCTCGGCTGAAATCGCTTCTCTCCGATGCATTGAACGAATATCTTCGGCCTCTCCGCCAACGCAGACGAGACCTGGAAACCGACCCTCAGTTCATCCATGGCGTGCTCAGGAAGGGAATCACTCGGGCACGGGAGGTCGCGCAGCAGACCTTGGCCGAGGTAAGGCAGGCGATGGGCATGGCATACGAAGTGGATCGCAATCACCGACGGCCGGGTCCGGGCGACGCAGTGACCCACGTGCCTGAGGCGGGGAGTTAGGCTCAGAAGATGAATATGAATAGCACGAGCCGAGATGTGCTCGTCCGGCAACTGCTTGACCTCGGCCTTCAGCCTGGTGCTGTCCTGCTTGTCCACACTGCGTTCTCGAAGGTCGGCCCCGTAGAAGGAGGCCCTTCAGGACTGATTGCGACGTTGCTTGACGCCCTGGGGCCCAATGGCACACTCGTGATGCCGAGCATGTCCTCGGACGACGATAATCCCTTTGACCCCAAGACGACCCCCTGTCCCAATATGGGCGTCGTTGCCGAGACGTTCTGGCGATCTCCCGGCGTTCTGCGTAGCGACAGTCCTCACGCATTTGCAGCAATCGGTCCGCACGCGGAACAGATTACAGCCCCTCATCCCATTGACGTGCCGCACGGCCTGGGCAGCCCTGTGGGACGAGCCCACGAATTGGGCACTCATGTGCTCCTGCTGGGCGTCGGACACGATGCCAACACGACGATCCATCTGGCAGAGAACCTTGCCGGAGTAAGGTACAGACGAGAAAAGTACGTAACCATTCTGAAGGATGGCAAGCCTGTCCGGTTTGAGTACAGAGAGATCGACCATTGCTGCCAGAACTTCGCGTTGGTGGACCGCTGGCTTGATGACAACCAACTCCAGCGCCATCGTGCCGTGGGCCACGGCGAGGCGAGGCTGGCACGATCACGCGACATCGTCAAGGTAGTAACAGAGCATCTGCGCACGGAGGAGACGGTATTCCTGCACCCAATGGGTGTTGACGAGGAATGTGACGACGCCTGGAGGAGCCTGACATCAATATCACACCGCATTGCCCCTCACATTGCAGCCTGATCCAAGAGGCGTAGTCATTGACATTTCATACTGCGTCGCTATACAGTACATGTCCATAGAACAAGTATAGAAACAGGTATCTAGACTTGGGCACGCTCACTGCCCGGGAGCCCTCTTAAGTGCTTCCGTCGGGACACGCCTGATACCGGGTCCTGGAATCGTGCTCAGTTGATACGTCGGCAGAAAGGAGGAAGCGATGAGTAAGGCAGTGGCCATAAATGGCAGCCCTCGAATGGAACGAGGGACTACGGCGATGGTCCTCGGTCCTTTCATCCAGGGCATGATGGATGCCGGGTCCGAGGTCGAGTTATTGTACGCCAGCCGCCTCAAAGTAAAGCCGTGCGCTTGCGGCAAGATGTACTGCTGGAGTGAGATGCCCGGGGAATGTTGCATCAAGGACAAGATGCAGCTGCTTTATCCCAAGCTAAGGGAGGCAGAGATTCTTATCCTGGCCACGCCGGTTTACATTCCCCTGCCTGGCGACATGCAGAACATCATCAACAGGCTTTGCCCCTTGCTTGATCCTGTGCTCGAGTTTCGCGAGGGACGCACCCGGGCAAGGTTTCGCAAGGACGTTCGGATCCAGCGAATCGTGCTCGTGTCCGCTGGCGGCTGGTGGGAGAACGCGAACTTCGGGACGGTAGTGCGTATCATCCAAGAGTTCGCTGAAGATGCGAGTGTGAAATTCGCGGGTGCGGTGCTCAGACCCCACGCGAGCTTGATGAGACAGGAGGGGGAATTGACACAGGATGGGAGGGCGGTTCTGAACGCGGTGCGAAGAGCTGGTCATGAGCTGGTCAAAGAGGGTGTCATGACGGAGGAAATTCTTGAGGAGATCAGCCGCCCGCTTATCTCCCAGGAGGAGCTCTGGCGTAGATGGAGCGCGTCGTAACCGGTAACGTATTGTCGAAGGAGTTTGGCTCTGGCTCTATGCATGCCCGACCCGCGTCTGCACAAACTCTACATTGACGATTTCGAGCGTTATGGATACCTACCGAGAAGATACCTGCGGAAAACGCGTCGCTCGTGTGTGATGCCTGCTTTGTCGTGCTAGAATTGCCGACACGTACTTTGGGCGTTGTGTTTCACAAGAGGATGTACACGTGAACCAGGAAATCTTGAACCAAGAATGGATCGGCCTCGCCCCAGCCTGGATCAAAGAAGCGAGAGAGGGTGCGAATTCGACGCGCACGGGGCTCCTCGACAAGCCAATGCTTGAGGCCTGCGGGAACGTGGAGGGTCTTCGCGTGGTGGACTGCGGCTGTGGAGAAGGTCGTTTCTGCCGGCTGCTGGCAGACCGTGGAGCCGCATATGTCGTGGGCCTCGATCTGTGCGTTCCCATGATTGAAGCGGCTATGGAGATGCGATCCGATCGCGACGAGTACCGTGTCGCCGATGTACAGGATCTGAGTTTCCTGGCCAACGGGACATTTGACCTTGCCATATCGTACCTGAACCAGTGTGACCTGCCCGATGTCGACGCTAATAACAGGGAGGTATTTCGCGTTCTGAAACCTGGAGGAAGATTCATCATTGCGAACCTCCATCCAATGCGGTCTGCGGTGGGCACGTGGCACAGGACGGCGGATGAGGAGAAGCTCCACGTCATCCTGGATCGCTACTTCGACGAAACCGAGCGCCGTTGGACGGTGATGGGAGTCGAGCTCACGAATTTCCACCGCTCCCTGTCTACATATGTCCGCTCCTTTCTGAACGCCGGCTTCCGCATCGCCGACATCGTCGAGCCAACCGTGACGCCGGAGCAACTGAAGGTCTATCCGCAGCTCGATGATGAACTGCGCGTGCCAAACTTCATCGTCTATGCACTCGGCAAGCCCCGTAACGATAGATAGAAACGCAGCATCTGGCTGCACGAGCCCGGCACTGATAAGGAGAAAAGCTATGAATAATTACCGAGAAGATACGTATGGAGAACGCATCGCCGGCGTATATGATGACTGGTATGCCGAGTATGATGACGCCACAGTGACGACTCTGCGTGAACTCGCTCAAGGCGGACGTGCGCTCGAACTTGCGATCGGGACCGGACGCATTGCCCTTCCCTTACAGCAGTCGGGCGTTGAAGTCGAGGGGATTGATGCTTCAGAAGCGATGATTGCCAAACTCCGCAGCAAGCCGGGTGGCGACAAGATCCCGGTTGCGGTGGGCAACTTCGCCGACGTCGCCGTCGAGGGTCAATACGCCCTGATTTACGTCTTGTTCAACACGTTCTTTGCCCTGTTGACTCAGGAGGAGCAGTTGCGTTGCTTCCGCAACGTGGCAGAGCGTCTCAGTCCCCAGGGCGGTTTCGTGATCGAGGCCTTTATCCCAGATTTGAGCCGGTTCAGTGGCCGACAGGCTGTCAGGGTGGGACGCATGAACGAGAACGAGGTGCAGTTGGATGCGTCGCAGCTCGATCCGGTCAATCAACAGATCAGCAATCAGCACGTTGTGTTGACCGAACAGGGGGTTCGTCTTTATCCAGTGAAGCTCCGCTATGTATGGCCCGCCGAACTCGACCTCATGGCTCGTCTCGCGGGACTGCAGCTCAAGCATCGGTGGGCAGACTGGCGGAAGGCCGCCTTTTCAGCGGACAGCAGCCAACACATTTCGATTTATGAGCACGCACAGCAGAACCAAGAACAAGCTGCCGCTCAGAATAGGTATAAATAGATGTTGTCCAAGAGAGATGAAACTGAAATTCACATTGCCTCATGACCAGCAGCAGGGGTTGATCGCCTCCATGCTGAAGCGAAGCTATGCTGATCTTGTGGAAGCCGATCAGGAACACTGGGGCCCCGAGGTGACCAAGTGGGAGCAGTTCGACCGTGAGGTGTTCGAGCACCCTGACACAGTCGGTGCGTGCGTGTTCCTTACCTGGTCGGGGGACCAGCTCATCGGATTCGCATCGTATGATCCACGGCAGCGGCCTGAGTTCGGCATCGTGGGACACAGCTGCATTCTGCCAGAGTTCCGTGGCAGAGGTCTCGGGAAACAGCAAATCCAGGAAATCGTCCGGCGATTCCGGGCCGTGGGAATCAGACTGGCGCGAGTCTCAACCGGCGAGAGTCCGTTCTTCATCCCCGCCCAGCACATGTATACCGCCTGTGGATTTCGAGAGACTGGCCGCCGTCCGTGGGAAGGTGACCCGTCCCAGAGAGTGATCGAGTACGAGATGAGACTGGACAACTAGGGAACGCGGGCGACGCGGTACGCGCACGCATGACACGGAGCGTTAGGCGCCTTGCCGAAAGAGAGAGCTTGTAGGAGAATCAATGCGGTTACCTGGAACGCGCGTCGTTCTTCGAGGCGAAAGACGAGATGCTGACGATGAAGATCTCTTCCGTTGGCTGAATCTCGAAGAGTGGAACTACTACGACGAGCCCGACAAGCCATTCATGGGCATAAGTCGAGGGGAGTTCGAACAACGGCTCAAGGAACGCCGAAGTCGTCCTACAGAACCTTCCCCTAGCAGCCGCACGTGGCAAATCGATACCGCGGAAGGCCAACACATCGGCTGGGTCAACTACTACCATCTGGATGAGCAGGCAAAGCGAGGCTATGTAGGCATCTGCCTGCCCGAAGACGAAGTGTGGGGAAAAGGTTGTGGCACAGAGGCTGTTCGTCTTCTGGTTGACCATCTATTCGGCGAGATGGAGCTGAAGGAAGTTAGAACAGCTACCTGGACGGGCAACAAGCGGATGATGCGCTGTGCGGAGAAGAGTGGTTTCAGGGTAGCGGGACGGATGCCACACCGGGCTGAGTATTCTATTCGCGGCGAACCCTTGGAACGGATAGAATTCTCTATCTCTCGCGAGGAGTGGTTGGCTCAAGAAGAGGGTGGTGTCTAGCCTCTCGGCGGGCGCGGGTGCGCCGCTATGTTGCGAGCGCTTGGGCACGTGCTTTGATCATATGACGAGGTGGTCCTGCATATTGGACGCACACGAGAGGTGGGCCGCTATGAATACTATACGGGGCCATCGTTCGTATCTCAACACGATCTGAATGAGGAAATCCTTGACATTTCATACACGTAGTCATACAGTACACGCCCATAGAATAAGTATAGAAAATAGGTATAAAATATAAATGTTTGGCAATCCTCAATGGATAAGAGAGAATCAGTTTTACGAAAAATCCAACGTATCGCCATTGCTTCATTTGAAAACGCTGTGCGTCTGCATGAAGATGCCGTCCTTTTGTTTAATAGAGGCCGTATACCCTCTGCCCTGCTGATGTCCGCTTTATCAATGGAAGAAATCGGTAAGTATTTCATGTTTGAGGATGTTTGGTGGCATAACAGGATAGAGGGTACTTGGTCATTAGAAGATATGCAGCAGTTTCTTCGTGGTGGTTACTCACATACGTCAAAACAGAGCTGGTTTGCAAGTCATGTTGACAGCCCATTTGTATCGAAGCAGTTAATTAGAATTCTACAAACAGGCGAGCTAGAAAACATCAAACAAAAGGCAACGTACGTCGGCATGCCTCGCAAAGGCAAAAACATCGATTTCGATAAGCGTCTCACCTCTCCTAAGCAAACCTCAAAACATCGTACAGAAGATTTCATCACAATGGTGAATGATTACATCATTGAACTTGCCGTCGGTATTCGTAAAGGATTCTACAGCCTTGATATTTATGAGATTGATGATTGGCTTGCAGAGCCAGAAACCGAACTCCATTTTCTTGAGCTTTGGCCTTTGATGCGGAAAGCAACGAAGAAGCGTCTTGAAAGAATGCGTAAGCACGATGACATTGAAAGGTAATGCAATTAAAGGGACACCATACATATCTCTTAATGTAGATGAGGAGGCGACATGATCTTTGGAATTAAGTACGATGTCCCCGAAATTACATGGCAAAACATAATAGCTTGAGAGGAGTAGCAATGAAGCGCTCAACATTAGAGTTGCTATGTTGTCCTAGTTGTCAAACTGAACTTACACTTCACGATGAATCAGGTAATACAACTAGGAATGAGGGGAAGTTGTTTTGCTCGCACTGCAAAAGAAGCTACATCATCAAAAACGGCATTGTGCACTTTATCGATTTACAGAAACTGGAGGGTCTTAACCAACGCTTCGCCCGATTCTATAATAGATTTTCACGCTTCGAAACAATTCTTGATTGGTTATCGTTTTTGCCTATGGGCGGGGAACGCAAGGCCCGCACAGAGATCTTGCACAGATTGGAACTAAACAATGGACGAGTTCTGGAGGTTTCGATAGGGTCTGGTGGTAATCTTCCTTACCTATTTGAGTCTCCAAAAGCGGGTGACATATATGGCCTGGACATCTCAGCGGCGCAGTTGACTAATTGTCACAGGTTGGTCACAACCCGAGGATGGCCAGTAGATCTTTTCTTGGGGCAGGCAGAAGAGTTACCTTTTAAATCAGACTCATTTGACAGTGTTTTTCACATTGGTGGGATCAACTTCTTTTCTGAGAAGAAGAAGGCCATTGA
This sequence comes from Dehalococcoidia bacterium, assembly GCA_030610855.1. GTDB lineage: Bacteria > Chloroflexota > Dehalococcoidia > GIF9 > AB-539-J10 > RBG-13-51-36. The sequence continues at coordinate 23,500 of JAUWQY010000018.1, forward strand.
CGAGATGATCCGCGTTGCCCGACCGGGAAGTAAAATAGTAATTGCTGATGAATCGGAACAGGTAGCCCGGGTCGTGGCTCGTTTCCTCCGTTTGTCGCGTTCAACTCAGGACAGTAAAGTAGATACGTCCGTTCCTGTTCATCTGGTTCCAGAAACAATGAAGGAGATACTTGTAGACGGTATCTGGAAAATGCATGGTCAGTATCACGGGTATTGTCTGGAATTCAGAAAACCGGGATGAGAAGATCGTCAGCTTCATTCTACCTGATCAACTTGAACTCCACCACGTCCACCAGGCCCAGATCGGTCAATCTGAGTTCGGGAATCACGGGCAAGGCCAGGAAGGAAAGGATGGCAAACGGAGCTGGCGGCAAGCTCCCCAGGCTGGCGGTAGCCTTCTCCACTCTTTCATGCTGCGCCACGACTACATCTAGCGGCTCCGTAGAAAGCAGTTTGGCTCTGGCTCTATGTATGCCCGACCCGCGTCTGCACAAACTCTACATTGATGATTCCGAGCGTTATGGATACCTACCGAGAAAATACGTGCGGAGAACGCATCGCTCGTATGTGATGCCTGCTTTCTCGTGCTAGAATTACCGACACGCACTTTGGGCGTTGTGTTTCACACAAGGATGTGCTCATGAACCGCGAAATCCTGAATCAAGAATGGCCGGACCTCGCCCCGGCCACAGTTGAATTACTCCGTTAGGCGGTTTCTTATACACGGGAAACATAACCGGACTTAGAGAGGAGCTGAGCAACAATGGAGGCACCTGATTTTCTGCTGCCAAGGCCGCCACTGGATTTGTCACCTGAGAAACAGAGAGCCTTCGACGATTTGTGGCAGTCAAGACCCAAAGGGGATTTTCTCGACTATCACCTGCCATATCCGAAATGGCAATTCTTGTCCTATCTGTGTGAAAGCAGGGAATTGGTTCTCCATGGTTCGCAGAATAGAGGCATTGACACAGTTGAGCCGCGTCAGGCGAATGATATAAAGGCCTTCAGCAACAAGCGGGCCATCTATGCCACCACTGACGGTATCTGGGTTATCTATTTTGCCATACTTGACCGGCAGAAGTATCCCGAGCTCTCATTGTTCAACGCGTGCCTGCGCGCCCGGATTTCAGCCAACGAGCTGAGTGACCCCTTGTACTTCTTTTCAATCACGCATTCAGTGTTGCTTCAGAAACCGTGGTGTGAAGGGGCGATATATATCTTGCCGCGCCGGTTTTTCGAAAGGGAGGCCTCACAGCAAGTGCAAGGAATGGAAATCGTTTTTCCCCATTGGTTCAACTCATCACCTGCCCATCCCGTTGGAAAGCTACAGGTTGGTCCAGATGATTTCCCGTTCCTGGCTCAAATCCATGGGCACAATAACGAGAAGATGGTCGAGCTAGCTACGGCCGATCCGGGCGGCTTTCCCTGGTCAGAAGCCCTGGAGACTTAGTTATGCGGCACTAATAGCCAGGTCAAGCCGATACCACTCCGGCGGACGCCCCTCCGCTGGCGCCCAGGCGTGCTGCTGAACCCAGCCGCTGAGAGCTGCGAAGACCTGATGAGGGGTAGTTTTCTACTGGCGCTGCAATTGAGACAGAAGGTTGATGGTGTTGGTCCAGTCTACCTGATCAACTTGAACTCCACCACGTCCACCAGGCCTAAATCGGTCAATCTCAGTTCGGGAATCACGGGCAAGGCCAGGAAGGAAAGGATGGCAAACGGAGCTGGCGGCAAGCTCCCCAGGCTGGCGGTAGCCTTCTCAACCTGTTCATGCTGAGACACGACCACATCGAGCAGCTCCGGCGAAAGGAGGCCGGCGATGGGCAAGCCCAGCGAAGCGAGAATCTCCTGATTGGCACAAACAACCAGCCCGCCCTGTGAGCTGTTGATCTCTTCTATTGCCTTGAGGATGTCGCGGTCATTGGTACCCACCGCTATTATGTTGTGAGAGTCGTGAGCCACCGACGAGGCCAACGCCCCCCTCTTCAAGCCGAATCCCTTGACCAGTCCCAGTCCGATATTGCCGCTCGCCTTGTGTCTCTCGACCACCACCAGCTTCAGAATGTCCCGTTCCACGTCAGGCATCACCACCCCGTCCACAACTCTCATCTTCTCCATTGTCTTCCTGGTGATTATCTGTTCCGGGATGATCTGTATGACCGGGTAGTTCTCCTCACCGAGTTCGCCTCGCTTCGCTCGCAATGACAGTGATTCGACCGTGAGTGGCCTTATGCGCACCGTATCTGTTAGCTCCGCAGTAACACGGGGCAAGGAGAACAACGCCTTGCCTTGCCTAGCCACCATCTTGCCCTGGTAAAACACCATGTCTATCTCTAACTCAGGCAGGTCAGTTATGGTGATGAGGTCGGCCCTATAACCAGGGGCAATGGCTCCCCTGTCATAAAGCCTGAAATATTCGGCAGGATTGATTGTCGCCATCTGAAGCGCCCGGACCGGTTCCAGACCCCTGCTGATGGCCCTTCGTACCACGGCGTCGATATCGCCTTCCCGGAGCAGATCAGAGCAACTGCGGTCATCCACGACAAAGAAACACCTTTTGTAAGTATTATCGGTAACCAGGGGCAGAAGGGCGTCCAGATTCCTCTCCGAAGAGCCCTCCCGGATCATCAGGTGCATCCCGCGGCGCAGCTTCTCCCTTCCTTCCTCCAGCGTAGTGGATTCATGGTCGGACATGATACCGGCGGAGAGGTAGGCGTTTAGCTCCTTGCCGGTGAGGCCAGGAGCATGCCCATCAATTACCCTGCGCTTTGAGGCACTGATTTTCTTCAGCACTGCTTGATCCCCACGAACCACGCCGGCAAAGTTCATCATCTCTCCCAGGCCAGTTACGTTATGGTGAGCCAGGAGCTTTCTTATCTCCTCAAGACCTATCTGTGCGCCTGATGTCTCCAGATGAGTGGCCGGCACACATGACGGAGCCATGAATATCACGTCCAGCGGAAGCCTGTGCGCCCATTTCATGACAAATCTGACCCCCTCGAGTCCACAGACATTGGCGATTTCGTGCAGGTCAGTAACCGCGGCCAGAGTGCCTCTGGGAACTACGGCCTGGGCATACCTTGCCGGGTGAAGCATGGAGCTTTCTACGTGTGTATGGCCGTTGATGAGCCCGGGAGCCAGAAACCCGCCCTGCAAATCGATAATCTCTTTTGCCTTACCATAATCTCCTATCCCGGCAATTCTGCCGCCATAGATAGCCACGTCAGCCTGTTCTATTTCCCCCGTGAAGGTGTTGATTATGCGGGCGTTCCTTATAAGGAAATCAGCCGCTGTTTCCCCTCTGGCGACAGAGATGAGCTCTCTCAGATTCATCTCCTAATCCTCCACCACATATATGTCGGGCAAATTGCGGAACCTCTCATCAAGATCCAGTCCATATCCCACGATGAACCGATTGGGCAGGGTAAAGCCGAGATAGTCAATGCATACGGGAACTCTACGCCGAGACGGCTTGTCTGTCAGTGCACAGAGCTTCAACGAGGCGGGTTTCTTCTTCCTTAAGTAGTCGAGTACAAAGGAGATGGTAATCCCGGTATCCACGATATCCTCAATCACCAGAACATCCTTTCCTTTGATGGACGTGCTGAGCCTCTGCACCAGTCTGACCCTGCCCGAGCTTTCCTGTCTGGCACCGTAGCTGCAGGCTTTGACGAACTCCAGCTCCAAGGGCAAGTCAAGCTGGCGAATAAGGTCTGCCATGAATACAAAAGACCCTTTGAGAACGCCGATGAGTAAGAGTTGTTTATCCTCATAGTCCGTCCTGATTTCACGGGCCAGCCTGTCTACAGCTTTCGCTATCTGGTCGTGGCTGATAAGAATCCTGAGTTGTGGTTGAAAGACCATCACATTGTTCCCAGGCCGGTCACTATCATAGCACAATTGCATCCAACTTACGGATGCTCATCTAGTTCAGATAGATGGGTGACACTTTATGTGCTTGTAACATCGGGTAGTAACCTTCCGTGTCATTGCGAAGTCGGAGCCTGCTATAGTTGGACTGAGGAACCTCGTTCAGAGATTGCGGAGCCTGTTCTGAACCGCAGGTGAGGAATCTCGCTCCTCGCAATGACAAAAAAGAAGTGCCACTAATCACCTGAACGAGTACAGATGCTGGACTTTCTCTGAGATTTGTTGTATACTTGAAGTAAGAAGCTAAGATGCGATCAAGCCTTATCGGGAAGATCGAAAAAGCGAAGGGGTATGCCCAGGAACCGGATCGCGTTACCTTCTCGAGCCTAACTGCTGTTTTTCGTGGCAAGAACGATGACCA
>JAUWQY010000061.1 GCA_030610855.1 Dehalococcoidia bacterium
CTATCGACAGACTGGGCCCGGGCTGTGTTGGCCATGATGAGGCCGGAACTGAAGTGGACCTTTACCACCGGTGGCGAAGTCGCCTCATCCCCCGCCATAGGGGTGGATGGCACCATCTATGCCGGCTCCGCTGATAACAAACTCTATGCCATAAACCCTCACGGCACCCGGAAGTGGAGCTTCACCGCGAGTGGCGTAGTCGGCTCCTCCCCTGCCATAGGAGCTGATGGCACCATCTATGTCGGCTCCTATGATAGCAATCTCTATGCCGTAGACCCCAACGGTAGCGAGAAGTGGAGCTTCACCACAGGTGGCGAAATCGTCTCCTCCCCAGCCATAGGGGCTGACGGTACCATCTATGTTGGCTCTGCTGATTACTATCTCTATGCCATAGACCCTGACGGCAGCGAAAAGTGGAGCTTCGCCACCGACTGGGCAGTCTTCTCCTCTCCTGCCATAGGGGCTGATGGCACCATCTATGTCGGCTCTGCTGATTATTGTCTCTATGCCGTAAATCCGGACGGCAGCGAGAGGTGGAGCTTCGCCACAGATGGCGAAGTCATCTCCTCCCCAGCCATAGGGCCTGACGGTACCGTTTACGTCGGCTCCACTGATAGCAGGCTTTACGCCGTGAACTCCGATGGCAGCGAGAAGTGGAGCTTCAACACAACTGGCGAAATCGTCTCCTCTCCCGCCATAGGAGCTGACGGCACCATCTACATAGGCTCCGGTGATCATAAGCTCTATGCCGTGAACTCCGATGGCAGTGAGAAGTGGAGCTTCGCCACCGATGCATATATCTGGCCCTCGCCCACCGTAGGCGCTGACGGCACCATCTACGTAGGCTCCCGCGATAATACCCTTTATGCCATCAAGCCCGATGGCAGCGAAAAGTGGAGCTTCGCGACTGGAGATTGGATCCATTCCTCCGCCTCCATAGGGACTGACGGCACCGTTTACGTCGGCTCCTTTGATAACAAGCTCTATGCCGTTTGTCAGGAAAGTGCAATGAACTGGCTCCTAGTTGGCGGATTTGTAGCAGCGGTGGCGGCAGCGGGAGTGGTGATTTACTTCGTGGCTAGAAGGAGAGCCAGCCGGCCCATAGGTGGTGGGGACGAGCCTCGTGGCCGATGTTGCTAAGGATGAATACCACAACCAGGACAATGAAAAGGGAGAGCCGAGGCTCAGAAGCCTCGGCTCTCCCTACCGCCCTCGCTAGCAGTCTGAGTGGGCTACGCCCATCAGACCACAGCTTTACTCAACGAAGAAGTCCCTCTCCCAGGTCTTGACCGCTTCGACTGCTGCCCGAGTGAACAGCATATCCTTATACGTCCAGCTCGCGTACAGTTCTACCTGATCGTAGGCGTAGTCGCTGGGAACTGGCGTGGGCGTTTTGCCGCCTACTATCCGGAGCTCCACAAATCCGCTCTGTCCGGGTGGAATTACGCTTTTCGCCAGCGGTAATTCGCCCTCGCCTGAACGCAGTTCCGCGATGTGATTGTAGGTGCCGCGGTTCATGCGAGGGTGACTGAAGGCGTCCGCCGGTAGAGCTCCCTGTTCGTCATAAGCCTGCATCCCCACCGGGGTAAGCCAGGTGGACATGTCAGGTGATCCGTATTGGGCCTCTAGGGCCGCAATTGCTTCCTCCAGCGCCTCGATAATCATTGCATCCAGCGGTGCGCCTGAGGGGTATAGAGGGTAGAGGAGAGTGTCTGCCCTGAAGATACGGATCAGGAGGCCGGGATTACCCTTGACCTGCGCTATCAGGTCCGGTGGCAGAATCCCGGTAAACACCTTGGGGATGATCTTGTCGTACCATGCGTCGAAGATGGTCAGACCGGCATGGTCGTACGTGGGATTCTCATCAGCAGGCCACATGGGTGACACAAGATCGACGTAGCTGACAGGAAGAGGTTCTGCGGTAGCCCAGGCTGTCAGGTACGCCCCTGCTGCTTCGAGTGTCGAGTTGCCACTCGCCAGAGCCGCGGCTGTCAAGTTCCCCACGAAATTCATCCCGTTAGTATGGTGGTATCCCCCAACCTGGTTAACCTGGTTCATGTGGTCCGGGGTCAGGTCTCCCAGTGCCGCCAACCCGGTCATTGCACTCATCAGTACCTGAACGCGGTGACCTTCGCCCCAGTGGAAGTCGCTTTCTGCGTACGGCCAGTCGGCGATCGGCTTGTTGTTCCAGTTGGCAAGCCAGCCCTGCTCGGGGTTGATGACCCTGGGCATCTCTTCAGGTTCCGTGACACGAACCCACTCTTGTGTTCCGTCACCCATTAAGGGCAATCTGCAGTCGGCACCTTCCGGCTTTACCGGGAAGCGTCCGGCATGCCAGTAGCCTATGTTGCCGTCCCTGTCTGCCCAGACGAAGTTGTGGGAAGGCCATACGAGTTCGACTGCCGCCTCGAATTCCTCGATGTTCTGTGCCTCCTGGAAGAGTTGCCAACCCTGCTCGGCAGCGAGTTCATTCTTGTAGAAGGGGGTGTGTAGTGTAAAAGCCTGTAACCCATCGACGGCCACGATAGGACCATAGTGCGAGCGATAGAAGGTCCAATCCTCATAAGTAAGTTTCTTAAGACCATAGATTCTCTCTGTTCGCACTTCCATTTGTACCCAGGCACCATCGAACCAGTACTCAGGTATCTCCGGATCCGTCGGAGCCGGATTCAATTCCAGGACGCGGATATCCATGACATCGGAAGCACCGGTGGTTGACGTCCAGGCGCCGTACTCACTGACGCCGATCAAAATGAATGGACCTGCGCCCGGGAACGCCATGCCCACAGCGTTGATTCCGTCGCCATGCAGCCCTATCTCGCAGACAATCTGTGGAATCGTGTACCCCATCTGCGGTCCTCCGAGCTCAAGTGTGTTCCCACTTGCCGAGAGGTTTCCGCTGACCGGCACGGCGTTGCTTCCAAATCTCGTCGGCATACACACCGACTCAAACAATTCATCCCGAGCTGCCTGAGACTCCTCATACTGCTGAAGGAGTTTGCCGAGGTCCTCCGGGAAGTCGGACGAAAACGCGCCTAAGGAAATCCCCTCATAAACCTCGTCGGGTATTGTCACGGGCGCTCCGGTGTCATTCAGGGGGAAGAGGTCGCTCCAAATAGCCCCTCCAAGCGCCTCTCCGTGCATTGCCTGAAGCGTAAGTATAGCCTCGTAGAATGTGGCTTCGTTGCCGCCCGTGCCACCAAATTGCCACGCCATCATCACCGTAACTGCTGCCACGTCTCCGACGGTGAAGTACTCGAGATTACCTATCAGACCCTGCATGACATACTCAACAGGCATAAGAGATGGGTCGAGGAACGCTTCGTGAATATAGAGGTTTATGCCTTCTGTGTAGGCCTCAATCATGGGTTTGAGGTGTTCGTAACCTTCGCCAGGCTCCCAATCCTCATAAATCGCCAGGAATTCCTCCTGGCCGTACCACAGCCCTCTCATTTCGGCATCCTGCTCTATTGTTGCTAACCCCAACTCAGCAAGACGTCCGGATGGGAGTCTCCTGAAGACATCGGCCTGCCAGAGCCTGTCTTGAGCCATAGCATAGCCGGCGCCAAAGGCCAAAGCCTCTTTCGTGTCCCCAAAAACGTGGGGAAC
>JAUWQY010000015.1 GCA_030610855.1 Dehalococcoidia bacterium
AGATCTACGGCGTTTTGTTGCGCGAATTCGCTGATAGCCTCAGCGGCTCTGCCGGTCAATACTTCAGAGCTGACGTCAAATCCCTCTGAGCTAAGCTGAGCCTGTATTCTCGCGAGATATGCTTCCGCCGCGCCTTTGTCGGCACTCTGCAGTGCAACAAAATCAATGCCTTCTGCTGCCAGGGTAGCAGGAGGTTCCACAACTCTCAGGAGCACAATCTTCTTTGTGCTGCATCCTCTGGCTATCGCTTTTGCATGGGGCAAGACACATTCCGCCAGTGCCGACCCATCCAGTGGAATCAGTATCTTCTGATACATCTCACCGGTCCCTCCTTTATCCTTTAGCTTTACCTTCTGAGGACTCCCGAGCCGGTCGAGATAGGAAATCGTCAAGCAAAGCCATGCTCTTTGTGCTTGTCTACGATTGTCTTGGCCAGAGCGTCCAGGGCTCTGAAATCCTCATCGCGGGGCAACCCCTTGATGATCACTGGGTCCAGCACCTCCGCCTTAAGGTTGGGAATCATTCCCGCGAGCTGTTCCACAGCCTTGCTGCCCCAGCCATAGGAGCCAATGATGGAGACGAACCGGAGCCTGGGTTTTAAAGCATTGGCTAGAAATGCAGCATAGGCGACGTTAGGATGTGGACCAACCAGAACTGTAGGTGTGCCTATGACCATAGTGGCGGCGTCCACCAAGGCTATGGCCAGTTTCCCAATGTCAGTTGCCGCCAGGTTGAACTGCTTAACTGTGACGCCTCTGTCAGCCAGGGCTCCCACAAAATATTCCACCATTTTTTGGGTGCTGCCATGCATGGAGATATAAGGCAAGACCACGATGTTTTTTGGTTCGTCGAATGCCCAGCTATGATAGGCTTCCAGGATAAACTCAGGTCTATCGTGCATGGGGCCGTGGCTGGGAGCGATGATGTCAATCGCATAGTCCTTTACCTTCTCCAGGTTCTTCTGGATAGTGGCTCGGAAGGGCATCATGATTTCCGCGTAATATCTCTTGGCTGCCTCATAGATCTGCCCTCCATCCCTGACATACAGGTCGGTTGTAGCCAGATGGGAGCCAAAAAGGTCGCAAGGGAAGAGTATCTTGTCTTCCCGCAAATATGTAAGCATGGTCTCAGGCCAGTGTACCCAGGGGGCATGGATAAACTCCAGGGTTTTATCCCCCAGGGATAAAGTTTCACCATCGCTTACAGTGATAAATCTGTCTTCTGAAATGAGCAAAAGAGCTACGAGCATATCCTGGCCTTTGGGCGTAGTGACTACTTTAGCATCGGGATACTTCGCCAGAACCCGGGGGATAGAACCAGAGTGGTCTTGCTCAGCATGGTTGGCAATGACATAGTCAACGACGGGAACATTCTCAAGATAAGCCATGAGGACTTCTGTCATAGAGGGATTCACAGTATCTATCAAAGCAACTTTCTGGCTGCCCTGTACCAGGTAGGCGTTATAGCTTGTTCCATCGGGAAGAGGTATCAGAGCGTCAAAGAGACGCCTGTCCCAGTCAATAGCACCTACCCAGTAAACATTTGTTTTTATCTGTCTTGCTTTCATGTATTCCTCCTTTCAATATTCTAACAGCCTCTTTTCTCCCTCAATCTTCTTTATCTCCGTGATGTCCTGGGTGGCTTCCAGTGTGCCCAGATACCTGCCTGCTTTGTCCCGCACAGCAAAATATCTGATATATACCTTCCTTTCCCCGAGATTTATCCAAAATTCCGCCGAATCCTTCCTGCCACTCTTAAAATCGGACAATATCTGGTTTACTTTGACCACACTTTGCTTCGGGTGGCAGTTTTGAACTGATTTCCCAATCACAGAAATCGGCCGTTTAAAGATTCTCGTTTCATGCTTATTCCACAATTTAACTAGATCATTCTCATCAACGAAAGAAATTTCCACAGGTATTGCTTCTAATATCCCCTCTAACTGTTCTCTGCTCAAGTTTTCTATCATCGTTACGCATCACTCCTATACTTTTTGGAACTGGTCCTTGCCTGCTCCGCAGATAGGGCATACCCAATCATCGGGAATTGCCTCGAAAGGCGTACCTGGCTTTATGTTGCCGTCGGGGTCGCCCAACTTCGGGTCATAGATATACCCGCAAACAGTGCATTCGTATTCTGCCATTTCGGATTTCGCCTCCTTTCTGTCTTCGATGTAGCTCGGAGCTGTCTTGGGAGTAGTGCCTCGCTTGATCTCACGGTAGTAGGCATAAGTCATTGGCTCACCTTCTCTTAGGACCTCTGCTCCGACAAGTTCCCCTATGAAGACAGTGTGAGTCCAGATATCCAGCTGATTGACCACCCTGGCTTCGAGATAAGCTAAGGTGTCGTCAAGGACAATTGGAACCTTGGTTTCACCGAGCTTATAGTTGACATCTTTGAGTTTGTCAGTTTCTCTACCGGAATGAAAGCCGAACTGACCGATGAAGGAGAGAGGGGTATCTTGGGCCAGTATGGCAGCGGCAAAGGCCTTGCTTTCATTGATGAACTCGTGGGTCAGGTTCTGCTTATTGATGCTGACGGCAATGGTTGGCGGGTCAGATGTCACTTGAAACACGGTGTTGGCAATTTGCCCGTTGAGCCTCTCTCCCTTTGTGGAGCTTATTACATACAAACCATAGCTGCAGTTATGTAGAGCCTTAAGATTCATGATTAGCCTCCTGTTGGTTTTGTTTAGATATCGCTTACTCACGCTCCATCCAAGGACCAGTGCTCGGTCTTGGTGAACCACCCGGCGGGGTCACTGAGATACTCATAGGCATCGGAGAGGGCAAGCTGATGTCCCCGTTCCTCACCTGCGAGGGCCTCATAGAACCGCTTCTCGATAGGGAGAGTACTTTCCTCGCTTCGGGCGTGATATAGATTGTAGGACTTCACCTCCATGCTCATCGCGATCTTGATAGCCTCGAGTTCAGACTCGGTCACCTTGATCTTACTGCCTAGCGCTTTGGTGGCTTCGGCGAACAGAGATTTGAGTACCTTCCCCTTGTCGGATGGTGGTTCTATATCAGGCCAGTTCCGTTCTTTCTTGAACGCTTCATATACTTGCTCGAACTTCTTGCGGTGAGTTTCTTCTTCTTTGGCCAGATGCTGAAACAACTCCCCAGTTAGCCTGTTACTGCTTTTCTCACCTGCCTTCTGATAGAATTCCTTGCCGTCCATCTCCATACGAACTGCAAGTTGAAGTACATCCATTATCCTGGCCTGTTCATTGTCCATCGGGCACACTCCTTTTCATGAGCTCCTCAGTCAACAGGCTACGTATCATGGCCGCCGCGAACTTGAGTACCGACACCGACCACGACCGCATAGCCATTCATCATCAGGCGAAACAGAAGAATGGTGAGATTGCCTAATGATATAGCAGAGGCAAATTACCCGTCAAGCAACCCAATGCCTCGCTCACTTTCGAGTGAAAATGCCACCTTCGGCAATACTCCGTCATAACTACCTTGTAACGGAGCTTCCTTTAGCCAGTTTCAGATAGCTTGTTCCCTGAGCCAGGAAACACGTACCGGGTTCTGCCTCTAGCTCATGAATCCTCTTCCTTTCGCTATCGGGATTCTGACCGGTTTCGATTTGCTGGGCTTACGGCTATCACGTGGGGCACTATGAGGGTTAGCTGCCGGGGGCATCTTCTCAGCGAGATCAAACAAAGCAAAATGGCTGCAATGGCCAAAGTGGGCAGCCACCCTACTCTCTGCTGTAGGCACTGCGAATCTTATTTGTTATCCCTCCTGCAAGTGTTGTTTCACGAGCACGGAGGCGTCTCGCAACGCTCTGTCTTGTCACAACAGGTTCTGCCTGGTGCCTTAGCTTCAATTTGCAGCACATAAGAGGCAGAGACAAGTTTCTCCACCTTTTTGCTACCACAGACAGGACAGGCCACAGGTTGACTACCATCCACCTTCTTGAGAAATATCTCCGCGATCTTGCCACAATCCTGGCACTTATAATCATAAATTGGCATCATACCCTCGCATCATTAATTCCTATTTAGCTTTGGTAGCAAGTTCTGCCGCATTCACCAACTGATAGACAATCGGCGATGCTGTCAAGGAGGGGTGGGTGCCCATTTGAAACAGGGAGAGCTCATAAGCAGTCATCTTACTCTGGATACAGGCGCTAATGACATTGGCTATCTCGCCGACGCTCTTGCCTCCCGAGATTCCGCTACCGAGTAACATCCTATTATGCTTCGAAAATACCAGCTTTACTTTGGTGGAGACTGCCCCCGGCATACCCCCTGGATGTGTGTTCGGAGCCGTTGATTCACCGAGCACAATGTCATAACCCTCTTGTCTCGCTGCTCTCTCCGTCAGACCAGCACAGGCAAAGGCTCGCTCACCGATTATGGTGGAAAAAACGCCGACCGCTCCTGGATTCTGATAGTGCGTATGAAAGAGATTAGCTCCAGCTATGTGTGCCTCGGCACAGGCGATAGATGCGAGCATCAGACGGCTTGGCTTACCGCTAAAGAATGAGACCTTTTCTGCGCAATCGCCGCAGGCAAAGGCATCTGGGTCTGCTGTAGTGCGCATACATCGGTCCACTGCAATCGCTTTTCCTGGCCCTATTTCAAGGCCAGCCCTCTTAGCCAGTTCGTTGTTCGGCACCATACCAACTCCAATGATGACGATATCAGCTTTTAGCTCCTGTCCCCCGGATAACCTGACCCCGCTAACCTGATTATCACCGAGTATTGCTTCAACTTTGCTATCCACAAGCAACTTAATGCCCCTATCTCTAAGTACACCCTCGGCCTCGGAACAGAACTCATCATCCAAAGCTAGCTGCAGACAATGGGGAAGCATCTCCACGATAGTGACATTACAGTTACGGCCTTTCTTGCACTCATCGGCGAACTCCACACCGATGAAGCCTCCTCCTATTATTACAATGTCCTTGGCATCATTAACCGCATCAAGCATGTTCTTCAAATATGCTACATCCTTCCTCGCTGTGAAAACGTTCCCCTTCTCTATGCCAGGAATGGGCAAGACTGCAGGCGAAGAACCAGTAGCAAAGATCAGCTTATCGTAGCTGACCGTGTTCCCATTGTTCAGTGAAACCACCTTCCTTTCTCTGTTTACTTCCATCGCTTCGTCTTCAACAAGCTCAATACCGTTGTTCTGAAGCAAGGCATCAGGAATCAGATTCTTTTCCGGGCTGCCTAGAGTCCCGAAGATATAGGGGATTCCACAAGGGACGAGCACCCGCTTTTCCTTGCGAATCAGAATTACACTCTTGTCCCCATACCTTCTACGGCAACTGATCCCCGCTACCGGTCCAGCGGCGCTTCCTCCAATAACTACTGCGTCGGCCTTTTGCATTTTATTCCTCCTTTCACCTTAGCTTCGTTGCTAGCCTTCTTACCAGCTCAGTGCTCGGGCAATAACTTGCCATAACTTATCTATTTCACGACTGACTTCACCATCGCCACATTCTACCACAGGCAATCGCTTAATGGGAACCTTAGTAACCACATCATCAAAGGGTATTTCGGATGCTACCTCTATTCCCTGGTTAAGGCAATAGCTTTCGATCTGGCGGGTATTTTCTTGATTAACATAATATTTATCTATACAGACCAGGGCAGGAACGCCGAAGTGGCGGCAAACACCAATGACACGCTCGAGGTCAAGCATCCCTGATAGCGTGGGCTCAGTCACCAGCAATGCCTAACAGAAATTCACCCCTTGTATAATGAAACCAAATTTAGCCAGGAGGTGAGACATGCCAAATCTAAAGCACTTGCTGGAAGAACTCGAAGAACTGGGCGTTGAATCCAGGCGCATCCGCATCCCAGGTCAACTCTATGACAGCATGGTTGCTGATGCTGAGGAATCCATCGAGGAAAACCACGAAGTCGGGAGAAGCGAAGCTCTTACTCTGCCTGTAACTTAGATTGTGGGCTAGGCGAGAAGATGCCTAAGAAGATGGATGATGAATCAAGGAATGAGTCAGCCAGTACTGAGGCGAGTAATCAGAAATCATCGACCCAGCCGACAGTCCCTGAACCTGCATTCATACAGGCGATGACAGAATCCTTGCTGAAAACGAAGTCCGACCCGGGAATGCCATCAGGGTGCTGTATGGATTTGTACCCCTTCTTCAGAGCCTCCTCGATGGCCGCTTTGAGCGTCAGGAACTCATACTGGAGGCGTTCTGTTTCCGTTTCCAATTCCTTGCTCCGCAGTCGGTTACCACCGGCAGTATCCAAATGTTAATAGAAGCTCTACAGTATGTATATGATCAGGAAGTCCTATGCCTGAGCGCCGAGGCTTTCTGTTGTAGCCCATAAGTACTGCGGAGAATGATGTTCACCAATTATCTACAGGCAAGGCCACTCCGATCGAAGGGGCTGCAATGGTCGGATAGTTTTCGCGCCGCACAATCCAAACCCGTCGGTTGCTTATCTGCTGCCGGGAGATTCCGCTTTGAACCGAGAGGCAGAATGGCTTAACCGAGGCTGAGGCTGGGCACTACATCCAGGTCATAGGTGCTTATCTTGCCGGCTTTGAAATGATAATAGCCACACGCGGCCACCATGGCAGCATTATCAGTGCATAAATGGGAGGGAGGAACGAGAACCGGAACCGGCGAGTTGGCAAGGAAATGCTGAGTTAATGTTTTATTGGCTGCCACTCCGCCGCTCAGCAAAATTTGCTCCACCTCCAATTGCTTTGCGGCTTCAATTGTCTTGGAAACTAAAACATCGACTATGGCCAACTGGAAGCTTGCTGCGACATCAGGCACAGAGACTCCGCCCCTCTGAACAAGGTGCCACATTGCGGTTTTCAGGCCGCTAAAGCTGAAATCATGGCTTTCCTTGAGCCAGGCTCGGGGAAGGGGTAAGCAAGGGGTTCCCGAACCGGCCGCCCTTTCAATGGCCGGCCCCCCGGGGTAGCCCAGGCCCAGGATCCTGGCTGCTTTGTCAAAGGCCTCGCCCGCGGCATCATCACGGGTTCGCCCGAGTTTCTCGAATTCGCCATGTCCCTTCATCAGCAGCAGATCGCTATGCCCACCGGAGACAATGAGGCAGAGGCATGGGAATCTCGCCCTGCCGTCCTGGCCAGAAGGGGAGGAGCAATCGAGCCAATTAGCGTAGACATGTGCTTCGAGATGGTTGACACCCGTAATGGGTAGTCCTGCGGCCAGGGCAACTGCTTTGGCCACATTAACGCCGACCAGCAGTGACCCGGCCAACCCGGGGCCAAAAGTCACAGCAATGCCGCTGATGTCTCGCCAGGCGACGTCGGCTACGGCCCTCTTGATAACCGGGATAATGGTGAGCAGATGCTGCCTTGAGGCGATTTCCGGTACTACGCCCCCGTAACGAGCGTGAATGTCTATTTGTGAAGCTACAACATTGGAGATAATTCTCTTGCCGTCCTCCACTATAGCAGCAGCAGTTTCATCACACGAGGTTTCAATGCCCAGGATTTTCATATTCGTTCGCACTTACTGCCACAATTCCCCTGACGTAAGCCCTAATGACATGTTGGTAGGGCAATATTACCACAAGCTTGGGGCTGCCCTGGCTGCGGTAGTGACTCGCAGTGTCTCACGAATTCCCATATTTGGACCCCGACAGGTTCACCTGGGAGCTGACCCGAATAGGCTATGATCGGTTTTCCGTCACGACATCTGCCCTACTGAATTGGCTACGCTGGCCTGCAACTACGGACTCAGCAGGTATGATACTGAGCATACTGTGATAAGCATCTCTTGTTCGGCATTGCCTGCCATATCTAGCAGGCTACACACGAAAAATACTATGTGTGTGCTTCTCCTGCCTTCTTAACAGCGTATTGTATTAGAGGTAGCGAAAAGAGTCCATGAATCACTGTTGTGGTCGCCATAAGTGTGATTATTGTGCCTCCGAGCTCATACTCCGACAATGCTTCAGCTGCGAGGAAAGCAAGACCCATGGCAACACCCGCTTGATCTAGCATGGCAAGGCCAAGGTACTTCTTGATTTTTGGTTCGGACCTTGATATAGCAGCTCCAAGGCTACACCCTGCTATCTTGCCAATACTTCTGCCAACACAATACATAATTATAAGCGGCCACATGATATGAAAAAGTGAGAAGTCCATCTCCATACCAATAGCGGCGAAAAACAAAACAAACACCGGCGTCATGATATTATCTATCAATTCGTTTGAGCGATTGCCGATTTGGACATTGAGGTTAATCACTGCGGCTCCTAAAGCCATACATGCGAGAATTGCCGAAACTCCAATCATTTCCGCCAGACCCCAACACAGAATAGCCACCGCGATAGAAACAACAAAGATGTGGTCAGAAGAAAGATGTACTTTCTTCGTGAAGTAAGAGGTAGCAATTCCAATTACCCCTCCAAGTCCGAGCCCGCCAAGAATCTCCCATAATGGGTAAGTAAAGGAAAATGAAACGCTTGCTTCTGCGCCCAACAACATCTTTGTCCACAGAATCCCCACCGAATAGATAATTATTACAAGTGCGTCATCCAATCCCACAA
This sequence comes from Dehalococcoidia bacterium, assembly GCA_030610855.1. Lineage (GTDB taxonomy): Bacteria > Chloroflexota > Dehalococcoidia > GIF9 > AB-539-J10 > RBG-13-51-36. The sequence goes on from JAUWQY010000015.1 coordinate 8,525, forward strand.
GAGCGACAGTTATGTCTGTTAGTGTTCCTTTTGCCCTTAACTCCCTCAAAACTGCTATTGTTCCTGCCGGAGCCGTGGCAGGGGCGAGCGAACCCAAAATTATGGAAAGCGGGAGATCCCTCGTCAATAAATATACAAAACCCCATGTGACAATAGAAGTCATGACCACCTGCACAATCAATATAATGACCACCTGCTTACCCATTCTTTTTAGAAAAGTGAAGGAAAAGCTCAATCCTACTATGTAGGCAACAAGAGCAAGCGTGGTGCCGGTGATAATGACATTGAATTGTTCGGGTGGGCTGAAATTCAAAACCCGTCCAATGATGATACCCGAGAGAATATATGCCAGAACTTCTGTTAACCTTAGCTTGCGTAGTATCCTTCCGAGTATGAAACCAAGTAGGAGAATTAAAGCAACAAGGACATAGATATTCATAGGGTATTCAGGAACTTATATCTGAGATTTTTTACCAAGAGCTGTATTGTTACTTCTCCCAGGAGTCTTTGATTTTCATCAACAACTGCCAATCTGCGGATATTGAAGGAGGAGAACTTCTTCAAGACGTCAGCTACAGTTTCTTCTGGCGAGCATACAACAGGATTATGTGTCATGATATCCTGGATGACACTTTCTTTATGCAATATCTCAGCCCTATGAATTCCGAATATCCTTTCCTTTTTTTGCCCGGGAGGAATAATGGTACGCAGCATATCGTGTTCCGTTACTACCCCCACCACTCTCATGTCATCAGCATTATTGACCACCCATGCGTGTGCCCTAAGGGAAAGCTTATTAAGAAATTCCACCCAACTCGCGTTCTCTTCCATAAATGGGGTGTCATGCCCGGGTATCATTATGTCTTTTACTTTTAGCCTGTATAATTCTTCCATCATCGTCCGTCTACCCAAATAGAGTTTCTGAAGCAGGTCGAAATCCCATCATTCTAGTCATCTAGGCCAATGATGCTGCGGTAACCCCGCTGATAAGCGCGCGCGTACATGATATCTTAGCAAAGAGCTCAATCTGCTGCTAAACGAGTTCTTACAGTTCATATAGCATCTCCTGATGGCCTCGGATGGGTAATAACAAAGAAAGCTACTTCTTTTCACCTGCCTGGAAACCTGGGGTCAAGCTTTGTCGTGTACTGATGTCAGTATTCTAATACAGAAGGAGAGCTCAGGCAAGCGATCAGGGGTTGCCCGGCGCCATCCGGTATGATAGTGTAGGTCACTATTCCGGGGCGTGCGGAACGGCGTTTGGAATATGACTGCTATTATTCTCGCCGGGGGCAAGAGCTCAAGGCTTGGCCAAAACAAGGCTCTTCAGACCATTGAGGGTAAGAGTCTTCTCCAGTGGGTGATCGACCGCCTTGCTATCCTGAGCACAGAAATCATCGTAGCAGCTGCTGGTGGCGAGCCGATGCCCTGCACTTCAGCTGTGACGATAAAGACGGTATGCGATGTCTATCCCGGAAAGGGCCCGCTCGGCGGCATCTACTCAGGGCTAAGGACATCGACCTCTCCGCGGGCCATCGTTGTTGGCTGTGATACGCCCTTCTTGAGCGTTGGCCTGCTCGACTATATGTCCCGAATCTCTTCCACCTTCGATGTTATCGTTCCCCGGATAGAAGATAAGGTGGAGCCGCTTTGCGCGGTGTATTCCAGGAATTGTCTGGCTCCCATTCAGGAATTGCTGGAGCAGAATGAACTGAGGATTAACACGCTTTTCGCTATGGTTGAAGTGAGATATGTGGGAGAGGACGAGATAAACAGATTTGACCCGCAGCACTTAAGCTTCTTCAATATAAACAGTAGAGCTGATCTGGACAGAGCGAAAAAGCTGGCAGCCAAGAGAGGATGGATGACGCCCGGGCATGAATCAGATTCCTGCTCTACACCGCCTACATCTGCTTCTTAGACTCGTTGCGATGCGGAGCCTCAACTCGTGGAGTTCATCCGCTCTGGCAAGTGCCGAGCTCAGATCTTCCAAAGCTGCACGAGATGGGTTGGTCATCTCGCTCAGCCAGCGTCTTGCGGTTGCCGAGCCGTTATAGCTTTGTCGCTTCTCCTCAGCCATTGAGGTCACTCAAGCGGCTTATGATTCTGGACGTGGGTGCCTCGGTCTCATGGCTAACTTCAGCTACGTCGTGATGGTCTCCCTCAAGGGACTGGGGCCTAGCTTCTTGATTTCTGAGACGAAATCGGTGACTACCTGAGCGAATCTCTGCCCCTCGGCAGCTGAAACCCACTCCAGCCTTAGCCGCTCTGACTCGATTCCGAACTGCAGCAACAGTTTCTTGAGAAGCAGAACCCGTCTCAGCGTTTTGTAGTTCCCCTCCAGGTAGTGACAATCTCTTGGGTGACATCCCCCTACGAAAACGCCATCAGCTCCCAGGCGAAAGGCATGCAGAATATACAGAGGATCTACTGCTCCGGAGCACATTAGCCTTATCATTCTTAGATTCGGTGGATATTGAATTCGGCTTATCCCGGCAAGATCAGCCCCAGCATAGGCGCACCAATTGCAGCAAAAGCCAATAATCTTGGGCTCAAAGCTATCCATCTTCATACTCCTGCCAAGGCGGCGCCAATTGCTGCCGAGATTTGCTCTCTCGTGAATCCTCGCTGCTGAGCGGCCCCGGAGGGACAAGCGGCGCAACAGGTGCCACAGCCCTTACAAACTGCTTCGTTCACGCCGGCAACTCCCTTTTCCCGGTCCACAGCTATTGCCCCATACGGGCACATGGCCTCGCATACGCCACAACCAGTACATATTCTCTCGTTCACTGAAGCAACAATCCCCTCTCCAACCACAGTATCCCTGACCAGAATTATGGAGGCACGCGACGCAGCGGCTTTCGCCTGAGCAATGCTTTCCTCAATGGATTTCGGTGCGTGGGCCAGTCCGCAGACAAAGACCCCGTCAGTGGCAAAGTCAACGGGGCGCAGCTTCACATGCGCCTCTAGGAAGAAACCGTCCTGGTTCAAAGGAACTTTGTACAGCATGGCAAGCTCCCTAGCTTCTGGTGAGGGAACCATGGCTACACTCAGAGCCAGAATGTCAGCATCGATGATCACATCCTCGCCCAGCACAGGGTCGTTGGTCTCAATACTGAGCAAGAATCGGCTGTCCTTTCTCCGCTGACTCACTCGAGGCTTGCGTTCGAGGTCGTAACGAAGGAAGATTACTCCCTTCTGCCGTGCTTGTTCGTAGTACTTCTCATTGAACCCGTATGTCCTTACATCGCGATAAAGGATATAGATGTTTATCGCAGGTCTTATCTCCTTAAGTTTCAAGGCATTGTTGATTGCCCTGTTGCAGCAAACCCTGGAGCAGTAAGGCCGGTTGTCATCTCGGCATCCTACACATTGAATCATCACCAGGTTGTCGCAGTTAATGATGTCCGGGTTTTTCTTCAGCGTTTCTTCCTCAAGTTCGAGTTGAGTAAGAACCCTCGGGTCTCTTCCGTAGAGATACTCATCGGGCTTATATTCCTCTGCTCCGGTGGCAATTATGGTGACGCCGTGTTCTAGCTTTTCTACTACCCTGCCACGGTATCTCATGACTTCCGTTGTGAAATCGCCCACATACCCGTGGACGTCCACAATCCAGGTATCCGTATACACCCTGATGTTGGGATGCTCCTGCACTTTGTTGATAAGGTCGCCCAGGAACTTTTGAACGTCTTCACCGTCAAGGTTGAAATGTATCCTTCTTGTTATCCCACCGAGCACGTTGCTTCTCTCGATAAGGTCAACCTCGAATCCCTGTTCCGCCAGGGTTAAGGCGCTTGTCATCCCTGCTACCCCTGCCCCTATGACCAGTGCACGATGGTTAACCGGGAGAGCCACGGGCTGGAGTGGTTCTATCAGGCGTGCCTTGGCTACTGCCATCCTGACTAGGTCCTTTGCCTTTTCGGTGGCTTTCTTCGGCTCATGCATATGAACCCAGGAGCACTGGTCCCGAATATTCGCCATCTCAAAGAGGTATGGGTTGAGTCCCGCCTCCCTTAACGTCTCGCGGAACATAGGCTCGTGAGTTCTCGGAGTACAAGATGCCACCACCACTCGATTTAGCCCGTATTCCTCGATGGCCTTCTTTATCTTTTCCTGGGTATCCTGAGAACAGGTAAAGAGGTTTCTTTCGGCATAAGCCACATTAGGCAGGGTCCTGGCAAATCGAGAGACTTCAGGCACATCTACATACCCGCCGATATTTACTCCGCAGTGACAAACAAAAACCCCAATTCTCGGTTCTTCTCCACTTACGTCCCTTTCCGGAGGATATTCTTTCTTTCTGGTCAAAGTCCCTCTTGCGGGAGCAAGTAAGGCAGATATCTCTCCCGCAGCCCCGCTTGCCTGCACCACTGTCTCGGGAATATCCTTCGGTGCCGAGAACGCCCCGCAAACGAATATTCCGGGCTTTGAAGTCTCCATTGGCAGGAACGGTCTCGTTTGGCAGAATCCATAAGGATTAAGCTGGATTCCACCCTTCTTAGCAAGTTCAACCAGTTCTGGCGAAGACTGAAAGCCAACAGAAAGAACCACGATACTAAACTGCTCAGTCCTCACCAAGCCATCCTCGGTAGCGAATTTGACCGTCAGGTCGCCCGGGCGATCGGCCGCTTCAACGTTATATACCTTCGACCTGACGAAGTGTACGCCGCTTTCCTCCTTGGCGCGCTCGTAGTATTTATCGAAATCCTTGCCGTAAGTCCTGATATCCATGAAGAAGATGGTGATATCCAGGGGAATTGTGCTGTGTTCCTTGGCAATCATGGCTTCTTTGATAGCATAGGTACAGCAAACTGAAGAACAGTAAGGTCTGTTGTGACTTGGATCCCTGGACCCAACACACTGAATGAAGGCTATCTTCTGTGGCGGTGTCAGATCTGAGGGTCTGAGCAAGGTTCCCTTGTAAGGACCGGTGGCGCTCAAGATACGCTCAAATTCAATGCTGTCCACCACATTGGGATATTTTCGATATCCAAGCTCATATTGAACTGAGGGGTCAAAGAGGTCATATCCTGGCGTGAAAATAACAGCGCCAACATTCAGCTCCAGGTATTCATCCTGCATCTCATAGTTAATGGCTTTGGCAGTGCAGCGCGCTTCACACTCATGGCATTGAAAGCAACCCTCTATCTGCGAGGCCAAGCATCTCTCAGCCTCTGCTTTGGCTTCAGAAACAGAATAACCTTGCTCAACTTCCCTAAAATTCGTAATCCGTTCCGCTGGGTTTGATTCCCTCATGGTTACTCTATTCTGGGAAGGGAAACGTTGTTTGAGTACGGCAACCTCTTCTGGGTCAAGCTCCTCCGGTTTCCGCGTATCTTCTTTGGAAGACAGAAGCTCTCCTTTGAGATACTCGTCTATGGAACGAGCTGCCTTCTTCCCTGCCGCTATGGCCTCGATAACGATGGAAGGGCCGGTGACCACATCACCACCCGCGAAAATACCCTCGACATTGCTAGCTGAAGCTTCATCGGTTACAATTGTTCCTCTGCGAGAAATCTCTATGCCTGACTCCTTAGCGAAATCAAGAACTGAGGCTTGCCCTAAGGCAGTAATAACGGTATCAGCAGCGACAACAAACTCCGAACCTGCAACGGGGACGGGACGGCGACGACCACTTGCATCGGGCTCACCAAGTTCCATCCTGACACATTCCGTCTTTGAGACTTTGCCGTTCTGAGTTATGATCCTTGCAGGGTTGGTCAAGAATACTATCTCGACTCCTTCTTCTTCTGCACCCTTGACTTCAGAGGCTGTGGCTGGCATTTCAGCCCGCGAGCGCCGATAAATGACCTTTACTTCAGATCCTAAACGCCTCGCCACTCGAGCAGCATCAACGGCAGTATTCCCTCCGCCTATTATTGCTACCTTTTGTCCTATATTGACCTCCCCACCCATATTCACATCCCGCAGGAAATCAGTAGCGTTAATCACTCCCGGGGAATCTTCTCCAGGGATATTAAGCCTTGTGCTCGTGTGAGCACCTGTGGCAATGAAGATAGCATGATAGGATTTTCTAAGGTCTTCAAGCTGAATTTCCTCTCCTATCCTGGTGTTTGTCTTTATCTCCACGCCCAATCTCTTGATATAACCTATCTCCTTGTTTAGGATATCCTTCGGCAGACGATACTCGGGAATTCCAACTCGGAGCATTCCTCCGGGTTCTGGCAACGCCTCGAATATGGTGGGCTCATAACCTTCGAGGGCAAGATCGTGGGCTGCGGCAAGACCTGCCGGACCACTCCCGACAATAGCGATCCTCTTCCCGTTTCTGGTGATTTCAGGCACTTCAATAGTGTCAATATCAATCTGGTCGGTGACAAATCTCTTCAATTCCCGGATTGCTATGGGTTCATCCATTTGCCCGCGGTTACATGCTGCTTCACAGGGGGCATAACATACCCGCCCGCAAACAATAGGGAGAGGGTTTGTCTTTCTTATGAGGTCATACGCTTCCTTGAACCTTCCACCGGCAATTAAGGCAGCATAGCCCTGGATGTTCATATGAATGGGGCAGGCATCCTTGCAAGCTGCATTGCAGGGCCTTTCTTCTCTTCTATCAATGACGTAGGTGTTAGGTACCGATTGCAGAAACGGAGTGTAAATCGCCTTTCGCTCGACCAAACCCTGGTCGTACTCGTTCCTCATAATAACGGGACATCCCTCAGCACATAAGCCGCAACCGGTGCATTTTGCTCCATCTACGAATTTCGCCTTCTTCTTTACGGAAACGGTGAAATTACCTGGTCCCCCCTTAATATCTAGAACTTCGGAGTAGGTCAGAAGTTCGATATTAAGATGTCTGCCACATTCAACCAGTTTAGGTGACAAAACACACATAGAGCAATCATTCGTGGGGAAGGTCTTGTCCAGTTGAGCCATCACCCCGCCAATGGAGGGGGTCTTCTCCACAAGGTAGACGTAATACCCGGACTCAGCAAGGTCCAAAGATGCCTGAATCCCTCCTATACCGCCGCCTACGACAAGAACTGCCCCTACTATGCCGTTTCCGTTCTGCTTCTCCATAGTAATACCTTTGTCTTACAGCCTCTGCAATGCTTCTTTGGCAAGTTCGGAAGGCTCTATCTCCTCTCCTTTAGAACGTGAGCCAAAAAGTGCGGTCACCATCTCATGGCGCAGTTTCTGGCAGAAGGTATCGATTCCCTTCACTTTTCCGGCGAAGGCCGGAGCCACATAGCGCTCTCTCACTGCCATGTCTCGTAGAGCCTTCATCACATCGGAGAAGTCCACGGCTTGAGGGCAGTGAGCCTGACAGCTGTAACATTGGATACAGAACCAGATAACGTCTGAAGACAGAACCTCCTTCCTCATTCCCAAGAGCACCATATGGATTATCCGGCGGGGATTGAACCTCTGGTCGATATCAGAAACAGGGCAGCTCGCGGTGCACAGACCGCAGGCGAAACAGAGCTTGATATTCTCTCCTCCCGGTTCATTGGCAACATCGTACTTAAACTTGGCATCCAGTTCATTCAAAGCTATAGTCATTTTCGCCTCCTTAATGCCCCTTCGCGGGAAGAATCCTATAGTAATCCAGCAGCTTCCAGTATCTCCGGAACTCTTTCCTCCCGTCCGATGAACATGATGTGTACTCCGTCACAAACTTCCTCTTCCTTCACCTGCCTTATCATTCGGGCAGCTATCTCTATTCCTTTGGCAATCCCTGTTCCCTTCGGGGCCTGAGCCAGCTCGTCAATGAGGTGTTGAGGGATAAAAATACCTGGCACGTTGTCGTTCATGTACGCAGCCATCTTTGCGCTGATAACAGGTACTATTCCGGCAAGGATCTTGACCTTTTCATCGATATTACGGACGAACTCGGTAAATCTCTTCAGTTCGTCGAATTCGTAAACCGCCTGAGTCTGAATGAAGCTTACCCCCGCCTTAAGCTTCTTCTCAACCTTGATAAGCTGCGGCTCGAGCGGGTCGGCTGAGGGAGTAGCCGTCGTTCCAATACAAAAGTCAACACCTCCGTCAAGCTCGTTTCCTGCCATGTCCTTGCCGGAGTTCAAGGTGTGCACAAGGTGGATGAGTTGCACTGAATCGAGGTCGAACACCTGTTTTGCTTCCTTGTGGTCACCAACATCAACGGAGTCACCTGTGAGACACACGACATTGTTGATGCCTCTGGAGTAGGCGAAAAGAAGATCTGCTTGAATGGCCAGGCGGTTCCTGTCGCGGCAAGTTACTTGAAGTACCGGCTCACCGCCGTGTTCCTTGATCAAGAGGCAGATGCCCAGGGATGGATAGCGCATCACAGAGCTTTGATTATCAGTTACATTCAGCCCGTCCACCTTGTCCTTGAGGAGTGTAATGTGCTCTACCGTCTTTGACACGCTAGAGCCCTTTACGGGCGCCGCCTCAGCTGTTACAACGAAGTCTTTTCTTTTAAGAATTTCCCTAAAAGGTGTTGTCATCCTTCACCTCCTTAAATCTTTACCGCCTGGATTCTGCCGGGCCTTTTCACCGCCCGAAAATTCTTCGGCGGGTTGTATTCCCGCATCAAATCAAGCCTACCTTGCTTTTCCAGCCTGCGATAAATAAGAACCCAGGCACAATCCTTCTCCGGGTCTATCTCGCACTTTCCTCCCTTTCTCGTACCACCACAGGGGCCATTGAGAAGCCCTTTGGCACAGCGAACTATAGGACAAATACCTCCGGTTCGATCTAGAAAACAATCACCGCAAGCACCACACATTTCCACCCAAAGCCCTTCCTTCTCCGGCATCCCGATAAAGGTGGTGTTAACCGCCGGGAATATCGGTTTGTCTTCAAACAGCTCAGCCATCGTTTGCACTCCCGCCCCACAGGCTAATGAGAGAACCGCTTCAACTTCGGCAACCTTATCCTTAAGCTCTGTTACCATCTCCTTTTCACATTGTCTCTCCACTGTAGCTTCAAGGGTTACAATCTCATTCCCCTCCGCGCTTCGCGCGAGCCTGAGTTGTGAGGCAAGTATCTCTACCTCTTTCTCTCCACCAACCCAGCAAACGGTGACGCAGGTTCCACAACCTGCCACAAGCACTTTCTTGTAGGGAGCCATTGCCTGCTTGATTTCTTCCATAGGTTTTCGTTCAGCGATTATCATCTTACCTCCCGGACTCTTTTATTATCTTGGTTATCTCGTTTACTGCCCTAACGAACTTGTGGGGCGTATTAGGGCTGAGGTTGAACATCGCAACAGGTCTGCCATCTACCTCAACCTCTTTCAACAGCATATTGCAGTATTTCACCCTTTCCTTTGCTCTTGTGTTTCCGGTGATGTGATGGCAAGCGCCGTCTTCACATCCCAATACCAGCACTGCTGATGCGCCATTTTCAAAAGCTTTCAGTATATGAATCACATCCACTCGACCGGCACAAGGAACCCTGATTACCCGTAGGCTCTCCGGGTAGTGAAGTCGTAATCTTCCTGCCAGATCGGCGGCGGGATACGCAGAATGCTCACAACAAAAAGCTACGATGCACCCGTTCATGATTCTCCTATGGCTTCAATTTGGGCCAGGATTTCCTCATCTCTATAACCTTGAAATTTTATTGCCTTAGCCGGACATATAGCTGAACAAATGCCACAAGCATCGCAGGCGAGGTCTGAAATCCCAGCCACCTCTTTATCACCATCTACTCGAACCAATTGGATGGCACCGTGTGGACAAACACGGATGCAAGTAAGGCACGCTACACACTTTTGGGGATCGACCTTCACCCTCTCCACCTCCACCAGAATTTTCCCTGAAGATAAAAGTCCATGGACGCTCATGACCACGCTGGAAATATCGGTCAATACTCTGCCCATGTCCAGGTTGCCCCGGCACCACCCGATAACAAATACCCCCTTCTTCTCGGAAGCAACAGGATAGAGGTGCACATTTTCATCCTGGTAGAAGCCCCTGGAGTCTAGGCGGATGTTTAGCAGTGAACTCAGGGTCTCGGTTCCTGCAATAGGGAGGAGAAGTTCCTCAGCTACCAGAAGGTCACAGGCTATGACTGTGTCTTCCCCGAGAAAAACATCTCTCGCCTCGACTGCTACCCGCCCATTATCCATGGACATCCTCGGGGTAGTCTCACACTTCAGAAACACAACTCCGCATTCTCTGGCCTCCCGATAGAGCTTTTCTGCTCCTTCGCTGTCTACTTTGACATTTTTGCAGAAGATGTAAATCTCGCTGCCCCATTTGTTCTTGGCTGCCAAAGCGTTATTCAGAGTGGTCAGTGTCGGAAAGCGAGAGTTCTCGTCGGAAAAATCGAACATAAAGCCTATCGTTCTTGGTTTTGCCTCCACAATCGAGTTATGAAGCATGTGAAAGAGTTGCTCCTGTGACACAATGCTGATGCCGGATATTGGTTCGGCTTGAGTCCGCAACTTCAGGGTGGAAGTTGGAGCAAGCTCGGTTCGAAATCCGGTAGCAAGCACTATCGCCCCATACTTGCGGGAGATTTCCTCTCCTTCTCTCGTTATCGTTACAGTGAAATCTCCTATTGTTCCCTCTGCTGCCGTCATTCGTGCAGAGGCGAGAACATCGATATTTCGGTCGCCCTCTACCGCGGCTGTCATTGAGCTGTTGTCAAAACCGTGTAAGCTTTGCCATTCCCCGGTCCCGGTTCCCAAGACCGCCTCCTTTTCCAATAGAGTTGTCCGTAAGCCAAGTCGAGAGAGATGGAGAGCCGTGTCAATTGCCGAGAATCCACCGCCGATCACGAGAACCTCCCTGTTTACAGGTAACTCTTTCCTCTCCAACGGTTGCAGCAACCGTGCTCTGTTTGTCGCCATCTTGATAAGTTCCACGGCCTTTTCGGTAACATCCCCCTCATGAGCCCAAGAGCACTGCTCCCTTATGTTTGCCATAGCAAGGAGATGACCGTTCAGTCCGGCATCTTCTAATGCCTGCCGGAAAATATGTTCCTTGAATTCAGGAGAACAAGCAGCAACAATCACACGATCCAGGTTCTCTTCTCTGATGGAGGCAATCATCTTTTCCCTTCCTTCATCAAGGCAGAGGTGGGAAACCAAGTTGACACAGGTGACGCCTGGCATTCTGGCTACCTTTTCCGCAACGGCATCGAAATCGATGTTCTTCATACCGCCGCCGCAGTTGCAGAGGAAAATACCTATTCTCGTTTCCATTCAGTGTTCTATCCGGTTACTCGTCGGCCCACAGATTCGCTCAGTATTTCCATGGCCTTCGACGCTGCCGCTATCCCATGGGCGACCGAATCAGGTATATCCTTGGGGCCTTGGCAAGCCCCGGCGAGAAGAATGCCATCGACATTAGTTTCATTAGTACTCAGGGGGTCTGCTACGTCAAAGAAGCCATCGTTGGACATATTTATGCCAAGAATCCTGGCTAAATCCCAGGAGTTCTTTCCAGGGGAAATACCCACGGAAAGTACGACAAGGTCAAAAGTATCCCGACAGACTATTCCTTGAGAGATATCCTCGAACCTTACGTCGAGTTCGCCGAATTCACTTCTCAGTATCTCGACGGGAACTCCGCGAATAAATCGTATTTTCGCCTTGTATTCCTCGTAGAACTGAGCAAAGCCTTTCCCGGCCGTCTGCAGGTCGATGTAGAAGATGGTTATCCGGGTGTCAGGGACTTGATACTTGATAAGCCCGGCAAGTTTCATAGCATATTTGCAGCACACATGCGAACAATAACCGTGGCCTTCGTCTCTGGAGCCAATACACTGAATAAAGGCAATGTTTCGAGGCTCCTTGCCGTTACTGGGAAGCCTAAGGCAGCCCTCTCGATTGAGAATCCGCTCCAGGTCGAGGCCGGTTATGACATCAGGATATCGGCCGTAACCCAAAGAGCCTTTCCCCCTGGCGTCAAAAACATCAAAACCGGTGGCGACAACGATGGCGCCGACGCTCAACTCTTGCTCCTGCGGCTTGCGGTCGAACTCTATAGCTTTAGTGGGGCAATTCTCACGACAGAGATCACATTTCTCCCCTTTGAAGTGCAGACAAAGTGCTTCGTCGAGAATATAGGAAAAAGGCGCCCCTTCTGCCGGAGGTGGGTAGACCGCCTTGGGGTCAGTAGGGCAGACCTCAGTGCATAGGCTGCAAGCTATGCATCTCTCTTCATCGACATATCGAGGCTGTTGAGTTATCTCAACGCGAAAATTGCCAGCCTCGCCGCTTAGTTTCCTTATCGCGGAATTAGTCAGGAGCCTGATTTTGGGATGGAGTACCGCTTGTTTGATCTTGTCGGAGACTACACAGGCAGAGCACTTTGAGCATACATCTGTTGCCTTACAAGGGAAAGAGGCGGCGTGTCCCCCGACCACCGCCTCCTTCTCCAGTAAATATACATCAAAGCCGGCGTTAGCTAACTCTAATGCTGAAGCTACACCTGATATACCTGACCCAACAACTAGAACAATTCTGCTCGCAGAATTCACTCTCTTGATACTACAGAACTCAGCGTTTCATTACGCTGTTATTTCTTAAGCAATCCTTCTACCCTTTTTACCAATTCCTGAGGGTCGACTGGCTTCTGAAGGTAATCCTCTGCCTCCATCATCATCCCTTCTCGTATGGAAAGATGCATCTTTTCTCTGTCGTCAGGGTACACTGTGAGCATCAACACAGGGATATCAGAGAAAAAGTGGTATTTTTCGTCGGTTTTGAGCTCGTGACAAACGTCAAATCCGTGCTTACCGGGCATTATCACGTCCAGGATAATCAGGTCAGGCCTTTCCTCCACCACCTTACGTAGACCCTCGTGCCCATCATACGCAGATATCATCTGATAGGACTTAGGCTCAAGGATTTTCTTCACGACTGTGTGCACATCGGGGTCATCATCAATGATCAGAATCCTGGTCTGTTTTTGCATCCTTTCCTCCTTTGGACAAGAGCTTCTCCACACGCTGTAGGAGAACAAAGGGCTCGATGGGCTTCTCTATGTAGTCATCAACATCAAGTTTATGGCCCATCTCGAGTTCATAGCGTCGGTGACTTGCGTCTTCCCTTATCGAACTTATGACAAGGATGGGGACATCAGGATATCCCTTAGCTGGATTTCCCCTTATTTCTCTGATGACAGCAAAGCCATCCATCCTCGGCATTAAGAGGTCCAAAAGCATTATGTCTGGCTTCTCTTCACGCAGTTTCATCAGTGCCTCCTCTCCGTCACAAGCCTCGATTATCTGGTAGCAACGAGAGTTGAGCACGCTAGCGATTGCCAGCCGCATATCAGGGTCGTCGTCCACTATCAAAACCTTCGCCATATGACTCACTCCCCTCGTTCTGATTTCTTGGGCAAAATGAATGTGAACCTGCTCCCCTTGCCTGTCCCAGGACAGGGGCTTGTTGCCCATATTCTACCACCGTGGCTAGCGATTATCCTCTTGCTTATAGAAAGGCCCAGGCCAGCCCCTCTTTTTTCCATGTCCAGCCCCGCATAGAAACCATCGAATACGTTGGGCAAAGCCTCAGCAGGGATTCCGATTCCTGTGTCTGTTACATCAACCTGCAAACAGCCTTTGTCCTCTTTTGCCCTAACCGTCACTCCACCCGACGAAGTGAACTTGATGGCATTTGATAACAGGTTTGTCATTACTTGTTTAAGCCGGCCAGCAGTCCCGAGAACTGTAGGGAGCTGCCGGGGCATTTCAACATCCAGTTGCAGCCCCTTCTCCTCAGCTAAGGGACGCATAGTCTCTATGCAATCCTCTATCATTTCCGTCAGAGAGACTTCTTCCGTCCTGAGTTCTCCGAAATCAACACGAGAGAAATCGATTATGTTGCCTATCAAATTGAGAAGGTCAGAGAGTCTCTTGCTGCTCCTTTGCACTATGTTCTTCTGTTCTTCAGTGAGTTCCCCAACAAAGCCGTTAAGCAAGAGCCGATTGTAGCTCTCTGCTGCAGCCAAGGGAGCCTTCAAGTCATGGAAAATGACGGACAGCGTACGCTCCATCGTTTGCTTGGTATGGTGTTGCCTCCTAGCAACTATCTTCACGAGGTTGTTTGCCACCTTGTAACCCAGCTGAGGGTCTTCGTCCAACAGAGCCTTAAGCCTGCTTCCATCTACGGCGATGATCTCAGTATCTTCTAGACATCGGCCTGTAGAGGTTAGTGTGTGAGGCTCCATGAGGGCTGACCAGCAGAAGCTGCTCCCTGCAGATAGCACATCAATCGTTACCCTTTCTGTTGAGCTGCGGCTTAGAGCAAGCTCTGTCTCCAAAGCTACTTTGCCTGATTTGAGAGTCTGGAGATTACGGCACTGGTCGCCTTCGCAGAACATTTCCGTCCCGGTTCGGTAGAAGTCAATGCTACAAAGCGGGAGCAGACTATCTAGTTCGTCCTCAGTCAATTCATGGAACATCTCTGAAGATCTTAGTGTGTTCTTGATCGGGTCTGATTCGGCTGCCGCTTTCATTGCCCGTCCCGAATTATAATCACTTCCAGCGGTTATTGCAAAAACCCAAGAGGGACTGATTCCACAATGTTGCTTCAGATATGGGAATTCTGGCATACTGTGTTAGAATTCTCTCTGGGGTTGACAGGTGAAGACGGAAAGCAATCTAGAGCGAATACTGGACGTTGGGGAATTTGCTGTTACTGCCGAAATCAGTCCTCCGCCGAATACAGAGCTAGGGACCATTCGGGAGAAAGTTAACCTCATCAAGGGCCACGTTGACGCCTTCAATGTCCCTGACGGACAGGCAGCGGTGGTGGCGATGGCAAGCTGGGCAGGCTGTCTTGTAGGTCTGGAAGAAAGCCTCGACTCGATAGTCCATATGACTTGTCGGGACCGAAACCGGATTGCGCTGCAGATGGATGTCCTGGCAGTCGCCGCTTTCGGTGTGAACAATATACTCTGTCTATCGGGTGACCCTATTTCTTCTGGAAACCATCCCCGGGCAAAGCCTGTCTTTGACCTTGATTCCGTCCAGCTTATCGGGCTGGTCAGGAAGCTCAGAGATGAGAAGAAGTTTGACAATGGTGAGCTCATAGTGGGGGCAGAGCCCAGGCTTTTCATCGGGGCAGCAGTAAACCCTTTTGCCCGGCCGTTAGAGTCTGCGGTAGATCGCCTTAAGGACAAGGTCGCGGCCGGGGCAGATTTCGTCCAGACCCAGCCAGTATATGACATTGACGGATTCAGGAAGTGGATTGGACTGGTTCGAGAAAGAGGATTACACAAAGAAGTGAGAATCCTTGCTGGGATTACTCCTGTAACATCACTAGCCGCAGCAAGGTATATGCAGACAAAAGTCCCCAACATGGATATTCCGGATGCGATTATTGAACGCCTTGGAAAGGTTCGTAAGAGGGAAGAAGCGGCAGAAGAAGGGATAAATATCGCCGTGGAAACAATAGAGCAGCTGAGGCAAATCGAAGAAGTAGCCGGCGTCCATATCATGACTCTGCAGCGTGAGGAAATCATCCCCAAGATTTGCAGCGCAGCCGGTCTCTATCCTCGTCCCTGAGTAATCAGCGGAGTTCATTCCCTCCCAATTTACGGGGCTCAGAAGGAGCCCCCGACTACAACCTACCATTTCTCCTGGGATAACCGCAGCATAAGCCAGGTCTTGAGGCGCTCATCCAGCTTGCCCAACCATGATTCTATCTTGCGTATGTCTCCGCTCATCAACGCAGCCTTTTCCTCCGCTGTCACTTCATACTCCTTTAGGGCTTCGGCAGGATTTTCTGCCAGTCGTGCTAGAAAGGCGTTATCCTGGCTAGCTCTATCGAGAACTGCCAATACCGCATTCACCGCGGAGACTTTGTACTCAGGAATCTTAGCCACTGGGTCAAGAGCATCATTGGTGAGGATATTCGCCGCTGCCTCACGCCAGTGAAAGGGCATAAAGACAAGTCCGGGGGGCGATTTTTCCGTGATATGGACCGGTGTCTCCACCCGGCCTCTTTTTGAGGCGACTACTACTAGATCGCCCTCAATAAGCCCGAGCTTTGTGGCATCGTCGGGGCTCATTTCAACTACACCGTTAGGATAGAGTTCATTAAGTACATTAGAGCGCCGACTCATCGTGCCAGTGTGCCAGTGTTCCAGCACCCGCCCTGTAGTGAGAACCAGCGGGTAGCCTTTCGATATTGATTCTGCTGGTGGAACATAATCCACAGCATGAAACTTACCCCGTCCCCGGGCGAAGCCATCTCGGTAAAGAAAGCTGGTTCCTGGATGTAAAGCATCTGGGCAGGGCCATTGCAGACTGTCGTTGTCGAGGCGATTGAAATGAACCCCACCATAAATCGGCGTAAGGGAGGCAATTTCTTCCATGATCTGGCTAGCATTCTGATAACACAATGGCTGCCCTATCTTCTCTGCCAGGGTGGAGATAATTTCCCAGTCAGGCTTCGCCTCTCCAGGGGGCAGAATTGCTTGCCGCACTCTTTGAATTCGCCTTTCAGTATTGGTAAAAGTACCATCCTTCTCTGCATAGGCAGCAGCGGGGAAAACAACATCAGCCATCCAGGCGGTCTCAGAGAGAAAGATATCCTGAACTACCAAGAATTCAAGTCTCTCCAGTGCCTGCCTGGTATGCTCAAGATGAGGCTCGCTCAGCACGGGATTCTCACCCATAACATAGAGCCCTCTAATGTCTCCCCCGAGTATAGCATTGGCTATCTCGGTAGTTGTCACCCCAGGACGGTCGCTTAGTTTGCATCCCCAAGCAGTTTCGAATTTTGTTCTCACAGCGGGGTCGTCAACCCTTTGATAGCCAGGATAAACGTTGGGGAGTGCTCCCATATCACAGGCGCCCTGAACATTGTTTTGACCCCGAAGGGGACTGAATCCCGTACCCTCTCTGCCCATATTGCCAGTCAGTAGTAACAGGTTTGCTATGCTTTTTACATTATCTGTGCCCGTGGTATGCTGGGTTATTCCCATTCCATAGAGGATGCAGGCACTTCTTGCCTCACCGAAAAGGCGGGCGGCCGCCTCTAAATCAGCCTGGGGGACCCCAGTTATTGCCTCCACTGCCTCAGGAGTATATCTCTCCACGAGTTGGCGCATATCCTCAAAAGCTTCAGTGCGCTCTTGGATAAACTCCTTATCCTCGAGACCGTCTCTGATAATCACGTGCATTATTCCATTAAGAAGGGCAACGTCTGTTCCTGGATTGTGGGGAAGTCTGACAGCGGCATATTCACCAAGTTCGATAGAGCGGGGGTCAGCCACAATAAGCTTAGCCCCACCAAACTTGACTCTCCTCTTAATTAGCGAGCCAAGAACGGGATGACATTCGGTAGTATTAGAGCCAATGACGAAGAAAAGTTCTGTTTTCTCAAAATCAGAATAAGAATTGCTCATTGCCCCCTGACCGAAGGCAGCGATACCCCCAACCACAGTAGAGGCATGGCACAGTCGGGCACAATGGTCAATGTTGTTAGTCCCAATCACAGCACGAACGAATTTTTGCATAACGTAGTTATCTTCATTGGTGCACTTAGCTGAACTTAAGGCAGCGATACTATCTGCTCCGTAATTTTGCCTGAGTTCAAATAGCTTGTTTGCCACCAGCTCAAGAGCCTCATCCCACTTAGCTTCACGAAAGATTTCTTGCACTCGCCCATTGTGACCTGCTTGTCGGGCAACGTCTGGTATTCGGATAAGGGGTGTGGTTAACCTTTCGGGATGGTTAATAAAATCGTATCCCCAGCGTCCTTTAACGCATAGACTGCCCTTGTTAGCTGGACCCTCTGAGTCACCGCGCACGGAAACAATCTTATTGTCTCGAACACCTAAGTAGATGGAGCAGCCAACTCCACAGTATGGACAAACGGTTTTAACCTCTTTGGCAGGTGGTTTTTCCCATTTGGGCATCAATGCTCCGGTAGGACATCGCGCAACACATTCCCCACAGGACTTGCAGATGGATTCGACAATCGGTTCATCACCAAAGGTGGTTACCTTTGCTGAGTTGCCTCGGAAAGCTAAGTCAATGGCACCGACAACAGCGATTTCATGGCAGGCTCGTACACACTTGCCACAAAGAATGCACTTGTTCGGGTCACGGATGAATGCCGGATGGCTTTTATCCACAGGAAGTACTTGAGTGCCTTTTCTCAGGCGGTCAATATGCTCCTGTTCTATGCCCAAATATCGGGCAATTTTGAGTAGCTCACAGTCCTGGTTTTTGGCACAGGTAAGACAATCGCCATGATGATTGGCGATGATAAGCTTCATAGTGATACGGCGTGATCGATTTACCCGTTCTGTCTCGGTGTGCACCACCGTACCATCAGTTGCTGGCGTGGTACACGAGCTAACCAAGCCTCGCATTCCTTCAATCTCAACCACGCAGAGGCGACAACCCCCATAAGGCTTGAGGTCAGGGTCATAACACAGCGTGGGAATATAGATTCCAGCATTGAGTGCCGCTTCAAGCACAGTGACTCCCGTTTTCGCTATGACGTCGCGACCATTGATAGTCAGCTTGATGGTATCCATTTTTCTTTCCTTTACTTCGGTTGGAGCGCTTGTACTCATTTGGTACCCTCCTTCCACACTGCTAATATTCTCAAACCTCAACGGTTACTGGAACAGGCTTCTCAGGAACGCCTACAGGCTCTCCAGAAACCTTAGCTATCGCGTCGAACTTGGGTGGGCAAAGGCTCAAACAGGTTCCACACTTGGTACACTTATCCCGGTCAATAACATGCACCATACGTTTGCCACCCTCAATCGCCTGCACCGGGCAGTTCCTAGCGCAAATCATACATCCCTCACATTTGTCAGGAAGGATATAGTAAGAGATAAGGGCTTTACAATGCAGCGCTGCACAGCGTTTTTCAACTATATGCTCTTCATACTCGTCCCGAAAGTAGCGAATGCTGGTAAGCACCGGGTTGGGAGCTGTCTGCCCCAAACCACACAAAGAACCATCTTTGACCGATTCCGCCAATTCCTGAAGCAATTCAATATCCCCAGGCCTACCTCTTCCATTGGCTATATCCTCGAGTATATCCAGCATTTGTTTTGTGCCCCAACGACATGGTATGCACTTCCCACAAGATTCGGATTGGGTAAAGGTGAGGAAGAATTTCGTAATATCAACCATGCAAGTATCCTCATCAATTACTATCATCCCACCAGAGCCCATAATTGACCCTGCCTGGGCTAGAGATTCGTAATCAACGGGTAGATCTATCAATCTCTCTGGGATGAAACCGCCTGATGGGCCACCAGTTTGAACTGCCTTCAGGCGTTTGCCTTCGGGAATGCCCCCGCCTATATCGTATACGATCTCACGCAATGTAATTCCCATTGGAACCTCTATAAGCCCAGTACGAACAATTTTGCCTGCTAGAGAAAAGTTCTTGGTGCCCTTGCTCTTCTCCGTACCATAGCCGGCATACCATTCGGCGCCTTTCGCGAGAATAGCTGAGACATTGCCCCAAGTCTCCACATTATTGATACTTGTTGGTTTCCCCCATAGGCCAGACTGGGCAGGAAAGGGGGGTCGGGAACGGGGCATCCCACGGCTGCCTTCAATAGAAGCCATCAATGCAGTCTCTTCACCACAGACAAAGGCCCCAGCTCCTTCCTTTATTTTGATATGGAATCTAAAGCCAGAGCCCATAATATCGTCATCTATCAACCCATATTCCTCCATTTGTCTGATAGCAGTCCGTAATCTCTGGATCGCCAGCGGATACTCAGCTCTAATATAAATGAAGCCTTCACTCGCACCAATACCATAAGCACCAATGAGCATTCCCTCCAATACAGCATGTGGATCGCTCTCAAGAAGTGCTCGATCCATGAATGCCCCGGGGTCTCCCTCGTCAGCATTGCATATTATATATTTGACATCTCCGGGAGCATCGTGGCAGAACTGCCATTTAGCTCCAGTGGGAAAACCAGCCCCCCCACGACCCCTCAATCCCGATTTCTTCATCTCATCGATTACTTCCTGGGGATCCATTCTAAGCGCCTTAGCCAGACCTTCATAGCCTCCATTAGCAATATAGTGGTTGATATTTTCTGGATCGATGTTTCCACAATTGCGCAAAGAGATGCGGACTTGGGGCTTGAGCACTGGCAAGTCAAAGAGATTGGCAATACCCTCTAACATCCCTTCGCCTCGAATGCCAAGAGCCAAGTCAGAACGAGGATTGCCGTTAACCAGGTAATCCTTAATGATCTCAGGTATGAGTTCGGTGGTGAGATTGCCATAGAAGACACTGGGCATGCCTGGTTTGATCACTTCAATCAAGGGCTCTGCGTAACAAAGACCAATGCAACCAACCGGAAGAATATCAGCTTGAATATGCTGCTGGGCTAGCTCTCGGTTAAGAGCATCAAGTATATCCTCAGCGCCAGCTGCTCGCCCACAAGTTCCCATGCCAATCAAAATACGAGTCTTCTTGCTTTGCTGCATTGCTTTCCATTGCACGATAGCTTGGTTTTTGATTTCTTCGAAATTCATCAATGTGCCCCCTTCTTTAGCATCTCCCTTGCCTTGGGAGCTGTCATCCTCCCATGCACCTTGCCGTTGGTAACTACAACTGGCGCCAATGCGCACGAACCAAAGCAGGCTATCGTCTCTAGTGAATATTCCAGACCTGGCGTAGTTTCACCTGCCTTAATGCCTAATTGCTTTTCTACCTCGCCAAGGATTTCTGCGCTGCCACGCACGTGGCAAGCAGTGCCGCGACAAACCCTAATGATATTCCGACCTGAAGGGACAAGCTTGAATTGGGCATAGAATGTACTCACCCCAAAGATGGTGCTTTCCGGCAGCTTGAGGAATTTGGCTATCTTTTTCATCATCGGCTCTGGCAGATAACCAAAAGCCTGCTGGACTTGTTGCAAGATGGGAATAAGCTCCTCCTTCTTACCCTGATAGGAGGATAGAATCTCCTTCAGTTGCTTTTCACTAGTCCTTTCTTGTTCCTGTAAAAGCACCTGAGTGTCCTGCGCTATTGAAGGATTTACCATTTCATGCCTCACTAATTAATATTTTTCTTGTGACAGCCGACACCATAGCCAGGTAGCCAGCTCTTTATCTAGCTTGCCAACCCAGGATTCTATCTTCTTGATGTCGCCGCTGGCTAAGGCAGCTCTCTCCTCGCTAGTCAAAGAGTAATACTCTTCGAGAGCCTCATGAGTATCCTCCGCCAATTGTGCCAGGAATTCCGATTCTGTAGCCGCTCTCTTTAAAACAGCGAGTAATTCTTCTCTCCCTGACGCAACCTGTCCCTCACCCTTTTCTTTTGTTACTGGAAGCCATGTAGCCATTTTTACCCCTCCTTTCTTCTCCATTCCACAGCAAGTCTAGCAATTACCTGATTGCCTGCCATCGTCCACAAGTCGTAATTTGCAGTAGCCCTTTGGTCATGCCCCAAAGGGCAAGAGACTTGCCCTAAAGGACATATCAGCTTATAATCACTTCGGCAACTGGAACATTGAGGACAAGAGACAAACTAACGATCTTGATTGCTGACGATCATCCCTTGGTGCGTGAAGCGCTACGTCAAGCGCTGGATGGTGAGGGAGACATGGAGGTTGTGGCCGAGGCCGGTGATGGGGAGGAAGCAGTTACGCTTGCCTCCGAGTTTCAACCCGACGTGGCAGTAATGGACATCGTTATGCCCAAACTCAATGGAATTGAAGCCACCAGAAAGATCAAAGAGATTGCTCCTGACATAGCCATCCTAATCCTCACTGCTTATGATGACGATGAGTATGTATTGGGATTGCTCGATGCCGGAGCTGCCGGTTATCTCCTAAAGAGCGCTCGTGGACAGGATTTGGTTCAAGCTATTCGAGCTATAAAATCAGGTGAATCAGTGCTCCATCCCAAGATTATAGCCAAACTGCTAAAACGCGCCATAGTAACGACAGTTGAGGAGCACAAAGCGTCGGGACTACTGAGTGAGCGAGAATCAGAGATACTGAGATTGGTCGCCTTGGGGATGAGCAATAAGGAGATAGCAGAAAAATTGTTTCTCAGCCAGCGCACTATTAAGGCTCACCTAACCAATATCTTCAACAAATTTAATGTGGCCTCACGCAGCGAGGCAATAGTCAAAGGATTACAATGGGGCTTGGTTACCTTAGAGAATATCTCAAACAAAGTCCAAGGTTAAGAAACCCACACCTCTGGATTATAATCGTCTTATTCATTTTCTTAACCATATCTCATCTTACCCAGCTCTTCCTTGACATACCCATACTAGGTGAGATCTCGATGCCTGCAGGTCTAGAGCTTTCACGACACAGTCTGGAACGATTTTTCTATCTCCTGTTAGTGTTATATGCAGGCTGGACATTGGGGATAATCGGTGGCGCTGCACTATGGCTATCATGCGCTGTGGCAATGTTACTTCGTACCTTTTTGATTTCCCCCAATTTCAAAGATGCGTTCTTGGAAACTCTCGCTAGCCTTGCTATTGGCGCTTTGGTCATTACACTGATAACAGCCTACCATCAGAATAAACGGCAACAAAAGAAATTAGGAAAGACTATGAAGGATATGGAATTGGCACGGCAAAACTATGAAGAGTTATTTGCTAACGCTAGCGATGCTATCTGGATTCACGATTTGGAGGGTAATATCACTTTGGCTAATAAAGCGTGTGAAACGCTCACTGGCTATTCAGTTTCAGAATTAACCGGCAGAAATGTCCGCGAGTTCCTTA
>JAUWQY010000035.1 GCA_030610855.1 Dehalococcoidia bacterium
GCGGGATTGCCAGTCCCGATTACATCGGGACTGGCAATGACAAGAAGGGGGAGGTCAGGGCCCGTCATGACAGCAGACGGAGCAACCGGAACCGCTGGAATCACGGTGAAATCCCCGAAAAGCGGATGAGGCGCTTGACAATGCTGGACAGGGTATTGTATAGTACCCGACAATTGCTCGGAACGTGAATCCTTACCAGGACGTTCAGAATGGAGGAGACAGTCCGAATTGCAGAGAACAACGGCGGAGTCTATCTCCGCCTTTCCTTTGAGTTTCCCTACTGTCATTGCGAGTCCCGATGCAATCGGGACGAAGCAACCTCGGTGGGGAGAGGGGATTGCGGCGCCCCGACAGGTCGGGGCTGGCAACGACAGAACGGGTGAAGTCGGGGCCGGCATTGACATGTGAAGACCGACTATTAGCGCCATGATTGTACCAATCATAATCAGGACGCTGACCCTGGGAGGTGTGTATGCCCTCCTGGCCTCAGGCATGTCTCTTATCTTCGGCGTGGCCCATATCGTCAACCTGGCTCACACGGCATTCTTCATGGTCGGAGCCTATGGCATGTGGTTCCTTATGCGTCAACAGGGCTGGGGCCCCATTGAATCAATCCTGGTGACGGTGGTCGGCGTCACCCTTTTAGGTCTCTTAGTGTACCGGGTCTTTCTTAACCGGGTCCGCCAGCACCCCCAAGCCATCCTGCTCATAACCATTGCCTTCGCACTGGTTTTCCAGGAGCTCCTGGTGCTGGCTTTTGGCTCTCACTTTCGGACAGCCCCGGCTCTGATCCAGGGAAGCAGGCTGATATTGGGAGTTAGAGTCACCAACCAGGATCTACTGGCGCTGGGCGTGGTGGCGGTAGTCATGATCGTAATGTGGCTGGTCTTGAAAAAGACAAAGCTGGGCATTGCCATCAGGGCCACGGCAAACGATGCCGAGATTGCCAACCTGATGGGGATAAGTGTTCCCAGGACACTGCTGATAACCATGGGCATAGGCACAGCCCTTGCCGGAGTGGCTGCCGTTTTGATGGCACCATTGTGGGTATTCTATCCTTATATATGGATGTCTCCGCTGACCATGATCCTGGCAATCGTCGTCCTGGGCGGGCTGGGAAGCATCAAGGGCAGTGTCATTGGGGCTTTCATTATCGCGCTGGTCGAGACCCTGGTCGTCTTTCTCTTACCTCAGCATGGTTACATGACTACAGCATTTGCTCTGCTCGCTATGATCATAGTGCTCTCGGTGAGACCGGGGGGACTGTTCGGCACAATCTTCGAAGAGGAGAGATTATAACTTGCTGAAACGGCGGCTCAATGACTTCCGGTGGGGTGTGCTGCCCGTCCCCGGCCGGCTTATGGCCGTTATTTTCTTTGTTTTCCTCTTTGTTTTCCCGCTCATTAGCGATGCCCGCTATCCGCTGCTCATTGTCACTCTGGCCTGCATATACGCCATTTTTGCCGTTAGCTGGGACTTGTTATCTGGCTATACCGGACAGGTGAACTTCGGCCATGCGCTGTTCTTTGGCGTTGGAGCCTACGGCTCGGCACTGCTATACAAATATCTCGGCTTGCCACCGTGGGCTACGATACCCCTGGGTGCCCTGATCGCGGCACTGGCCGGCGTGGTGACATGTCTTCCCGCCCTCAGGCTGAGAGGACCCTACCTGTCACTGCTTACTCTGGCCTTTCCTCTCCTCCTAAGTCAGGTAGCCCGTGCCTTCCCCGAGGTTACCGGCGGTTACATCGGCATAAGAGGGCTTCCTGCCCTTGCTGCCTCCCCGATAGGTCGATATTATGTGTGTTTGATAGTTATGATCGTATCGGTGTTGATAATGTGGAAGCTCACGGATGCCGGAAGCAAGAATGTCAGGACTGGCCTTATCTTCCATGCCATCCGCGAGGATGAGATTACCGCCCGTGCCACGGGAATAAATACTATAAGATACAAGATACTGGCTTTTGCCATCGGTGGCTTCTTCGGCGGGATTGCCGGTGGCTTATTCGGCCACCTTCTAAGGACTGTCGGCCTGGGGGTCTTCGCCATCTCGCTGTCATTTCAGGCCATAATATGGGTAGTATTTGGCGGTATAGTCAGCATTTACGGGCCAGTTATCGGGGTCTTTGTCCTTTATCCCCTCGTCGAGCTTATGCAGGGAACCGCTATTGGCGAGTACCGGAATCTCATCATGGCCGTCATAGTCATACTGATACTGTGTTTTATGCCGGAAGGGATTGCCGTGCGGATACGGGACAAGATTGAGCGACAGTGCCCGCGCTGTAAGCTGTCTAATGCAGCCTGGCGCCGGGAATGCCGGGCCTGTAGTGCCTCTCTACGCCATGTTGCTGACGGCTGAATTTGCGCAAACACTCGACTGCGAGTGTCATCACGAGGAGCCCCGATGAATCCCAATGTACCGGGACGAAGTGATCTCGGGGAGGCGCTGTTGAGAACTGAGATTGCCGCACCTCGACAAGTCTTGGCTCACGATAACGTGGAGGGCTGCTACTCCGTTGACGGTGGTGGCAGGTACCCAAACACTGTGTTATGATTTGTCTAGCGAGGTAATAAAAGGCAGGAGGTAAGTACAATGACGTCCGACCCCAACAAAGCCAAGTACGAAGCCAGACCGTGGACGCAATGGTATTATGAAGGTGTATCGCCGGATATTGAGATCGAGGAAAAGTCGGTGGTGGATACCTTTGATGAGGCTACGGAGAAATGGAAAGACAAGACTGCATTAGCATTCTATGGTAGGAAGATGAGCTACCGGGAGGTAAGAGACCAGGTTGATAGATTTGCGACTGCGCTGCATGATCTGGGGGTGAGGAAGGGAGACAAGGTCGCCCTCCTGCTGCTTAATTCGCCTCAGTTCATCATAGCGTATTTCGGAGCTCTGAAAGCCGGAGCCACCTTAACAGCAATCAGCCCGCTTTATGTCAGCCCCGAGATTAAGCACCAATTAGAGGATAGCGGGGCGAGGATGATTGTCTGCCAGGACATTCTTTATGATAACGTTGAAAAAAGCGGAGTCAAGCTGGATGCTGTTATCCTGACCGGCATCGGCGAATACCTGCCTTCACTGAAGAAGTTTCTGGGCAGCAGCGTGCTGCGTGCCGTATACCAGAAAATGGCCGCCCCGCCTGTGGAATTGTTTCAAAGGGAGGGCGTCTATCGCTTCCAGGACTTGATTAAGAAGTATGCACCGCAGCCGCCGAAGATTGAGTTCAATGTCAAAGAGGACCTGGTAACTCTTCCTTACACCGGCGGGACAACCGGGCTGCCCAAAGGGGCCATGATAACTCATTACAATTTTGCGGCCGCGCGACAGCTCGCCGATGGATTCTGGGGTAATGTCGTCCAGGAGGGCAAAGAAACCATAATAGCCTATTTGCCTTTCTACCACATCTACGGTCAGTCAGTGGTCATGATGGGGAGTTTGACCCAGGGTTACACTCAGGTGATATTCACCACTCCCGACCCCGACGATATTTTGAACGCAATAGACAGTTACAAAGCAACCATTTTCTACAGTGTTCCCGCCCTGTACAAATATCTCATTGACTATGAGCGCACCGATAGAGTGAATTGGAAACGCATAAAAGTGCTGATATCCGGTGCCGATGCCCTTCTTGAGGACACGGCCAAAGGCTGGGAAAAGCGCACCGGCGCCCCGATCCACGAGGGCTGGGGGATGACCGAGACCACATCGGTCGGTATCGTCAGCCCCTACGGCAGGATCAAAATCGGTTCCTTCGGCGTACCCATGCCCGGTACCGTGGCCGGCATACTTGACCCTGAAAGCACCAAGTTTCTCCCCGTCGGCGAGACAGGCGAGCTGGCATTCAAAGGCCCGAATGTAGTCAAGGGATACTGGGGGAACCCGGAAGAAACGAGGCAGATGTTTATCGATATCGACGGCGAAGTCTGGCTGCGAACCGGCGACCTGGCCAGAATGGATGAAGAGGGCTATTTCTACTTCTATGACAGGAAGCGCGATATGATTAAATACAAGGGACTGGCCGTTTTTGCCAGAGAGGTGGAAGAAGTACTGACTGCTCATCCCCAGGTTGCGGAGGCAGGCGTCATCGGCCTCCCCGACCCCGAGGTCGGCGAAAGAGTGAAAGCAATCGTCGTTCTTGAGAGAGAAGCTAGAGGGAGGGTCTCGGAAGAGGAGATTATGAAGTACTGCGCGGAGAGATTGGCTCACTACAAGGTACCCAAGATAATCGAGTTCAGAGGCGAGGTGCCCAAGACAGACGTGGGCAAGGTATCGCGCCGCGAGTTGAGAGAGGAGTAGCTCTAAAATGGCCTCATTCTTCGAAGTAGAAAACCTGACCAAGCGTTTCGGCGGACTGGTCGCCGTTGACAATGTCAGCTTCAGAATAGAGAGGGACGAAATCGTTGGCCTTATTGGGCCGAATGGTTCGGGCAAGACCACCCTCGTACGCTGCATCATCGGCATATTGAGTCCCACTTCCGGAACAGTTAAGTTTAAGGGCCAGGACATAACCAGGTGGCGTCCCTGGAAAGTCGTCCAGGCAGGTCTAGCCGGGACTTTCCAGGTAGTTAAGCCGTTCCGCCGCCTCCCTGTCATCGCCAATGTCATGGTAGGTTGCCTCTGCCCGCGCGTAACCAGGAGAGGTGAATGGGTCAAGAGCACTCAAATAAAGGCACGAGATGCTTTAGAGTTTGTTGGCATCATGGACCGGGCTCTTGAGCCCGCCTCCAACTTGTCTCACGGAGACCTGAAACGGCTGGAGGTAGCCAGGGCGATTGCCACCGAGCCGGAGCTGCTTATCCTCGATGAGCCCTTCGGCGGACTCAATCCTGCGGAAACGGAGCTTGTCGCCAAATCGATGAAACGATTGCACAAGGGAGGTCGCTTCGGCAGGCTTCACAGTGAGGGGCCGGCCATGCTGATAATTGAGCACAAGCTGAGTGAGCTCATGAAAATAGTTGACAAGGTGATTGTGCTCAACTATGGAAAAATCATCGCCTATGGTACACCCGAAGAAATAATCAGAGACCCGCAGGTGATTGAAGCCTATACAGGCAAGGAGGTGCCCGTTGCTTGAGGCAAAAAACGTAACTGTCCGCTACGATACAGCCACCGTTCTCGATGAAGCCAGCCTGAGGGTTGAAAAGGGCGAACTGGTCGGGCTCGTCGGACCCAATGGCGCCGGCAAGACTACCCTGCTGCGCGCTATCGCCGGTTTGATAAACTGGGATAAGGAAGTCCTGAAAGGCACCAGGATGGAAGACATAACCCTGGAAGGCACCATCGAGTTTGAAGGGGAAAGGATTGACGGGCTATCGGCATACGACATAGCCAAGAGGGGGCTGCAGCTCTGCCCCCAAATGGGCAGGCCTTTCATCGAGATGACGGTGAGGGACAATCTGCTCGCCGGAGCCCACCTGTGCAAGGACCGAAACGAGGTCCGGGAGAGCCTGGCCAAAGTTCATGAGCTGTTTCCCAGGCTGAAGGAGAGGGAAAAACAGTTATCGGGAACTTTGTCGGGCGGCGAGCGGCAGATGCTGGCTATCGGCCGCTCGCTAATGCGCCGGCCTAAATTCATGCTCGTCGATGAGCCATCAAGCGGGCTGGCACCGAAGCTAAAAGCCGACCTGTTCAAACGCGTGCAGGAGATCTATCAGGAACTGGGGGTAACGATACTCCTGGCAGAGCAGGATATCAGCTTTGCTTTCGAGCTGTCCAGTAGAAACTATGTTATGTCAAGAGGACACGTCATCGCCCACGGAACGGCAGAGGAATTGCTCAAAGACGAGACCATCAGAAAGACCTACCTGGGCCTGTAAGACGGCGGAACCTTCTCTATTTATCGCTTTCCGCGGCGAAACCCCCTATGATTTTCCCTCCCTCGCGATTTGAAGATGTCGCCGCCTGGATTGCCCTCGCCCCTCCTGTCACTAATCACGAACGAGTACAACGGTTGGCACGACCCCTCTGCCTCTGCTATAATTCGGCGGGCAAATCACGACAACCAAACGAAGCAACTTGCGGGAGGTCATGGTCATGAAGAACAGACACATTAAGAAGGCTGCAGTGCTGGGTTCCGGTATAATGGGGAGCAGGATAGCTGCTCTGCTGGCAGGTGTGGGCATACCCACTTACCTCCTGGATATAGTCCCCAGGGAGTTGGATGAGAAGGATGTGAAGAAGGGACTGACCCGGGAATCCCCTGCCTTCAGGAACAAGCTCGCCCAGTTGGGCATTCAGGGCACTATCGGGGCAAGTCCCCCCGCCATGTTTGTGGCTGATGACGCCAAGCTCATCACTCCCGGTAACTTCGAGGATCACCTTTCCTGGCTCTCCGATGCCGACTGGATTATTGAAGGGGTGGTAGAGAACCTGGCAATAAAGAAGGAGCTGCTGCGCAAGGCCGAGCCATTTATCAAGCCCGATGCAATCATCAGTACAAACACCTCAGGCATATCAATCGACAAGATATCCGGGGACCTGTCCCAGCATAACAAGACCCGCTTCCTCGGCACACACTTCTTCAACCCGCCCAGGCATATGAAGCTCCTGGAAATCATACCCGGGCCGCATACTGACAAGGACCTGGTAGCCTTCATGGCGGACTTCTGCCAGAGGCGACTGGGCAAGAGCATCGTCTTTGCCAAGGACACGCCCAACTTCATCGCCAACAGAATCGGCGCACACGGCTTTGCCGGAATCATGAGAACCCTGGTGGAAGACGGCTATACCATAGAAGAAGCCGATGCCATAACGGGCCCCCCTATGGGTAAACCGAGGAGCGCTTCCTTCAGGACATCAGACATAGTCGGCCTGGATACACTGCTCAGCGTCATAAAGAACGTTTACGATAACGCAAAGGATGAAGATGAACGGCGGCAATTCGTAGTGCCCGATTTCGTCAAGAAGATGGTCGAGAAAGGCCTGCTGGGCGATAAAACGAAACAGGGCTTCTACAAGAAAGTAGCTGGTCCCGAAGGCTCTCAGATATGGGCCCTGGATTACAATACTATGGACTATGTGCCGCAGAGGAAGCCCGCTCTCCCCATCTTGGACGAACTCAAGAAAGGAGACGGCAAAGCAAGCCTGCGGGAACTTGTGTACTCAGAGGAGAGAGCCGGGCTTCTCGCCTGGAAAACGCTGAAGAAGACGCTCCTCTACTGTGCCGCCAAGGTGCCTGAGATAGCCGACGACATAGTGACCGTGGACCGGGCCATGCGATGGGGCTTCAACTGGGAACTCGGCCCCTTCGAGACATGGGATGTCATAGGGCTGAGGAAATCCGTAGAAAGGATGAAGAAGGAAGGGGAAACCATTCCCGAGAAGATAGAGCGGATGCTGGCGGCAGGACAAGACCATTTCTATGAAACGCGGACAGGCGGAAGCTACTATTATGATTTCGCCGAAGCCTCTTACGTAAAGATAACAGAAAAGCCCCAAATCATAGTTCTCCCTTCACTGAAGGAGAGAACGAAGCTGATCAAGTCCAACGCAGGTGCCAGCCTCATAGACATGGGTGACGGTGTTGCCTGCCTGGAGTTCCATTCGCGGAGCAATGCCATCGATGCCGATGTGATCCAGATGATCGGTGACAGCGTAACAGAAGTGGAGGAGAACTTCGAAGGACTGGTTATCGGCAACCAGGGCCCCAACTTCTGCGTCGGAGCAGACTTGAGACAGGTTTACCCATCCGCCCAGAACAAAGACTGGAAGAACCTGGAGCTTGCAGTGAAGACACTTCAACAGGCGTGCATGCGCATAAAATACTGTCATAAACCGGTTATCGCGGCGCCCTTCCGCATGACCCTGGGTGGGGGATGTGAGATATGCCTGGCCACAAGCCAGATAATTGCCCACACAGAGTGCTATATGGGACAGGTCGAGCTGGGGGTAGGCCTCATACCCGGCGCCGGGGGCAACAAGGAGTTGTTCTTCAGGGCAACCGACTGGCTTCCCAAGGAGCTTCCCCCTATCGCCGGCGGAGGCAAACCCGACCTCACCCCCCATGTAGCGAAAGCCTTCCAGCTCATCGCCATGGCCAGGGTATCCACGTGCGCCCAGGAAGCCAGGGAACTGGGCTTCTTGATGCCACGTGATAGAATCGTCATGAACTACGACCATCTCCTGTACCAGGCCAAGAAAGCGGTGCTTGCCCTGGCGGAAGCGGACTACGTGCCGCCAAGACGGAGAGATGAAATTAGGGTGCCCGGGAGGACGGGAAGAGCGGTGCTGGAGATTTTCGTCTATCTGATGAGGGAGGCACTATTCATAACGGATTATGATGTCTTCATAGCAAAAAAGCTGGCGCATGTGCTCGCCGGGGGCGATGTGGACCTGAACACCCTGGTGACGGAGGAGTACTTGCTGGATATCGAGAGGGAAGCTTTCGTTTCACTGTGTGGAGAGGACAAGACGCAGGCGAGAATGAAACACATGCTCGATACCAATAGACCCCTGAGGAACTAGTCCCCGTGCAAGGAGGTTTGAACATGAGAGATGCAGTCATAGTATCGGCGGTAAGAACCGCCCTGGCGAAGGCGGTAACTGGCAGCCTGATAAATATCAGACCTGAGCACACTGCCACCGAGGTGCTCAAGGAGGCTATGAGGAGAGCCACGGGCGTGAAACCGGAGGAAATAGATGACGTAGTCATTGGTTGCTCCTTCCCCGAAGCAGAGGCGGGAATGAATTTGGGTAGAATCGTCGCCCTCAAGGCTGGGCTGCCCTCCCGCGTGCCCGGGATGACATTGAACAGATTCTGTGCCTCGGGGCTGGATGCCCTTTCCGCGGCCTGCCAGAGAATCATGTGCGGCTTCGCCGATGTCATGGTGGCGGTGGGGGTCGAGCACATGTCTGTTGTGCCTATGGGGGGAAACAAGTTGGTGCCCGACCCGGAGCTGGTAGAGACCTATCCGGCAGCATATATAACGATGGGGCTCACGGCAGAGAACGTAGCCTCGCGGTTTAACATAAGCAGAGAAGACCAGGATGCCTTCGCTTATGAAAGCCACAAGAAGGCAATCAGGGCTCTCAATGAAGGAGTATTCAAACAGCAAATCCTGCCTTTGAAAGTAACGAACCGGACTTTCCGGAACGGCAAGGCAGTGAAGCAGGAGAAGGTGTTTGATACGGACGAGTGCGTAAGGTTCGACACCTCCCCCGAACGACTTGCCGCACTGAGACCATTGTTCCGTGCCGGCGGCACAGTCACGGCAGGAAACTCTTGCCCCATTAATGACGGGGCAGCAGCTGTTGTCGTGATGGCAAGGGAGAAGGCCAGGGAGCTGGGACTGAAGCCTATGGGCGTGTTCAGATCATACGGAGCAGGAGGCGTGGACCCCGAGATCATGGGCATCGGGCCGGTGGTGGCGGTTCCCAAGGCATTGAAATACGCGGGAGTATCGCTTGGACAGATCGACCTCATAGAACTGAACGAGGCCTTTGCCTCCCAATCACTATATGTTATCAGGGAGTTGGGCATGGATATGAACAAACTCAACGTGAACGGCGGTTCTATCGCCCTCGGCCATCCCCTGGGCTGCACCGGGGTCTATCTTACCACCAAGCTGCTATATGAGATGGCTCGTCGAAAAGCCAGGTATGGCCTGGTCACTATGTGTGCCGGGGGCGGCATGGGAGCAGCGGGCATATTCGAGAGAGAAGAGTAACGAAAGGAGGAAACCGTGGAGACACAGGAAATCAGAAAGGGCGGAGCATTTCTCCTTGAGGCAATACCTCCCAGGGAGAT
The DNA here is from genome assembly GCA_030610855.1 of Dehalococcoidia bacterium. Lineage (GTDB taxonomy): Bacteria > Chloroflexota > Dehalococcoidia > GIF9 > AB-539-J10 > RBG-13-51-36. Next base: position 9,753 of record JAUWQY010000035.1, read on the forward strand.
ATTCACTCCGGAGGACTTCACCGAAGAGCACAAGATGATAATCGACACTACCGAACGCTTCGTGAAGAACGAGGTAGTGCCTCACATGGAGAAGCTGGAACATAAGGACTTCGAACTGACGCGACAGCTGATGCTCAAAGCAGGTGAGTTGGGGCTTCTGGGAGCAGATATTGAGGAGAAATATGGAGGCGCAGAACTGAACACCGTGGCCCACTCGCTGATCCTGGAGCACTCGACAGGGTCGGGTTCGTTCGGTATAACTATGAGCTGCCACACCGGCATAGGCTGCATGCCCCTCGTGTTCTTCGGCAACAAGGCTCAGAAGGAGAAGTATCTTCCCTTTCTGGCCAGCGGTGAGAAGATCGGTGCCTACGCTCTCACGGAGCCCAGCGCGGGGACGGACGCCCTTTCAATACAAACCACGGCATACCTCTCGCCGGACGGGAAATACTACACGCTCAACGGCGCCAAGCAGTTCATCACCAACGGGGGCTTTGCCGACATCATCTTCACCTACGCCAAGATCGATGGTGATAAGATGACCGCCTTCATACTGGAGAAGGAATTCGAGGGAGTATCGACCGGCGTGGAAGAGAAGAAGATGGGGATACGTGGCTCCTCGACCTGTAGCATATTCCTCGACAACGCCAAAGTACCCGTGGAGAACCTCCTTTTTGAAGCAGGTAAAGGGCATCTGGTAGCCTTCAATATCCTTGACCTGGGCAGATTCGCCCTCGGTCCGGGCTGTGTCGGGATGGCCAAGCTGGCCTTGGACAGCTCCGTCAAATACGCCAAGGAACGGGTGCAATTTGGCAAGCCAATCTGCCAGTTCGGGCTGATAAAACACAAGCTTGCCGAGATGGCAACGAGGACATACATGGCCGAAAGCATGGTGTATCGTACTGCCGGGCTCATGGATGAAATCCTCGCCACGGTGGACAAAGCCGCCGATGACGCGGGCAGACAAAACGCAAAATGCATCGCGCAGTACGCCATTGAATCCTCGATCGTCAAAGTCTACTGCTCGGAGATGATAGCGTACGTTGCCGATGAGGCAGTTCAAACATACGGTGGTTACGGGTTTGTTGAGGATTACCCCGTGGAACGAATCTATCGCGACTGCCGCATATTCCGGCTGTTTGAAGGCACCAACGAGATTAACAGGCTCATCATATTGGGCTTTCTCATGAGGAAGGCCTTGAAGGATGAGATTCCCTTCTTCTCCACGGCCGCAAAACTGACGGATGAGCTGCCGACAATGGAACCCATCTGCCCCGGGGAAGATGATGGTGCCCTGGCATACGAGCAGAAGCTCGTGGAGAGGGCTAAGAAGGTATTCTTATTCCTGTCTAATGGCGCGGCACAGAAATACGGCATGGCTCTAGACGAGCAACAGGAGGTTCTGGGGCTGATGGCTGACACAGCTTCGGAAATCTATGCCATGGAGAGCGGGCTCTTGAGAGCGCTCAAGGCCATCGAGTCCTCCGGGGAACAGGAGTCCAGAACGAAGATAGAGATGGTACGGTTATATGTAAGCGATGCCATGGCCACAATAGGGAACTACGCCCGGCAGATACTGGCGGCAACGGAGACGGGTGATGCACTTGATAGACAGCTCTCAGCAGTGAGGAAGGCCCTGCAGTTTACGCCCGCCAACGGCATGCAGTTGAGGAGAAGCATTGCCGACCGGCTCATAGAGGTGGAGCGGTATATTTGCTAGGGGGTATCAGATATTCCCCTTCTTCAAAGTCTCAGTCGGTTCGAACACTTTGACGCCGAACTCCCTGGCAAGGTCCTCACATATCTTGGCTAATCGGTCATACCCTATTCCCCTGGCCATCTGGAAAGGGCCAAAGCCGGAACCACCTCCACTGGCCATCGCCTTGTCAATCTCGCCCGCGCTCTTGACGACGCCTTCTTCGAGCAGCTTTGTCGCTTCGTTCACCTGAATGGCGATCAAGATGGTGGGGTCGAAATCCTCCTTTGCCTTGGACAGGTCTATCTCAGGTCTGCCCTTAGACCAGTCAAAAATACCCCGCCCCGTCTTCTTCCCCAGCTCACCGGCGTCGATCTTTCCTTTGAGCCAGCCAGGTGGCTCGTAGTCGCGAGACAGTCGGTCGGAAAAATAGCGGGCGCCGTGGTAAGCCACATCTAACCCCACATAGTCCATCAGCTCGTATGGCCCCATAGGCATGCCTATCTTCTTCATTTTGGCATCGATTTCCTCCGGGTTGGCCATGCCTCTCTCCACCATGAGGCCAAGCAGGATCTGAGTCGGTGCATTGATCCGGTTGTAGGCAAAGCCGATAGAGTCTTTCTCAATCCTGACCGGCACCTTGTTCATCTTCAGCGCCAGGTCGTATGTCAGCTGCACCGTTGCCTCGCCCGTCTTATCGCCCTTTATCACTTCGACGAGCTTCATCAAGACGGCCGGGTTGAAGAAGTGCATGCCGACGACGTGCTCCGGTCTCTCTGTAACCGAGGCAATCTCCGTAATGCTCATATTGGAGGTGTTCGAAGCCAGTATGGCATGCTTGGGAGCAGCCGAGTCAAGCGCCTGGAAAACCTTCTTCTTGAGGCCCATAATTTCGGGGACGGCCTCAATGACAAGATCGGCGTCCTTGACAGCTTCCGCAATATCGACGAAGGTCTTGATATTACCCAGCATCACATTCTTGTTCTCTGCAGTGACTTTCTGTTTCTCCACGAGCTTATCCAGGCTTTCCTTGATTCTGGTTAGCCCCCTGTCCACAAATCTCTGCTCGACGTCCTGCATTGCCACCCTGTAGCCGGCGAGCAGCGCCACCTCGGCAATGCCATGTCCCATGTCACCTGCCCCTATCACCGTAATCTTCTTGACGTCTTCAGCCTTCATGTTCGAAAAACCTCCTTTCAGTTTCTCTGCTTCGGCTCTCTTCTTTTGCGAGCGCTTCACTTCTCGTCATCGCCAGCACCGACTTGGCGAGGCATGGCAATCTCAGCCCTCAAACAGTCCCATCGGGATTGATGCGTCGCCCCGATTCACGGGTACTCTTCACACGGAAGTTACTCGCCTTTGAACACCGGTTCTCGTTTCTCGATGAAAGCCATCATCCCTTCTATCGCGTCCTTCGTCTTTCCCACCCGGTTCGAGCCCTCCAGCTCTATCCTCAAGCCCTCGTCAACGTTCGTCTCAAGCCCCCGCGTCACTGCATCGAGGATTATCTGCACGGCAATCGGTGCTTTCCTCGCCAGTATTCTGGCGAAGTTCTTGGCGTCATCCATCAACTGCCCGGGCTGAGATATCCTCGTTATCAGTCCAATGCTCAAAGCCTGGGCAGGGGTGATTCTCGTACCGAGCAAAAGCATCTCCAGCGCCCTGGTCCTGCCCACGAGCCTTGGCAACCGCTGGGTACCACCCCAGCCGGGTATGATACCAAGGTTGATTTCAGGCTGGCCGAGCACCACCCGCTCACCGTTGACCACTATCCTGAAGTGGCAGGACATCGCCAGTTCGCAACCGCCGCCGAGGGCAAAGCCGTTGATGGCGGCAACTACGGGCTTGGGATACTTCTCGATGTGGCTGAACACCTCTTGCCCCCGCGACATAGCCTTCGCACCGTCCGGCGTCCCCGCCGTCTTTACATCAAAGCCGGCCGAAAACCCCCTCTCGCCGGCGCCGGTGATAATTATGGCTCTCACCCCCTTATCTTCTTCCCACTCTGTAAGAGCCGTGTCCAGTTCATTGAGTACAGCCAGGTTTATCGGATTCGCCGGCGGTCGGTTCAAGGTAATTATTCCGATAAGGTCCTCCCGCTCCACAACTAGATTCTCATAAGCCATGAGACCCTCCTTGTTTTGATATTCTCAATGAGATGTTAACACCCGTAGCAATTGAGTGTCAACGCTCGATCGCCGTGAATGCAGTCTTCCTGCACATAGCTGAGAAAGGCTATGCTATATAGCAACCCCGCCATCTACAACGAGAACATGCCCCGTCACATAGCTCGAAGCGTCAGAGGCCAGAAAAACGGTGGCCCCGATCATCTCGTCCGGCTCGGCTATGCGACGCAATGGAGTAAACAGCATGGCGCCCTGCAGAATATCCGGGTTGTCCCAGAGGGCCTGGCTGAACCGCGTCTTGGTCAGCCCCGGCGCCAGCGCATTCACCCTGATGTTGTACTGCGCCCACTGCTGTGCCATCACTTTCGTTGCCATGATCACCCCGGCCTTACTGATGGAGTAAACCGGCAGAATGTCGGGGGTAATCCCCGCTACTGAGGCGACGTTGATGATCTTACCTCCACCCTGCTCTCTCATCACCCTGGCTACCGCCTGGCTGAGAAAGAACAGCCCCTTCAAGTTAAGATTCATAATGGAGTCCCACGCGCGTTCCTCCACATCTATAGCCTGGTCCATGGTCGGGTTGGTGCCGGCATTGTTCACCAGAATGTCAATTCTGCCGAACTCCTCCTTCACCTTCGGCACTAGCCCGCTTACCTCTTCCATCCTGCCCACATGCGTTGCCACAGCCATCGCTTTCCGCCCCAAACCTCTGATCTCGCAAGCCACCTCCTCAAGATCCGGCAATTTACGGCTGGTTACAGCCACGTCAGCACCGAACCTGGCAAGCCCAACGGCGATAGCTCTTCCGATGCCCCGGCTACCACCGGTCACCAGCGCTACCTTGCCGGACAGAGAGAAAATATCCGTGGAACCATTCATTTCTTACCTCCCGATGTGGATTTATCAGCCCTGAGAAGAAACTGACAGCAAAGTATATATCACGGGTTGCCTTGCAGGCAAGATGAACAGATGCGGCGA
>JAUWQY010000065.1 GCA_030610855.1 Dehalococcoidia bacterium
GATCATCAGCCGGTGGTCTATCCTGGCATCCACATCAAAGCTCGTTGTGTCGAAGCCTTCGAACTCCTTGATAACGCTCTTTATCTCCCTCTGCTGTCGCTCCAATGCGACCTTGCTGTAATCGCCCAGGCGGTCGTCGAAGCGGTGGTCGCCGAGCTGGGTGGCGGCCACGGGGGCCTCCTCCATCATCCGGTCTATAAACCTCTCCGCCTCGCCGTAGAACTCGGCTTGGTTACTATTGCCCATGTCTTCCTCCTTCTTGAAATGTGAATCCTGAGAATCGCCTTGCGGCACTATTATTCGACAAAAACCTTCACTATCTCTCCGTCACTGCCCACCACCTTCACTTCAAGGTCACTCAAGGCCTCTATGAACTCGTCCAGGTCTTCTGGCTTCAGGTTGCGCATGTCGAAATCTATCCCTTTGTCGCGCAGAGCCCCCGTAACTTTGTCTCTGGCCTCGGCCGGTAGCAGTGAAGTGAATTTCATGCCGGAGCGTATCAGTGTCATGGGCACACGCACATTGACATGATCTCCTTCAGGGCCACCCAGGACGCAGACGCGGAGGTATTTGGCCCTGGTTCTCACTGCCGTTCCTGTCTTTGGACTGCTTTCAGATGCACTCCCTTCAGGTTCCAGCACACTGAGCAACCGATGAGCTTCATCAACGCTTATCTTCTTGTTGGCCAGCATCTCCAGTACCCTCTTCTGATTCTCAGACATCTTGTTTTCCTCCTTTCGTTTCTTAGATTACAGAAATATGTACCCGTTCATTGCGACCGGACACATCAACGCAGAAACCGCGCGTTGAACAGAGTAGGTCGAAAGCAGCCCTGATGCCGCTAATTGAACAGAGCATACCGAAGGCAACCCTGGCCACGCGTAGCTGCCGTCTTCCCTGTCCGCTCAGCCGGAGAAAGATGATAACGACCAGTATCAGCGGCGATAAGATAATCAGGATCAGAAGTATCAGTGGCAGCAGCAGGAAGAGCGGCAGCCAGCAGCGTGGCCTCGTCTTCTCCCCATGAACTCTCAGCCGCAGGAACATGGGCGGCCGCTTCATGTCGTCAGCCTCCTGATTGCTTCCTCGGCCGAGATTTCACCGCTTTTGAGCCCGTCAAGCACCTCTTCCTCGGGCGAGATCTTGACGATTTCGACGAACTGAAATTGCTTGGCAATGCGGTTAAGCCTGTTCTTCACCGTAGGATAGCTTATGCCGAACGTTGCTTCCGTCTCCTTGATGGAACCGTGACAGCGGACAAAGACCATGACAAAGACCTGGTCCTCCCATGAGAGGCTGGCTAGAGTTGGCAGTGTAAAGCTACCCTCGATGGCGATATCGCTGTCAACCAGGCGGACGCGTTCCACCGTCATGGGCTTGCCCCGGGTCATTTTCGTTAGCTCATTCCACTCTGTAGTCATGTCATCTCCATTACCAAAATCAATATGTGAAGCGAATATTTTAACATACTATAGCGTTGGTTATTGATATTGTCAAGCTTACTCGACAAAGACCTTCACGACTTCTCCATCGCTGCTCGCCACATCCACTTCAAGGTCGGTCAGAGCTTCGATCAGCTCGTCCAGGTGTTGCGGCTTGAGGTTCCGCATGTCGAAATCTATGCCTTTCTCGCGCAAAGCCTCGCTGACCTTGTCTCTGGCCTCGGTTGGCAGCAGGGAAGTGAACTTCATGCCCGAGCGTATCAGTGCCATAGGCACGCGCACGTTGACACGTTCGGCGTCATGGTCATGCTCGTGTCCGTGGCCGGGCTGCACGGTGACGCGCAGGTACTTGGGTCTGGTCTTTCCTGCTGTGTCTGCCGTTGCAGTGCTTTCGGGTGCGCTCCCTTCCGGTTCCAGCACACTGAGTAGCCGATGAGCTTCGTCGACGCTTATCTTCTTGTCTGCCAGCATCTCCAGTATCTTCTTCTGATTCTCAGCCATCTTGTCCTCCTCCTTTCAGTTCCTGGACGACAGAACTACGTACCCGTTGGTTGTGAGTGCATAGGTCATCCCCGGTTTCGGGCGTTGAGCCGAGTACCACGAGAACGGCCCCGATGACGGGTAGTGTCCGTTCTGGCCATTTGCCCGGTTGGAAGGGCACATCTTTTCTCCCGCCTGCATCTCCGGTGTCCTCTTCTTGTTTTGAGCCATCTTGTTTTCCTCCTTTTTCGTTGAAATCAACATGTAAATTAATTATCTTAAGATATTATAAAACACTCAATTAATTTTGTCAAGTCCCTGGAGGCATATTTTCAAGAAAATCCAGGAAAAAAAATGAAAAAGGGAAATGCTGTGTTCTTGGGTTAATGGACTCAGGCCCGTAACAGGGTCCCATGCCGGGACCGCTCAGGCTCGAGAATATAGAGAATCACGTGGATGCTATGCTTCGAGTGTGTGTCTTAGATTGAGGGTCAGGCTTCCTGCATACCGCTTGGCCCTTCAGGTATGTCTTGATTTCGGTCTTCGG
>JAUWQY010000040.1 GCA_030610855.1 Dehalococcoidia bacterium
GGGTATAGCATTTCGCCGCTGAACATCCCGATAAGAAAGAGGCCGAACCATGGCAGCAGCGGGATGTAGTCGAACATGGGCAAGGTATGTGGCCTCAGCCCCAGCCAGAGCAGCCATGGAAAGTCGACGGAGGCACTCCGCAGGAGAAAGCCTGTTGCCATCAGAGCGATGCCCAGTATCAGGTTGATGAAGCGGAATCTTAGAAAAAGGGGTCCGAGCATGAACGCAACCCCGAAGAAGTGAAGTATGCCGAATTTGACATACGCCGTTCTGGAGATCAGCCATGTAACGAGGGTAATCGCCATGCCCCATGCGAATATCTTCAGGCCTCGCAACATGAACCCCGGCTTTCTCTTTGCTCTGGAACGGCTGATTGTGAGCGATACCCCTGCCAGAAAGATGAAGGTTCCGCCGCCTGCGGCAAACCACAACCAGAACCCGCGCTGCAGATTGGTGTAGTGTATCCCGAAGTAGCTGAGTAGATAGAGCGTATGGAAGGCTAGCATCACTGCTATGGCGTTCGTGCGTAAGAGGTCTATCTCCCAGAAGCGTTTCTGCATGACTATATCACTCGTTCCCGAACAGAATGGCGATTGCTCCTCAGTCGGCCTGCATTATGCCGAGACCTCATCCAGACATGAAAGGCGCCAGCAGTGAACCGCTAGCGCCTCAGTATTTCCTGGTGGAGGCGGGGGAGGGTCGAACTCCCCGTCCAGAAGAAGGTTGCCAGAATATGCTACAGGCTTAGCCAGCTCCCGTATCTCATCTAGCTTTAATCTGCTGGCCGAATACAGCTAGACCAGCCAATGCTTCTTAGCCAACCCGTATCGGCGTCAGGATTGGGGCACCTCGATTTTTCTGACACCTAATCCCGACCTTCGAGGAGAACTCAGGTTAGATGTGACCCATTAAGCGTAAACAGGTTCGCCAGTTATCTTTTGCCACTGGTTTCATGAGGTTAGTGGCACCTCAGCCTGCAATTCTGTAGGCCCTCCCCCGTCGAACCCACGCGCCCCCGTATCCCGGTCTGCTTTCCCGTCACCTCCTTCTATCCTTCATGGCCCTGTCCATCTCCCTTTCCGCGTGCCGCCGGGCGATGGTCTCCCTTTTATCGTAGACCTTCTTTCCTTTGGCCACTCCCAACTCCACCTTGGCCACCCCGTGTTTAATATACAACTTCAAGGGCACTACAGTCAAACCCTTCTGCACGACTTTGCCGACAAGGTTATCAATCTCCTTCCTGTGAAGAAGAAGTTTGCGGGGCCTGGTTGGCTCGTGGGTGTTATAGCTGGCAGCATCATAGGAAGCAATGTGACTATTGTACAGCCACAGCTCATCATTCTCGGGTTTGGCATAGGCATCACTCAGGTTTACCTTGCCTGCCCTGACGGACTTAATCTCGGAACCTTTGAGAACAATGCCCGCCTCAATATTCTCCTGAATATGATAGTTGTGGTAAGCTTTACGGTTGACTGCTATCACGCCGGAACCTTTTGCCATAAACGAATTCTACCACCGCGACCGCGAACGGGCAATTTGTGTTACACTCTCTGATGAACTATGTGCCTTTGCCCGGATCCCGGGAGGAACTAGTGAGGCATTGCCAGCTTGTTTGCCCTGATGCATCGGGGTCAGACTGATAATCGGGTTTTGTTGTTGCGGGGCCCCGGTTCATCGCTCTATATCGAGAACAAGCCACCTGGCTTTGAGGCAATCCATGCGGAGTACTGCTTCTGGAAAGGAGTTATGTTATGAGCCGTGCCGATAGAATCTACCTGTTAGTGACTGTCTTCCTGGCTATCGCCGCAATGACTGGCGGCATCATGCTGGCAGTGCAGCATAGCAGAAGCCAGCCGGCTGAAATCGTGTTATGTCAAGTAGCACCGCCAGAAAGAAGCGGGCAGCTCTACATCGTGGGGGCCGTGGCCAACCCTGGCATCTATCCTCTGAGAGATGGTGACACCATTTGGGGTCTTTTGCTGGAGGCCGGGGTTGACTCCGATGCCGATCTCAGCGAGATGGAGATTCATATTCCACGAAAAGGCGAGGCTGAACAGGCACAGAGAATAGACATCAACCGGGCTGAGTCATGGCTTCTCGAGGCTTTGCCCGGGATAGGTGAAGTGAGAGCTCAGGCTATTGTGGGTTACCGCAGTGAACATGGCCCTTTCAGAAGAATCGAAGATTTGCTTAAGGTGAGCGGCATCGGCCCGGCGACATTCGAGGGAATCAAGGACTACATAACCGTGTCCGATTAGTCGTGTCCCCGTTTAAGTCGTGCTACTCCATTAGGGAGCCTCGCTAGCTTCATTACGTGTCATGTATCAGGACCATATCATCGTGAGGATCATCTTGAATCTCGTTTTTGCTTTCACAGCGTGTGGTTGATTGGCGCGCATTATGGCCATCTCCCCTTCTTTCAAGTGAACGGGTTTGCCGGAGACGATGATGTCTGCTTCAGCATCAAGTATATGAACCGGGGCATCAAACGTCGTCGCGTCTTCACGTAAGCCCTGACCCTCTTCCTATTCTGCGTTCCAGAGCCAAAGGCCGGTCGGTTCATCGTATTTTCGCTCAAGCTTCGGGCCTTCCAGCTTACTCAGGTGGACTTCGGCGACAAAGACGATTCCTTCCAGCAGATGACCCGCCCTCGTGTTTCCCGTTGCATCGGCGAGCACTACATGTACATGAACGAAGGGCTCTCCATCCTTTAGCGAGATGTTTCCTACACAACTTGCCATTTCGTGAGGCGAATCAATCTTTATCTCCCGATATCGATTCCTCTTCTGGTCATAATAGCCCAGCTTGGCCCGCTTGAGGGCGCCGATTGCCGCAAAGCTTGCCGTCTCGATTCTCCTATGCCTGGCGAGTTCAGTTATCGATTGGATTAGATCTGCGTCAGGTTTCAGGCTCAGAATCAGTTCTTCATCAGGCTTATACTGAAAGAGAACTCGCGGCTCGTGGTTAGGTTTCACAACTGCTCCATTTCTGCGGCCGAAACCAGGCGATGTTCAAAGCTTCAGCCTTGATTTGCTGCCCCTTGCTTCTGTAGCAAACCGGATGGGCTTAAAGAGGCAATCGCTAGGCAGCCATTAGTAAGGCTCTTGCCTGAGTCCGCACGCTGGTTCTGGTGTCTTTATCCTCTTCGAATCCGCTGGCTGGGCTGCTCTCCTTCCGTGCAGGAATGTCCCGCAGCCTCGCCGTGGCACTCTTTGATCTGTTCGGGACTGCATTCACCTGGTTTGCCTTTCAGCCTCTGCGGGTGCTCGCATCCTTTTGTACTCTTGGACTTATCCATCTGCATAACCTCCTTTGTCGTATGCCGTAGACGTGCTCAGACCAAGTATTAGGCGGGCGCAGTTCTCATCGCGATTGTAGCACTTGCCGTACGCTCGGCACAACTTCATAGTAGGCAACAGATAGAAGCGAACGGAGTCTAGCCTGAGCTAGGGTGAGATTCTTCGGCCCGACAGATCGGGGCGAAGAATGACAAGTGGCGAAGCGCCCGCGGTGTCAGATGGATCTTGTCCTCATTCATATGGGTGACTGAATGAGAAAGCGCCGCAAAGGGGATCTGTTCGGTAAACAATGGTAACTGAATCCGGAAGTGTGGGTTTGGGCACGGTTTTGAAGTTCAGGTATTAGAGACCAGTCCTGTATCCTTAGCTAGGCCGGTCTCCTGGCGAAGGGCAGGAGCGAGCGCCATTCTCGCCTTTCCCACACCACCAGAAGTTGGCTGGAGATGCCGAGAGAACTGTAGGTGCCGATGATAACGCCGAGAAGCAACACGAGGACGAAATACTGTATGGTGGCTCCGCCAAACAGGAGCAGGGCCAGGAGCACAAAGAGGGTGGTCAGGGCCGTGTTTAAACACCTGCCCAGCGCTTGCACGAGGCTGTCGTTTACGGTCGCTGCGAAATCAGGTCTGACTTGTCTTGATACATTCTCCCGAATGCGGTCAAAGACGACCACGGTATTGTTTATGCTGTAACCGACAACGGCAAGCAGCCCGGTGATAAACATGGCATCGACTGTGACTCCGGCGAACAAGCCCAGGAGGGAGAAAATACCCACTATTATGACTACATCGTGGAGAAGAGCGATGACGGCACAGGTACCCCAGCGAAAGGGGCTGGGCATGCGACGAAAGGCCCAGACAATGTAAAGCATCATAGCCACAGCCGCCACTATCACGGCGATGAGGGCATTGCGTGCCGTTCTGGCAGCTACCGCGGGCGACGTCGAACGGAAATCGATTATCTTGACCTCCGAATCCAGTTCTTCCCCGAGTTCCCTTGCTAGCTCCTTTGACTTCTCCGAGGTTATCTCCCTGGTCTGGATGATGAAATTGTCCTCGCCGGCGTATTGAATAAGCGCCTCGTCATGTCCTAGCCTCGTCAACTGACTCCGCAACTGACTTTGCGAGACCTCCGCATCAGCGCTGAATTGAAGAATCATGGAGGTGCCGCCGGTAAAATCCGTGCCCAATCGTAGCGGGGCTCCAAGCTGTACGTGAGAGACGAGCAGCGAAACCAAGCCAATAACTATCAGTATCCCTGAAATGAGGAAGAACCAGTGCTTCTTGCCGACAAGGTCTATCATCTCACATTCCTCAGTTAGTCCGCGACGCGGTTACTCCGTAGGCTGCCGGATTGGTGATCACGTGGCTGCTCACAATCAGGCGGAGCAGGGTCCTCGTAATGACGATAGCCGTGAACATGGACAAAGCCACACCGATGAACAGGGTTATGGCGAAACCCCTGACCATAAGGGCGCCCAGTTCGCCGCCTAGCCAGAAGAGGATGAAGCAGGCGATAAAGGTGGTGATGTTGCTATCTCTGATAGCGGTCCAGGCACGATTGAACCCCGCTTCGACGGCAGCGGCTAAGCTGCGCCCCCCGCGCATCTCCTCCTTGATGCGCTCAAAGATCAGGATGTTGGCATCCACCGCCATGCCCAGCGACAGGATGAAGCCGGCTATGCCAGGCAGGGTCAGGGTTACAGGGAGAAGCTTGAAGATGGACAAAAGCACGACGCCATAGATCCCCAGGCTAAGGCAGGCGATGAGGCCGGGCAGACGATAGTAAACAAGCATAAACAGCAGCAATAGCGCTATCCCTATTCCTGCCGCCACGATGCTCTTCCTGATGGAGTCGGCTCCCAAGGTAGCATCTACGGTCCATTCGTAGAGAGGAACATCTTGTTCAAATACGCCGGAGCCATCTTCTGCCCACCTCCCCAGCGGGACGTCGATCCGCCCTGCATTGAGGAATTGCGACAAGCTCTGCGCATCAACAAGGCTCAGCCCTTCGATTACCCCACTCTCAATTATCACATCCCGGACCACCGGGGCGATGATCTTACCATCGTCTCCTTCAAGGGGCTGATCGCCAAGGAAAATAGCCAGCTGTTTCCCGATGAGGCGGCCCGTTATCTGTTCCGAGAGCTGCTCTCCCTCCTCGTTCCATCTAAACACCAGGAACGGTCTGCCAAACTCGTCTATGTTGACAAAGCTGTCTTCGCTGAAGTATCTGCTGCTGAGAGCTAGCTCCCTTGCCTCACCGTCAAGTGTGACTGTTCCCACAGCGGGAATCCAATCTCCCTCCTCATCGCTCCATTCCCTGAATTCGAGCACGGTAAAGAGTCCAATCATCCTTTTAGCCTCTTCTATGTCAGCTACACCGGGCAGTTGGATGACGATATTGTACTCGCCTTCTCGTTTCTGCACTTGAACGATGGGCTCGGTTATGCCCAGGGCATCAATACGCCTGGCGATAACTCCCTGCACGCCCTCCATGATTTCGTCCGTTTCGTCAGGCGGGACAGCACTGACATCCGCCTGGTAAACGAGGTAGCTTCCGCCGGCAAGGTCGAGTCCCAGTCTCAGCCCCTGCCTGCCGAAGACATCCCTGTCCAGCGGCACTATGGACGACAGGGCGAAGCCGAACAGGACAAGGATGAAAATCAGTAGATAAACGTTCTTCCTTCTCAATTCAGTCTACCTTTGTGTTAGCGACTGCCTGTCGCCATTATTTTGCTGATTCTAGCGAAGCTCTGCTTGCTGATCGCTTGTATCTGACAGCTCCTTTCCAACCAGGGCTAATGCTTCTTCTCCGGTGCTTAACTCACCGCTGGCATGAGCCTCGTGAACCCTGGCCAGGAGCCTGCCGATCAATGGTCCCGGTGCCAAGCTAAACATGCGCATTATATCATGGCCGTCGATAAGTTTCACAGGCAGGACTTTTGCCTGCTGTTTCTCATGCTCGGCAAGTATGTAGTTCATTGCCTGGCAATGGCTATTCCATTCGTCCATGGATGCGAGCGGCCCGCGACTGGCGAGATAATCGGCTAGAGCCAGGAGCAGAATATCGATACCGGCCTCGCCGGTATCCCGGAAGTAGCGATAAATCGCCCGCTGGGTGGGCAATTGACCATCCCCCATCTGAACCGGACGCAGGTGGTGATAGACAAGGCCCTCCACCAGTCGTATCTCCCGATTGCTGAACCGCAACCTTGCCAGGATGCCGGCAGTCATAGCTGCTCCTTGTTTGGTGTGGCCCAAGAACCTCGCTCTACCCGTATCATCAACACTCTTTGTCATCGGTTTTGCCACATCATGGAGTAGCCCTGCCAGCTTGAGCAGAACCCTGTGGGTACTGCCATTGGAAACCTCCTGGGATAGGTGATTGCCTATTAGGTCGGACCAGGGAGCAATAGCCAGAATGTCTTCGTTGCCGTGCTCCCAGTCGCATTCTCTCATCAGGAATTCTATGGTAGCCACCGTCTGTAATGAGTGTTCGAAGACATCCCAGAAGTGCACCGTTGGCTGCTCCACTCCCTTGGCCTCTGCTAGCTCGGGAATCAGAGCCAGAAGCAAGCCAAGCTCATCTAAGTACCTCAGATGGTAAGCAGCGTGGGGCAAAGCGAGCAGGCGAAGCAGTTCTTCTCTGACCCTCTCCCCTGAAACTGCTGTGACAGCCTGGGAATAGGAGCGAATCAAGGATTCTGTCTCGGGCTCGATGGTGAAATCAAGCTCAGCAGCCAACCTCACGGCGCGCAATAGCCTGGCAGCGTCCGCTTCGAAGATTCCCTCGCTTACTCGCCGCACCAGCCTGTTTCTCAAGTCCTCTTGCCCGCAATAAGGGTCGATAATCTTCTCGCCAAATCGTTCTTCGGTAAGAAAGCCTGACAACTCCTGGCAAGCCATATCGGCGGTTGTGCCGGCACTGGCAAACCGGCTGAGTTTCAGTGCCATGGCGTTTATGGTGAAATCGCGGCGGGCAAGGTCAGACTCGATGTCCCGGGAGAACTGAGAGAAATCAAAATGCCACTCTGCGCCGCGAAAATCCTCGTTTTGCTGCTCATCTTCAGTGACCACGACTCTAGCTATGCCGTTGACTTCGTCAAGGAGCACAAAGCTGCCCCCTATCTCTGAGGCTACCTCACGAGCTACGGTTATGGCGGCACCGCTCACGGCGATATCTATGTCATTTGTGTCTCTCCCCAATAGCCAATCGCGGATGAAGCCACCGACGATGTAGCCTTGCCTTCCCTGGGAAGCTAGCAGGCGGGCTATCTCGCCCAAAGCAGCAGGCGCATTGCGGTTTTCCATGAACGGCATAACGGTCAATTATAGTTTGTCGCAGGAGGCTTTGCAAAGCTCCCTTAGCTTTCCGGGCGCGTAGTCATTCTGACCTATGAGTCGGAGCGCACCTGGAGGGGTAGCTCGAAACTCTTTGTGTGGCTGGCTTTGTTCCTGTGCCGGCATAAGTACATGTTGGCATTGAAGACCGCTTTAGCTGCACGTTCCATGGAACAGAAGACCGGGATGGAAGCTGCGAGGAGCTTTTGCTCTAGCTGCAATCGTTCTGGCTCAGCCGAGCCAGGCGGTAACACCACTATTATGGGCTTGTTTTGCCTGTTTCCAAGCTCCATGAAGAATTGGTTTATCTCGTCCAATCCTTTCTGGGAGTAAATCGGTAGGAGGATGTCGATATCCTCCTGAATCAAGACAACATCGATAGCGGCATCCCTTGTCACCAAATCTATGGCCTGAAATAGAGTCGGCAGGCCTCGGAATTGTGACTGACTCACGTCTACCGGATTGCGCAGGATGCTACCTACTTCCCCGAGGAGTTTTCTCAGCTCCCTGCGTGTCTCGGAGGAGAGAGAAGGGACATTGAGCCCATTCTCCGTACAGGCGTCGCCGGCGGATACCGAGATGCCGCCGCCTCCATCAGCGAGACCGCCGATGATAGCTGCGTTGGCACCTTGCCAGTGTCTGACTTGTTGGAAGATAAGAAGGGTGTCGGTCAACTCCTCCAGACTGTGCACTTCTATGGCGCCGGCTTGTCTTAGCATTGCTGACCAGATGGCTCCTGAGCTGGCTAAAGAGCCGGTGTGGGACATGGCAGCCTGAGCGCCGGCCTCTGTTCTCCCTCCTTTCCATACGACCAGCGGCTTAACCCGGGCTACTTCCTTAATGGTGTTGAAAAGGCGGACTCCGTCTCTGGTGCCTTCCAGGTATGCGCCGATGACATCGGTCTTGGGGTCGGCGGCCAGGTACTGCAAGAAATCGCTGGCGTCGAGGTCAATGCCGTTGCCAAAGCTAATTCCCTTGCTGTAGTTGATACGGCGGGCTATACCGGTCGTCGCCAATTTGCCAGCGACGCCGCCACTCTGGGAGACAAAGCCCACGGAACCGCTTTCACCGAGTCTCCCCATGAGGAAGGGGATTCTCCGTTCCGGGCAATAGACGCCTATGCAATTCGGGCCGATGATGCGAACGCCTCCCTGGCGTGCTTTCTCGAGCATCTGCTCCTCCAACATGTATCCCTGTCGCGCATCCATCTCGCTGAATCCAGCAGTGAAGAATTGGACAGCTTTGACATTCTTGACTGCGCAATCATCGAGGAGCTCCAACACGGATTGTCGGGGAATGGACACGATAACGTAGTCTACTTCTCCAGGGATCAGGCGAAGGTTAGGGAAGATCTCAAGTTCGCGAATTCGGCCGCCCCTGGAGCCAACGGGATAAACAGGTCCCGGGAAACCGGCGGAGACTAACGTATGGACCCACAAAGAGCCGGCTTTTATCGAGCCAGCCGATGCGCCGACAACGGCAATAGACTTGGGATAGAAGATAGGCTCAAGTTCGTCAAGCTTTTCCTCAAACAAGGTCGATCCTCGGGATGTCCGATGTGTCCGGTCGAATTCCTGTTCGGCTTCTCGTCGTTGCGATAGCGACCTCTCAGCCATTACTCCAGGATAATGCGGGCATCAATCGCCACTGCCTTATCGGGATAGGCGAATACGGGATTGAGGTCAAGCTCCTCTATCTGAGGATTCTTCTCCACAAACTGAGATACCTTGACTATTAGCTTTTCCAATGCAGGGATACTGGCCGGCTTCTGGCCTCTGTACCCTTTCAGTATGGGATATCCCTTTATTTCCCTGATCATGTCCCGGGCATCCCTTTCGCTAACAGGGACTATTCTGAAGGAGACGTCCTTCAACACCTCTACGAGTATGCCTCCGAGACCGAACATGAGTACAGGACCGAACTGAGGGTCCTTGCTCATGCCGACGATCACTTCTACCGCCGACGGAGCCATCGGCTGCACCGATACGCCCTGAATCCGGGCTTCGGGGTATGCCTGTCTGACCGATGATACGATCTCACTGTAAGCCCTGCCCACTTGTGCAGCGTTGGCCAGTCCTAATCGAACGCCGCCGGAATCGGTCTTGTGGACAACATCGTGGGAGCATATCTTCAGTACTACAGGAAAGCCCATTTCCTTGCTTATGGAAAGGGCCTCCCTCTTGCTTCGGGCGAGCTTCGTCGCAACAACGGGTATCCCCGCCCTCTTAAGAAACTCCTTGGATTCGACCTCGGTCAACACATTCTGGCTTTTTGTCATTGATTAGGTCCCTTCATCGAGACGATGATTTTTGCAGACCCTAATTGTAACCCATCGCTCCTTTTTTCTCCAGCGGCCGTACTCGTTCAGGTGATTAGTGGCACTTCTTTCTTGTCGTTGCGAGGAACGAGATTCCTCACGTGCGGTTCGGAACAGGCTCCGCAATCTCTAAGCGAGGTTCTTCAATCCAACTATAGCAGGCTCCGGCTTCGCAATGAGATTGCCACGCCCCGACAAGTCGAGGCTGGCAATGACACGGAAGGTTATTACCCGATGTTACAGGCACATGAAGTGTCGCCCATCTATCTGAACTAGATCAGCGGCCGAAGGCGATGGCCTTGTTTGGGTTCCTGGCGGTTACCAGGCAGTGATATAGTTCGTCTGGATTCGGCGAGATTCCTTCCTGATGATTATCCGGCAGTCTCTGTGAGCGGCTTGAATGGCTGCGCCGCTATTGTCCGCCCTATACCGGAGCGGTAGCTAAAGCTCCCGCAGCTGCCATCCGGAACTCATGGTGGTCGGTCTGATAGCCAGTATCGGGGCTATTATAGGTGAGCTAACTCGCATGTTGCTGGTCAGCGTGGTTGGAGCATTCCTTTCGAACGGGGCAAGCACGGCACTGTTTGCCCTTGCAGAAGTCGAGCCCTATTCTTACCAGACCTACCTCCACTGCAGGGTGTTCAAGGTCTTCGTCACCGAGACCGAGTTTGGATGCTACATCTCTGGCAACGGGAGAGAGGCCAGGTCTTGCCTTTTCCCAGATGCTCCTCAGCTCCCTCAAGAATGTGTCTACGGTGGTAGGCCCCACACCTTTGAACTCCTGCAACTTCTTCTCCAGGTCTCTGTTGTTTCTTGCCTGCGCATACAGGTTCTCCAGTGAGCCATACCTTTCTTTTAGCTTAGATGCTGTTTCCAGCAGCTTCGACGCCGTGGCGAAGTCGTAGACAACGTAGCCTCCCGCGCACAGGACCTCCACCAGCCTGTCCCAGCCTGCTTCAATGATGCTCTCAGGAGTTACAATGCCCTCCCTTTCGAACTCCCTGTAGGCCTTCTTGGCTATCTGCGAGGAAACCCCTCCCGCAAGAAGAATTGAGGCCAGGAACCACCCGAACCTGTGTTCTTCCTTCGTCAAATCCAGGCCCAGGTCCTGGGAATAACCTCCCAGCCGAGAAAGCTTCTTCTGGAGTATCATTTCTGAGATACCTTCATCAACTCGTTGAGTCCGTCTACTGCTAGGGGCAGGACTTCATCTACCTTCCCGGAGTGATCATTAGTGCTAACATATTATAGACTATTGTCTGGCAACATTCACTTGTAGGTTTGACCGGAAGGCGAAGAACCTGGTCGCTAAACCAGGCTCAGTGGGGCGCTCTTGCACCGCTCAGGATGTCCAGATTCTTCCAGCCTTTGGCTTTCCGTCCGAATTGGCAATGGTCTAGCGGGGTTACTATAATAATGCCTGATGGCCAACGAAGGGCAACCGGTGAATCTCTCTCTTCTACTCGCTTTGCTCGGAG
>JAUWQY010000048.1 GCA_030610855.1 Dehalococcoidia bacterium
TTAAGTCTCAACGACGTACAGGTACCTTACGCCGCTATCAATAACACAATAACTGTGCCGCCGCTCCTCTGCCTGGTGGAGCACGGGTCTGGCCAGGTCATCGGCGATTCTTACCAGGTCATCCACAGAGCTCAAGGATACGACTGTGTCGCTGGGTTTTACATCGGGGAGCGCCTCAACATCCACCATCATCTGTTTGTATTTCTTTCTCGCCCGGGCAGCCTCGGCTTCGCCGGTGCTGACCATCGCCAGTCCAAGCCGGGTTTGACTCCAGCCGAAATAGCCCAGAGCCAGTAGGGCTATCACCAGGGCAATAATCCAGGGCGCCTTCGAGCGACCTTCCGCGGAGGCCCCCGCTGTCGCGGTTCCACCAACGGTACCCGGTTGGGACCGGGACAGCTCTTCATCAAAGGTGAGAGTACTTGCCTCCAGCGTAGCTCCCAAGGTCTGAGTGTAGACCTCGTCTATGGTGCCCGCATCGGTGCGGGCAACAGTGTGGACATCGGCTGTAAGCACTATGTTGTGGGAAGTCCCGCGCACACCCGTCTCCTCCCCGATGGCGTCAATCACCGTCGTGAAGTATTGAATATCTACAGGAAAGGATATGGCGAAGCTGCTTGCTTTGCTTGTCCTGGGCACCAGGACAAGGGTACGGCTCCACTTCCCCGGGTTCTCGATTGTGGCGGTGATCTCCACCTCTTGCGACTGCTCGCCTATCGGTTCGTCGCAGAGAAACTGATAGGAAAAACGCCCTTCGATGTCGTCAATTATCTCGGGGAAGTACACCAAACCCGGGCCCAGGGTCTGAGCAGGTGCCGGAGGCTCTCCCACAGGAAGCGTCTCCGACCTGAGCACGTCTGTTTCATAGAGCTTATTTGGCTTGAGAGATACCTCGTAGTCAAAGCGGCCCTTCGCTTCATATCTTATTCCCTCTTTGTAGCCCTCTTTACTATCCTCAAGGTCGCCTTTCAGTTCCAATCTCCTGGGCGTGAGTATGGCTGTAAGCTCATAGATGAATTCATCCTCGATGGTCTTGTTCAGGGCAGTCTCAGCTATGGTGGTGACCTCAGCCCTGATGATGAAGTTCCTCTGGGTAGCGCTAATCCCTATCTCTGCCTCGATGCCGGCCACCACCCTCTCCAGTGAGGCAAGCGATAAAGGGAAGTCCACGCTGAACTCTCTTCCTGTGCGGGTCTCTTCCAACTGCAACATTTCCTTCTGCCATACGCCGGGGTTTTCGGCCACTATTGACACCACCACCGTACTGGTAACACTGGTCAGAGGCTGGGTGGAATCAAAGCTGTAGCTGAAGGCCAGTTGCACCTCGGTGATGATATCCCGGAAGAAGATCATCGGGACCTCATCCTCCTCCTCTTCCTCTGTCAACACGATATCACCGTACAGGATACTGGGCTTGAGGTAAACCGTGTAGTCGAACCGCCCCTTATGTTCGTACTTCGCCGTCGGAACGTCCTCGGTTGGTGCCGCGGAAAGCCCGAGCCCGACCACTGAAGCGACCAGCAGAGCACCGGCGAGGGCGAAGCAGATTATTCTTACCGTTCTCGAACCGGCAAACGCGTTCCAAACTTTCATCAGCTTTATGCCTCCAATCTGCCCTATTCTAAAGAGTAACAATCGAGGTGTCAATAATCATTCTTGTGGTTGCCAGTCCTTATCGGGGCACCGCATGTCTGGAATGGGAGAGAAACAGGGTAGCCCCCCTTTCACCCTCCTGTGAAGAACCCCTTGACCACTATCGCTGCCCAACCTATCTTCGGGATGTTAAAAATCACTTTGCCAACCACGTTCTCGGGGATGACCGGGTCGGTATCTGGCTTGCTGTTGGCATCGCCCTGGGTTACAAAGACCATATTCCCCTCTATTTCCTGAATCTCGACTACCCTGTGCACTGTGGTAATCCCTTCCGCTTCCCGGAACTGGATAATCTCGCCTGCCTTGATGGTATCCGCCGATACCTTGGAGACGATGATCACATCGCCGACGTCCAGGGTTGGCCTCATGCTGCCGCTGATTATGGTCGTGGGGTGCACCGGGAACAGCCCGACGGCGAACCATATTATGGCTACGGCAACGACTGTGGTAACGATCCAGCCGGCCGGAGAGTCCTCCCTCTCCCGTCTCGCCTGCCTGTGCCTGGGCCGGGAAGTGCGAAAGGAATTCGCCACCATCAGCCCGAAGATGGGCACCGCCACACCGATAAGCCCCTTGAATGTCCAGGGCAGGTTGGGGAGGATGGGAGTGAACCACCAGAATGCCTGCAGCATCCCGCGGTAGGCGATGGCGGCCAGCGGTCCTCCCAGCAGGGCAAGTAACGACGCCAGCATGTTCTCGGCCAGTGCCGGCAGGAGCGTCGAGTTCACATAGGTGATGGATGCAAGCTCCGGCCTGAGACCGGTGATGCGGGCCAACGGAAGCGATAGCAGGGTGTAGAGCACGGCAACGAAAGCGACGGCCAGGAACGTGTGTTTCTTCCCCAGGCGGTTAATGAGCCACGCCCGGCTGAGCTCCATCCCCACCAGCATTGAGCCGACAAAGACCAGGTTGGTCAGGACGCCCGTCGGGGTGAAGGAATAGGGGCTTCTGCCGAAGCTGGAGAAGAGCCCGCCGATGGCATAGAGCAGCACCTGGAAGAAGCCAATCATAAGCGCCAGACGGATGATGATAGTCTTGAGCCTCAATCCGCCGGCAGGCCTATAGCGGGGCAAGACCAGTATCGCCCAGGCCAGAAGCCCCCAGAGCAGGGGCTGGACGACATAGGTCCTGGCGAATAAGCTGATGGGGATATGGCGCAGTCCCAGGTTTATCAGCAGGTATATGGCGGCCAGCAGACCGAGAACAAGCAGCCAGTTGTATCTCGGGTTGTCTCTAATGCTGAGGTCCATGGCGAAACCATTGTGGAGGATAAACTAAAGCCTTGTCAAGGTTCTTGTCATTGTGAGCCCCGACCGGTCGGGGCGACGAAGCAATCTCGCTAGATGGGGGTAATGGGATTGCCTGAGCTCCGCCGCTCGCTGCGGGCTTCGTCATTCGAGCCAGCAGGCGACGGCGTGGGCAACGACATAGATGTCCCCGGATAACCCGGTCACAGTGTAACTGTCTGTTGTCACATCATCGAGGGGGTCGTGTCCATACGGGTACTGGCCGGGGGAAACTGTCTCTTGCCCTTTCTTGTTCCTGGGCAGAGGGTTGTTGCCCACATACAGGTGTGTCGCCGTCATCCAGTTGCCTTCGTACATGTTGTAGGTAACTACTGCCTCTGAGCCGTCGTAGTCCACTGTTAGCCAGCCGACGAGCCTTCCTTTGGATGTGTCGCAGCGGCCAGCACTGGCCCACAGTTCGAATTCGTAAGAACCCGCTGCCAGCGGGCCGTTGGTCCAGCCCCAAACGCTGAAGCCCAGGTCGAGGAAACAGGCGGCATAATCGGCGTGATAAGCATAGGTCGTGCCGCACGTTACGGGAGGCTGGCATTCGATGGTGATTGATACCCTGAACGTGTAGACTGCGTTCTGCAACGCTGGCTGCTCGACATGGACCTGTAATGCGCCGACAACCTCCTCGCATTGCGGTAGGGGCTGCCCGGCATATATTCCGCTGACGGTGACGCTAAGCGCCTCCGGACAGGGGTTCTCGATGACAACGCCGGTGATAGTTCCCAGGGCCGAATCAGGGCACTGCAGCGCGAAGAAGACCGTCGGGTAATAGGATGGGTAGCCATTTTCGACCAGCACCGTGATTTCCCGGCTCTCTCCTGAAATCCAGGCGGTGGTGCGCGCCACGTCCTTATTGTACCTGGCGCAGGCAACGCCCATAGTCTGAGGTTCCGAGGGGTCGTCGCTGCTCTGGGCACCCCATCTATCATAGTTGGTGCCGCCGCCGTCATCGCCGGGGTCGATAATCCCATAGGGACTTACGCTATCCTCGGCACCGTCGTCGTTGGAGACCACCCAGGTAAAGGGGCCGCAGCAGCAGGAGGAGGTATTGACCACGCCTGTGTTGTGCGGGCCGCCCTGCATCCTGGCGTAGGCAACGCCCGCGCTGCCAAAAGCCACCACCACCGCCAGGGCGATGATGAGCGACCGGCCCAGCCTGACTTGTCGCTTCAACCGCCTTAACCTCGTCATAGTCTTACCTCGTTATCGGCCTCTCTTCACTCAACATACAGGTTCCACTGGATAAAATAAAAGGTGACCTTGCAGGTGTAGGTTCCCGCCCCAGGCACAGTCATCGCCACAGTGCCGTAGACCGTATCAGGGTCAACGCCGCTCTGCTCTATCTGGGTGCCCACCTCGACGCCACTGACCTCAGCCGCAAGTCCTCCGGAAGACTCAATCTGAATCTCCTGGATTTTGACCGGTATCGTCCCCGTATTATGGATACCGAAGTCACGGTACTCATACTCGCCTTCACCGCCAGCGTTAATCTCAATGTCTATTGTATGACCGACTATCGACGCGGTTACGTTTCCAGAGGAAACGCCCTCACTCAACACCACCCCAATATAGCCAATCTCCACCGTTCCATCAATGGTGAGCTCGTCCGTCCACGCGGCGTAGCCGATGCCAGTGACGCCCAGAGACAGGAGCAGCGCTAGGGACAGCAGTCCCAGCCGCGAAAACCTGTTTCTTCTCCTTCTCATCCTCATCTTAATCAATGTCTCACCTTACCTTTACGCCGCAAAGGCGGTTCCACTGCTCATCTCTCCTTCCCAGGGGAAGGGGTAAAGACCATTATAGACCTTTGCCTCTTCCCCTGCCAAGGAGAGGGGGTGGGGGTTGCCCACCCCCTTCCTGTTGCCACTAGTCTAGCTTTACGGGTGTATGGACTCGTTGTACTGCACAGCCTCCAGAATGATCTGGAAGGTCAGTTCCGCACCCTGCGGAGCGGGCTGCATGACATGAATCCAGAAGCTTATCTCGCCACTGTCATCGCACGGGTGATACTGGTCCCCGATATGGTTGCCCCACGAGAACTCGATGTCAGGGAAACCATCCCCGTCCAGGTCAAGCTCCACGGTGGGGTATCTTGTCGCCTGAATCCAGTCTAAGATGTGCTCACCGTAGTCACTCCGTATAATGACCCTCTCGAAATGCAGTGGTATCGTTCCGCAGTTGTGGGCATAAACGCTCACCGCTACGAAGTAGCAGGGATAAACGTTAACCATTGTCAGCTCTATGGTGTGAGGGTCCACTATCCAGGCATTCGTGTAGCCCACATCCTTACCTGAATACCAGTAATAGGGCGGTGGTCCCGCGAACCCAGGACGGCAATTTTGGTCCATGACAGCACCAACAGGCGGTCCGGGGTCCGTTGTCGAGACACCGGTCCACTCCCAGCAGAGATAACCGGTTTCAATCCACCCCTCCACGTACAGTGAATCCGACCACAGGGCGTGGCCGATACCCATCGTGCCCAGAGCCAGGACTAAGGCTAAACAAAGTAAACCAATCTTTTTCATCTCATTTCCCCCTTATCGTCTCCTTTCTCCAGAAGTCGGGGGACGGGCGGGGGCTAAAGCGACCCCCGCACAGTCCTGACCTATACACGCGGGAACTCGTTGTACTGGCCGTACTCAAGGTCGATCCAGAAGTAGTACCAATAGTTCTGTTCGGCAGTATTGTCCAGGTGAATGGTGAGCAGCCCGTATATTATCTCACCTGGATGCATCTGGTACCCGTACCAGTCATAGGGGACGCCCTGCATGTCCGTGAAAGTAAAGGTGGCGCCCGCTGGCAGATCACCGGAGATCCAAGGGTAGTCGAAGTGAATGGGCACACTGCCGGTACACTCAATGTTCCACTCGACAGTGTAGGTAACGCTCGGATAGGCATTCCAGATCTCTATATACATGTAGTCAGGGTCGATAAGGTAAGCATTTACGCCGCTGAAGTCTTTCGCCTCATTATCGTAGCAAGTCTCAACGCTCCATACAGCTCCGATGTCACCGGTATAGACGTCACCATAGATGTGTAGCCAGTCCGACCACAGGGCAAAGCCAACGCCCAAGGTGCCCAGCGCCACGACCAATGCCAGACAGATAAGTGCTATCTTTTTCATTTAGGTTCCTCCTTTTTCAGAATTTCTCATTGCATCATTCCACCCCATCCTTGATTTAAGGTGCGCCTTATTGGGTCCCGGTCCCTCACGCTGAAGATTCTTGTGGTGCGACCCTTCAGGGTCGTGCACGAGGCTGAAGCCTCGCGCTAGGTTGGTGGGAGCCCAATTGCCCGTATCGACTGGCTCTCTTGGGGTTGCTTCATCGCTGCGCTCCTCGCAATGACAGAAGTGGGAAGGGGCGCGCAATGACAATCCCGAAAGCCTCCGGGCATCGGCAATTGTAGTACTCAAAAAGATCCTTGTACACAGGCTATCTTGCATGTTTAAATTGGTCATCCTCTACCATATTCGCCGAAGACGGGCGACTGCGGCGCAGCAGGGCGCGAATCCTGGCCAGCAATTCCCTCGGGTTCAACGGATGAATCAGGTAGGCATCAGCGCCCATCTCCAGCATCCCAACTCCCGCCTCCTCGTCCTGGCCCCGCCCGAGAACGATGATGGGAACATCAGATAACTCCCGGATGTGGATACAGAGCTCATCCCCATTCAGTTTGTGG
>JAUWQY010000036.1 GCA_030610855.1 Dehalococcoidia bacterium
CTCAAGCTATCCTCAAACCTTATGTTTCTTGTGTGTTGTCTACCAGGCTGCTATAATGTCGCAAAGGGAATTGCGTTTACTAGGAGACGGATGGCTCAGAAGAAAGCAGCCAAAAAGACAGGAAAGAAAGAGCGGAAGAAAGCCTCTGAATATCTTCGGAAGGGCTCGAAGAAGTGATGAGATAAGGGCCGATTTATTTGCAATCTTGAGCGGCTTCTGTTTCATTCTTGCCCTACAGATAGCAAGGGAATAAAATGAACGTCGCCCAGCCAGCGAATTTGGCGACAGGCTCAAGCTATCCTCAAACTTCACCAAGAAAAGCAGATTTCCATACTCCGTCTAGTTAGATATTATCGTTGTTATACCCGTCGTTGTTTTTATTGCTATGGGTGGTCTGGCCTATCTTTGATGTAGTTGCATCGCCACAAAGCTCATCCTTTCTATAGAAGCGAAAAACAGGACATTTCGGACATATTAGCTTTGTTCCCCCTTTTTTAGGGCTTTGAAATATTTGATAAATCCTTTTCGCCCCCAGTCTAGCCTCAGAATGACTTCCGTTTTTGCAGTCTTCTATTTGAGGCAAAAGAGACATAGCTCGCCTTCCTCAACCTTCCTCGCATCGGCTAGGGTGGTATAATACTAATAGGCGGGAGGAGGGTAATATGAATACGCTCAGTAGAAAGGCTATGATGAATCTCATACAAGTCAACCTCGAAGGCTATTTCGGCTTAAGGAAAGACGGGGTTAGTCATGAAGATGCTTTGATGAAACTTGTGAAAACACGATACCTTTTTCTTGAGCGTGGTAAGCGTAATAAAGTAATGACTCTTTGGTCAGAGGCTAAAGCTTCTAAGTTAAGAATGAATGAAACAACAAGCCCTAGTGAGAAAGATGAATTACGAGACTTACTGGGTTATATGTATATTGTTGAGCTTCGCTTGGATAAGGCTGATATGCTTACTCTCGAAGCATACAATCTAGAATTTAGTGACAAATTCAATGGATTATTCGAATCGATAAAAGCAAAGTATATTTGACTGATTCTATTGAATTATCAAGACTCTACTTAGACATCAATCTAGCCAAAACTCCTACTAGCCAACCAAATATCATATTGGCAATCCAAGTAGCACCCCAAAAGGCAATAATCAATACTGGGAAATACCATGATAGAAGCGTTGGATTGTCGGTATTCTGACTTGTCAGGGAAAGCGTCAGGATAATCGCTGACGCGAGAATAATAATACCCTTGCCAACCCATCCAGAAACTCTAGGAAATACCATCTGAAAGAACGAAGGTGTTTCATCTTTTCGCATATTGGGTAGTGCCATGAAAAGCATCTGAATCGTTGGTAAAAGGACTGCTATTACAAAAATCCAGTGTTTCAGTGTAAAAAGCAATATAGTTGATAAGGCAGGTAGTGTATTCAGTTGCCAAACGGTATTACGGTCAACACCTGCCTGTCCATGGAAACGGCATTGAGCAGCAATATATAGTGCTCCACCATATAGGTTATACAATGATACAAGTATCCCCAGAATACCGATAACGATTAGAAATACACTCATTACGCCTATCTAACCTATTCATTTTCTTGTCCATTTCGGACAGTCCTTTGGGAAAAGAGTTCTATCCTTCCTATCTAACATAAAGAAGTCTTTCCATACCTCAGTAGTCTCACTAATGATTTTGCAGGGAATACAGGAACTATCTGGTAATTGTTCATTTTTCCATATGCCGTTCAGTATATCGTCGAATTTTTTGACTTTTCTATAATGCTTACAGGTTTTACACCACCTAATATTGCGAGGGGCAACGACGTATGTCCCTACTGCAATTCCCGTCTTCTTTCTATAGTGGCTGAGCAGCTTAATGGATAGAGCCTCCAAAATAATAAAGATAATCAAACCGAATAGACCCATACGCCAATTGAAGAATATGAGGACTATACTCCCCAGAATAAACAACGGAAGAATAAAAATGGCTCTGGAGAAGAAAAGCTTCTCCCTAGGAAAAGATGTAAATCCCTTTCTACACTGTTCACACGTCGGATGGATTTCTTTCGTGTATGGATTTCGAAAGGCTTCTACATCTACTTCTTGCTTGCAGTAAAAGCATTTAGCCATTGCTGTTCCCTGCATTTCTTCTTGCATGACATCAATTACTGTTGTCAACTATACCATAAACCGTCACTCTATCCTCAAACTTCCTCTCCGTGAATACTTGACGTGCATTGACACGTTCGGCTTAGTCCCCTATGATATATTGCAGCGAGAAAAAGGAGAATGAAATGAGTAAGGGAAAGATAGTAGGAATCATAGTTGGCTGTATTATAGCTATCACTATAGTAGTCATTATAATCACTTCCCCACCAGCAGCGGCGCCGATTCCAAAACGACCTGCTGGCTTTCAAGCATACAATGACATCGTGAATGATTTTTACATTATCTACCCAGAAGATTGGGAAATGATCCCCAAGGAAGGCATTGAGTTTGCGTTAGTTGGTTTCTGGGACCATCAACAAGGTGCTGGTGCCAATTCCTTCTACGTTATGAAGGCAGCGTTGCCATTCGAAATGAATGTCGAGGATTACTTTGAATCAGAAGAGGGATATTTCGCAGGTGAATATGCAAACTACTCCCCTATATCGACAGATACCCTTACTCTAAATGCGAGGACGACTATTAGGCACACGTGGACGTTCACCATGGGTAGTGATACTTTCAAATACACACGTCAATATATAGTAGACCGTAAGACTATATGGGTTCTAGAAGCTGGCTGTGCTCTAGAGTCTTTCGGTAGTTACCAGAGCATTTACAATACCATGATGTCGGGATTCTTCATTCTGAGCTAATTCAGCAAAAGGAGTGTTAGTATGGGGAAATTCAAAACGTTTTGGCACGGGAATTCGCGGGGGGCGGCTCTTTTTTGGCTAATTCTAGGAGGTTGTGTCGCTTTCATTTGGGGAGACATATTTTCCGTGACTGGCAATCCTATCCATGTGATTCTTTTCTTGTTGTTTCTTGGATTTTCAATCTACTATTTAATTAAGTTTGTCAGGCTTGTTAAAGGTAAGAGATAGTCTGCTCCAATTAGATGTAGGTGTATATAGATGATAGCCATCATTTGTCTCGGTCTACAAACCAGAATCGAGTCGGCAATTCCTCAGTAAATGCTACCATTACGATTACGATGTATGCTGTGGATAATGAGATTTGATATGGTGAGTATACAGTGTCAGGAAAAGTGAAAATTTCAAAGGAAGAGCTTGTCGAAGTCTTGCTGCACTGGGTTGCGATGCATCTCAGTAGAAAAGGAATAAAGCAGGATGCAAAAGCTCTCGATATGATGAAAAAGGGGAAGGAGATGTTCGGGCTAAATCTATCGAAGAGGGAAGAGCTCAGTAAACTTCATTTAGAGCTCGTCGCATTGAATCTATGGATAGTAGCTGCAATTTGCGAAAGCAAGTTCAGAGATGTGGAACATCGCAATGATTGCTTGGACATTTTCCACAGACGGTTTTTCGACCAATTTCTCAAAGAAACTGTTGAGGACTATGAGCAGTGGCTGGAATTCCTGAACGTTAAGTATGATGAATATAGGGAAGCAATGAAGACAGGCACAGGCAAAGATCTTATGGCTCTAGGACGTTTAGTTCAAAGGAATCTTCATGGTGAAGGTTACCCATCTGCTATTCTGAATTGGCAGATAGTGGTCTATGTGGGAGAGGGGATAAAGGCTCTAGGGGCAGCACTTGACCAATATGAGATAGAGTAAAACGATTACGATGCATGTTGTGGCTGATGAGTAGTCCAGATAACTGGGAATTTGTGTTTATACTTCCTAACATATCAATCAAAGACTCTGTTGGGAATGATAATATTGCCATCTGTTCCCCAAATGACCCTAGAGTAAAAAAACTCATACAACTACATTCAAATATCCGTTACCTCGTTACAGGATTTACTGACCAGTTAAACAGGAAGGTCACCCCAAGTGTGTTGATTCGAAGAAACAAACCACATAACAAATATACTCTGGATTCTTTGATTGATTTTCGAAATATCCATGCTATTTGTTGTTTGATTAGTGGTTGGCAAAGTCTGTTGAATAGAGATGATGGTCAAATAATGCCTTCCAACGTTCTCTATTCAGACTATTTTGATATATACCCTATCGTTCCAAGTAGTATGGATGATTATGTTGTCATAATATCACCTGCCGCACGTGGACTTGATACAGCATCAGAATTTACTGGTCAGATTTCGCCGAGTATCGTTTCTCAAGTTTATAATCCTCATTATGATGATGCCTTATTTAAGGCCTTATCGAAAGAATGGATGAAGCGCCATATATTTAGGCGATATTCTGATTGGAAACTGACTTCTTTATTTCGCTCGTTACAAGTAGCTTACCAAGCACTTTCTATGGCAGATAGCAATTTTTCGACTATATATGATTATGGAACGAATCTTTCTCTTTGGGTTAGCGCTTTTGAGATTCTTGCGCATCCCAGAAATGAATCAGTCAACCTTCTAAGTGTTCTTCCTCTGCTGGATAACTCTTTTCTATCGAAGGAGTTGACAAAAAAAATATATACCATGTATTTCCGTAAAAAAATTTACCGAGTCAACTTAGTTCAGAAACTATATTGCCAGATTTATGATGCTCGAAATAGCTATATTCACGGTAATCCTGTTAAGACAAAAGATATAACCCCTTGGGGCAAAATCAATCGTCATCCACTTTATGTATTTGCTCCTTTGATATTCAAAGTTGCTCTTATCTCCAGAACAGATATTAGTTGCTATCTTGAGGATAATGACATAGTTTTCAATCAACTATTGATTGAAAGAGCTTTGCTTAGGTCAAAGAGTAAAAAGCCAAAATCTATCAGACCAGCGATAGGTATTTGAATATCATGGGAGGTATGCTCTTTGAATTGGGCGACGAGGTAGCCTCAAATCACACCCGAAAATGGGGTTATTTGCCCGTCAAATTACCCAAGACATAGCGGAATACTTCCTTTTGCTTTGCGCTGTCTATTTTCCCACAGCAACTAGGTTTTGGGACAAATGAGCGCGGTTTCCGTGCAATCTCGCAGCCAGTTCTTTTTTAGCAGAGTCGGATAATCGTCTGGGGGCTCTAGGTGGTCTTATTCTCGACTTCGGCAGTTCATATTCCTTACCACCAAAGCCGCTATCCAGTACTGACTTTAACCCCAGCTTGCCCTCAAGGTGTTTCTGCCATGTCTTCTCATAGGTTAAGATATGGGGTGTATCCTCAGCCTTGTTGAAGTTGATGATGGTTTCCTGCTCATAAGCAGATAGTGTTCTAGACATATTGGCCTGCTTCTTATTGTTGCTTGGTTCCTACACTGATGGGAATGCAGAATGGGAATGTTGTATTGTAACCATGCGATGTTGATTCAGACGCCCAATGGCCAGAACATACTAATCGACGGCGGTCCCGACTCGCAGAGAGTTGTTTTGGCACTGAGCGAGAAGCTCCCTTTCTGGAACAGGACCATAGATCTTGTGGTTTGCACTCAACCTCAGGCCGATCATATCATAGGCCTGGTAGAGGTTCTTCAGAGATACAAGGTGAAGCAAGTGCTTGAGCCCGGAGTATCTTACGATTCTTCTGCCTACCGGGAATGGCTCAGGCTTGTTGCAGATCAAGGAATCGAGTATAACCTGGCTCGGGCAGGACAGGAGATTGACTTGGGCAGCGGCGTCAAGATTGAAGTGCTTGGCCCTTCACCTCCTGCGGAGGTGCGCCCTTCAGCCTTCCCCAGCCAAGGGGGGCAGGGAGAACGGCCACATAACCCAGCAAAGAAACTGCAACCAATCCCCGGCCTTAGATCAGGATCTTCCCGTCCTTGAGGAAGAGGGTTCCATCGACCCGCACCTCTCCACCGTCCCGGAGGTCGCAGACCATATCCCAGTGGATCGCGGAGCTGTTCTTGCTCCCCGTCTCGGGGTAGCCCTTCCCCAGGGCCAGGTGGATCGTCCCTCCAATCTTCTCATCGAAGAGGGTGTTCTTCGTGAACCGCTGGATGCCGCGGTTGGTGCCGAAAGCGAACTCTCCGACATAGCGGGCCCCTTCGTCGGTCTCCAGCATCTGCAACAGGAACGGCTCATTCTTGGCGGCCGTGGCCTTGATGACCCTGCCGTCCCTGAACTCCAACCGGACATCTTCCACCTCACGACCATAGGCGCAGGCAGGATAAGTATACCTGATTCGCCCGTTGACGCTCTCCTCGATCGGCCCCGTGAAGATCTCTCCATCGGGAAAGTTCTCGTGCCCGTCGCAGTTCTCCCACTTCCGGCCAGTGACCTCGAGCTTGAGATCCGTATCGGGGCCGAGGACATGGATCTCCCTGGCCTTGTTCAACCAATCCACCACCCGCTGCTGCTCATTAGAGATCGCCCGCCAGGCCTTGATCGGATCAGGCTCATGGACCAGGCTGGCCTTGTACACAAAGTCCTCAAATCCACGGAGTGACATCTCCGCATCCTGAGCAAAGGCATGGGTAGGATAGACAGTCGCAGTCCAGCGCATGTCTTGCTTTGCCGCCCGTTCGAGGAATCGCTCGGAGAGGGGACGCATCGCCACCGCCCGGCGGGACTGCTTGCCGGGATCAGCATTGGTCAGAGACCTGGTGTTCACGTCCGTCCAGATCCCGATGCTTGCGTCGATCTGCTCAATGACCTCCTTCATGAACGGGGGGATATAATCGAGCTGGGCATCGCCGGCATAGGTGTAGAAGAGTTCCTGCGCTGCGTCCAGCCCGATCTGGAGCCAGGGGTGGGCTCCGCGCTCCAGCACCTGTTGATAGACAGCCAAGATCAACGGCGCACCCTCGGGAGCACCGGTAATCCGGACCAGTTGATTCGGTTGGACCTCGACAGAGTAATCGACCAAGATTCTAGCCACAGTTTCGGTTCGGGGATCTGACATCTCACCTCCTTCGGTTCTGTAATCGTGGAATCAACAGGCAGTCTAGCAGAGACACTCGAGAGGAGTCAAGCTACGACTCGAGGTCGTATGCACCCTGCACGACGAGCAACTTTCGTGGCTTCCTCATGCCTGGAAGCGGGGCGGTGACACGGCCCCGCAAAGGGAAACATTCGTAGAGGCGACCCAACGATAATCTGCCTTCCTCTGCTGCGCTGAACTCCACAGACAGGAACTCCACCAGTTTGTGCCGAACAGGCGTGGCACACACTGGCAGGTTGCTCGAATCGTCTGATCGGAGTATCCTACTGAAGGGGAGTTATAGCTCAGCCCCGTCAGGGCATAGGCAGCAAGATAGCAATGGCTAACACGGCTGATCTCGATGACGCCTCAGTTTACCGGCAGTTTGATAAGTCGGGAATGCTGAAGCATTTGCATGGATTCCCTGAGCAATGCCGGAAGGCCCGGGAAAAGGTGCTGGAGTTTGACCTTCCCCCCGAATATACCGGAATATCTAATGTCGTTATCCTCGGGATGGGCGGCTCTGCTATCGCCGGTGATATCGTGCGGCGGCTTACCCTGGCTGAAAGCAAGTTGCCGGTTTGGGTACACCGGGACTACGGCCTGCCTGCATTCGTTGACCAAGGCACCCTGGTGATCGCCTCAAGTTACTCAGGAAATACCGAAGAGACCCTCTCTGCATTCAGCGAATCGCTGAAGACACAGGCCAAGAAGCTGGTCATCACATCGGGCGGCAAACTCAAGCAGTTAGCTGACAGCAAAGGCATCCCTACATTCGTAGTGAACTACAAGGCGCCTCCCAGAGCCGCCTTTCCCCATAACTTTGTTCCTTTGGTCGGCATTTTCCAGAAGCTTGGTCTGCTCAGAGATAAGTCCGCGGATTTTCAGGAGACGATGGACACTCTGAACAAGATGTCGGAAGACCTTGCTGAAACCAGACCCCTTGCCTCCAATCACGCAAAGCAACTAGCAGCTAAGCTGCAGGGGCGTGTAGTAGTCATCTATGGAGCAGAGATGCTCACAGAAGTGGCTCAGCGCTGGAAGGCGCAGTTTAACGAGAACAGCAAAGCCTGGGCGTTTTGCGAGAGCTTCCCTGAGCTCAACCATAATGCTATAGTGGGCTACGACTTCCCGCTCAAGGCGAAGGAGGAGATATTCGTGCTTATGCTTCGCTCGTCTTCGTTCGGTCCTCGGAACTCGCTTCGTTACAAGGCTACGGCTGAATTGCTAACGAGAGCGGGAATAGCTCACGAATTCGTCGAGGCCAGGGGAGAAAGCACATTGACTCAGGTCTTGAGCCTGGTTCTCCTCGGCGATTATGTGAGTTTCTATCTGGCCATGCTCAACGGAGTTGACCCTACATCCGTAGGTGCGATAGACTTCGTCAAGCAATACCTCGCCCGGTCCACTATTTCTAGTGACTAGGGTAGATCGAAAGGACATAGTCGGTCGGGGAGATGTGCGGGCAAGTCAGTAGATACGAGGCTGTTGAAGAATGCAGTTGCTCGATTTATTGGGCTCCCCCCTTCTGTCATTGCGAGTCCCGACAAATCGGGACGAAGCAATCCCGGCGGGGCTGTTGTGGACTGAGATTGCCACGCACCTTTCAGGCGCTCGCAATGACAAGACGCGGAGAGCTCGCAATGACAGTGGAAAACAGCCTGATGAATCAGGCAACTACAAAGATCTGGAGGTGGAGGGCTTCAAGAATGCTCGAAAATGAACGGCAAATCATAATTAGACAGCTTCGATACGGTGGAGGGGTCGCTCGATGAAAGCTCTAGTCCTGGCTGCCGGCAAAGGCGCAAGGCTTAGGCCTCTCACTAACACCATCGCCAAGCACCTTCTGCCAGCGGGCAGCAAGCCGGTTCTGCTTCGTGTGCTGGACTATATAGTTGAGGCCGGCATCAATGATATCGGTATCGTTGTATCTCCCGCCTCTGACCCTTGCATAAAGGAAGCCACAGGCGATGACTGCAGAGTGAAGTTGGAGTAGAGAAGCATGCAGAGGCTGTTAATCGTTTCCAATAGGTTGCCCCTTACAGTTCATGAGAGGAAGGGCGAGTTGCACATTGAGCCCAGTGCTGGCGGTCTGGCTACAGGTCTCAGCTCATGGTACAGGTCCTGCAACAGCATCTGGATAGGATGGGCGGGGATAACACAGAAGAAGATGAAAAGGGAAAAAGACATCATGGCGAGATTGCTATCTGAGAACTGCCTCCCTGTGTCTATCTCACAGCAAGATGTCGAGGCCTACTACAACGGTATCTGCAACAAGACCATCTGGCCCCTCTTCCACTACTTCCCGCTCTATGCGGAATACAGCGAAAGTTCCTGGCAGGCTTACCAACGAGTGAACACAGCTTTCGCCAACGTAGTCGCCGGAGTTGCCCGGCCCAATGACATGATCTGGATACACGACTATCACTTGATGCTGCTTCCCCAGCTTTTGAGAGAAAGGCTACCGAGGGCAACAGTGGGTTACTTCCTCCACATCCCGTTTCCGTCTTTTGAGATATTCCGCCTGCTGCCATGGCGCAACCAGATCCTGGAAGGACTTCTGGGTGCAGACCTCGTAGGTTTTCACACCTATGACTACGCCGGACATTTCCTGGACAGCGTTCAACGTCTGTTGGGTTATGACGTGACTACGACACAGATCACGGTGAGCAACCGGATAGTGAGGGCAGATGCATTTCCCATGGGAATAAGCCATGAGCGATTTGCCGGCGTTGCTGAGGACGCAAAGACGCAGGCAGAAAGAAAGAGGGTCCGCAAGAAACTGGGAGATTCCCAGGTAATTCTTTCAGTAGACCGTCTGGACTACACGAAAGGCATCCCCCAGCGGTTGGAAGCTTTCAGCGCCTTTCTCGACAGGAACCCGAAGTTCAAGGGAAGAGTGACTCTTGTCTTGCTCGTAGTCCCCTCACGCACGCGAGTAGAGCAGTATATGCAGCTGAAGAAACAGGTAGATGGACTTGTGGGCGAAATCAACGGAAGACACGGGACTATAGGCTGGATGCCAATCTGGTACCTATACCGTTCTCTACCATTCCACTCCCTCGCCGCTCTCTACAGCCTGGCTGATGTTGCCCTCGTTACCCCTCTCAGGGACGGGATGAACCTTGTAGCAAAAGAATATTTGACGACTAAGGCGGATGGGAGAGGAGTCTTAATACTGAGTGAAACTGCCGGAGCGGCGCAAGAACTGGGTGAGGCGATCATAATAAATGCGAATGATCAGGAGGATCTTATCCGCGCGTTGAAGCAAGCCTTAGAAATGCCGGAACAGGAGCAGGTAGGGCGCAACCGCATAATGCAGAAACGCCTGCGTCGCTACGATATTGTGCGATGGGCAGATGAGTTCATCGACAAACTGCTTAACACCAAGGGACTTCAACGAGAAATGGCAGCAAAGGCACTGACGTATGAGATGCAGAGGGAATTGGTCAATGATCTTCGGAAGAGTGATAGAGCACTGCTTCTGCTGGATTATGATGGCACACTTGTCCCCTTCTCACCCAAGCCGGAAGAGGCAAGGCCGGGTACCATGCTTATGAGTTTGGTCGAGAAGCTTGCCGCGAATCCCCGAAGCGATGTAGTGCTCATAAGTGGGCGTGATAAGGATACACTGGAGAGGTGGTTCGGACATCTCAGCGCGGGCCTGGTGGCTGAACATGGCGTCTGGATCAAAGAGAAGGGCGGCGGATGGGAAACGATAGAGACTCTGACGAGTGAGTGGAAGGAAGAGGTGTATCCGATGCTTGAGTCATCGGTGGACAGGACTCCTGGCTCCTTCGTCGAAGAAAAAGGATTCTCCCTTGTGTGGCATTACAGGAAAGCTGACCCCAGGCTAGGTGAGCTCCGAGCACGGGAATTGATAAACAATCTGTCGAATACAATTGCCGGTTTGAATCTTCAGATATTGGAGGGAAGCAAGGCCGTGGAGGTCAAGAACGCCGGTATTAACAAGGGTCGCGCGGCTTTAACATTGATGTCGCGAGCGGAATGGGACTTTGTCCTGGCAATGGGAGATGATGCGACCGATGAGGATACCTTCAAGGTTCTCCCTTCTACAGCGTGGTCCATAAAGGTGGGGTTTGGTGCTTCGGCAGCCAGATTCAGCCTTAGTTCGCCGAGCGAAGCGATTTCTCTGTTAACAGAACTGGCAGGACAGAACATGTCGTTGCCCGATTCATAGGGCTTCATCCTTTGTCATTTCGGGCCCCGATGTATCGGGACGAAGCAATCTCAGGACGCATATGAGATTGCCATGCATATTTCAGGTGCCCGCAACAACAGAAGACGAAGCGCCTGGTGAATCAAGGACCTACAAGCATTGCGCTCTGTTCCGCTTGGTCAAGTTGAACCAGGGATGAAAACTGACTATGCATTCAGAACTGACATCCTTGCTGACAGCCCCGGTCATGATCATGCTTATGGCCATGAGATGATCGGCAATCCGATCGGGAAGGAGGAAGTTCTGCTTTACATACTCCCTGCCCCTGCTACCCATCGCCTGAGCAGCCCTGGGTTTCTCCAGCAAATAGATCACCTTTTGTGCCGTCTTGCCTGGTGCCTCGTAGAAGTATCCTGTATCGCCGTCACGAATCTGAAGGGGTATTGCCCCCACGTCAGCGCCTATCACAGGTTTGCCCTTCCACAAAGCCTCGGTAATCACCAGCCCAAAGCCTTCTCTGGTAGATGGCTGCATTATCACTGCGGCGGCCCGCTGGAGCGCATTCACTTCTCTCCAATTCTCCAAACGGTCGTCTAGCGATAGATTCAGCACATGGATGCCCTGGTCATTCTTTGTGTCTTCATAAACACGGGATAGAATTCTCTCTCCTTCCGGGTCATCAGCCGCTAAGCCGCCTGCCAGTATAAGCTGGCATTCTCTTTCCTTCCTCACCCTTCGGTAGGTAGCGATAGTCCTGTCTATTCCCTTCCAGGGATCGAATCTCCCGATCTGAGCAATGATCGGCACCTTGGGGTCTATATGGTACTTGGCGAGAACCCTGTCTATCTCCTCCTGGTTCAGCTCCCTATTCTTCTCAGAAAGAGGGTCGATGAAAGGAGGGATTATGAACTTGGGCAGCCTCCACCATGAGATGATATACTGAGCGGCAGAGAATACAGCAGCATCATAGTGCTCGGCCCAGCCAGTCAGGAAATCCCACAGGCCAGAGTTGCTTTCAAGAGTCCCTTCATCAACATGTATGTGGCATCTCCAGAGCCAGGTTTCGCCCGGTCTTCTGAGATAATGACTCAACCCCACCGGCTGTGGGTCATGCACATCTATCACATCCGGTGCGTAGTCAACAAGATTCTGCCTGGCACACTCCTCGATTGTGGATATGTAAGTCTGTTGGTGCTCCCGACTGAAGGAACCGCTCTTACCCTGTAGCAGGTTGTGAAGCTCCTTCGTGCTCTCGAAGTACTGCCTGGAACCACGGATTATCTTCCATTCAGTGTCTATTCCCAGCATGTTCAGGAACGGGACAGCACTGTAAAGCATCTCAGCGACGCCCCCACCTTTAGCGGTGGCATTCAACGCCAGTTCCTTCAGGCCTTTCACACGCTGAGCTATCTTCTGCAGTCTCTCCATTCTCTCCTCCCCCACAACAGCGACATAGGCCTCGGGAGGAGGCGTAGAGAAAGGACAGAAGTTCTTTCTCTTACTATAGACTGTTCCATCTGCCAGGACAGCGGAGGTGTCTGCTTCCATCATTCAAAATCCTCGTCTTGAAGGTTATGCCAGAGCCACGTAGTGCCATCGAATTGGTTGATTTTACATGCTGACGGCACAGCATGACAAATCCGGCACTTCTCTATGTCTGTGCCGCAGATAACGGACAGGCGACGTAGCCGCTACCAGGACGCACGCTCGAAGCATAGCATCCGCGTGATTGTCTATATTCTCAAGCCTGAGCGGTCCCGGCATGGGACCCCGTTAACGGCTTGAGTCCATTCACCCAAGAACACAGCATTTCCCCTTTTTCATTTTTGTCCTGGATTTTCTTAAAAATATGCCTCCAGGGACTTGACAAATTTAATTGGGTGTTTTATAATATCTTAAGATAATTAATTTACATGTTGATTTCAACGAAAAAGGAGGAAAACAAGATGGCTCAAAACAAAAAGAGGACACCGGAGATGCAGGCGGGAGAAAAGATGTGCCCTTCCAACCGGGCAAATGGCCAGAACGGACACTACCCGTCATCAGGACCGCTCTCGTGGTACTCGGCTCAATGCGCAGAATCCGGACTCACCTACGCACTCACAACCAACGGGTACGTAGTTCTGTCGTCCAGGAACTGAAAGGAGGAAAACAAGATGGCTGAGAATCAGAAGAAGATACTGGAGATGCTGTCAGACAAGAAGATAAGCGTCGACGAAGCTCATCGCCTACTCAGTGTGCTGGAACCGGAAGGGAGCGCACGCGAAAGCACTGCAACGGCAGACACAGCAGGAAAGACCAGACCCAAGTACCTGCGCGTCACCGTGCAGCCCGGCCACGGACACGAGCATGACCATGATGCCGAACGTGTCAACGTGCGCGTGCCTATGGCACTGATACGCTCGGGCATGAAGTTCACTTCCCTGCTGCCAACCGAGGCCAGAGACAAGGTCAGCGAGGCTTTGCGCGAGAAAGGCATAGATTTCGATATGCGGAACCTCAAGCCGCAACACCTGGACGAGCTGATCGAAGCTCTGACCGACCTTGAAGTGGATGTGGCGAGCAGCGATGGAGAAGTGGTGAAGGTCTTTGTCGAGTAGCGATGCCGCCAAACAATCGTTTCGGATTCCTGTTGCGCTGGCCCGGGTGGGGCGGAGTGCCGTGCAGATATCGCCCACGGCATAGCCCCACCCGATTTCTGCTCACGCACAACGTACTGC
>JAUWQY010000042.1 GCA_030610855.1 Dehalococcoidia bacterium
GAAAGTACTGCATCCCAAATCAACGAGATAATACCGCTCGTCAAGTTTGCCTTCTTCCCGGATATTCATCCATGCGGACTAGATTTTCGCCAGTTCATCGAGGACGCGCACAACGTCTTCTGGTTGTCTTTGAAGAGTGTGCACGATCCTACCGGGTCCTACGAAACTCTGCCCACCTGCAGCACGAGAGGCACTGTAGCCCATGTAGGTTTGCAGGTGCTGGCCTTCATGGGTTTCTCACCCATCTACCTGGTAGGAGTGGATATGGACTATAAAGACCATAAGACCGTCGAAAACCACAACCAACAGAAGTGGACAGCTACCAAGGACGATGACCCGAACCACTTTGACCCACGCTATTTCGGAGCAGGCGCGAAGTACTACCGCCCTTCGATTCATAAGTTCCTGACATCCGGGTTTGAGCACGCCACGGAACTACTAGACAAGAAAGGTATCAGAGTCCTGAATGCCGGCATCGGTGGGTTACTAGAAACCTTCCCCAGGGTCGATTTCCGTAGTCTATTCGATTTCACCG
Source organism: Dehalococcoidia bacterium (assembly GCA_030610855.1). Taxonomy (GTDB): domain Bacteria; phylum Chloroflexota; class Dehalococcoidia; order GIF9; family AB-539-J10; genus RBG-13-51-36. Next base: position 536 of record JAUWQY010000042.1, read on the forward strand.
AGGATATTGAGCTTGAGATGCTGCTGGACGCTATTCATCCAGAGCTACGGCGAGGCGCCCTCCAGGCACTGCGAGGTGACAAGGTTGTTGAAGTGCGGGATGACTGGGATGAAAAGACCCCCTTTCAAGTCACAACTCTGCAACTTGCTGAACAACTTATGCCGAAGGTTATCTTCACGCACGTTCCTTACGGACCTTTTGGTGACCGCTATTTGTTTATCAGTCGAGAGAAAGTAGCGAGCGCGGCAGCGCCAACAGCTTCAAGGTGGCTTCGGGAGCAGCCATGAGGATGAAGAACTCAAGAGAGAGGGGACCTTATCAGAAGCTCACAGGCTATCTGATGAGAAACTACCCGATGATAATGTCCACCGGCCGCTTTGTCAGGTGGAGCCTGACAACTCTGAAGAACACTTTCCTTGGCATCGGAGGCATATTCCTCTTTGTCGTCGCAGGACTCTACGGTGCCGGAGCTTTAATCGAACCTTTACGCTGGTACCTGGTAGGAATCGCGACCGCGCTCCTGCTATTGGGCGGCGGACTGCTGACACTCTCGTATGCCAGGCTCTGGTTAAATCGTTTTACCAGCGACCAGCACCGGAGTATCCAGAGTGTAAGGGACCAGAGTATAAGGGACAGTATAAGGGACAGGACCCAGTCGAAGGCCACCATTGATGGGCTGAAGAAGGCTCTGCGCGCATCAGAGGCAACGCTGGCGGAGCTTAAGAAAGAAGTCAAGACGATTAAGGACGATGTCTTCCTTATTGGTTATGACATTCTCAAGGAACAGAGCAAACTCGCTGAAAGAGTCTCTAACCTTGAAACCCAACCGAGCAATTACAGAAGAGCAGACCAGCCACCGAATGACACTATCGAATGAAGGTGATGGAGCGCCAGCCGTGCGCCGTCGATTCAACAATGGATTGCAGCATATGGCCGGGTTCTCGCACGTCGCCTTCTGCAGCGGACCCGCGCAGCTTGCGTTCCTCCTCGCAGCACTCGAGGTGTGTGGTATTCCGCCAAGACGCTGTACGATTCAACCATATCCTGGGTCTGCCAAAAATGACGATTTGAAGAAAACCCTTGTTAAGGCATGCGCGCTAATCGGCATGCAGACCGTGGACGCCGACCTCTTGCCTGCGTTCACCGTGAGCGACGTCTTCCGAATGCGTGCTAGCGTGCTAACTGAGAGCCGACTTGCTTTCTGGTACTGCCAAGGGCGTCCCTTCGTCGCACAGTTAATATACCATTTCCGGAAAACTATGCCAGACTACGTCATCGAATACTATGACGGGCTGGGGTCTCACATCGCCGCTCTCGAACAGGAGAAGATGCGTCTATCCGTGTCAGATGCCCATGGGGTTAGCGATCTTCGCCAGTTAGCCGTACAACGGCTTATGCGTCCTGACATGCATCTTATGCCCGAAGATGGCTTGTGGCAGAAGTATGCGCCACCACATTCCCAAGCCAGGACACGTTATGTGTCTTCATCTGTCATGCTACGCAACATCAGGCTTGTGGGTGAAATCCTCGATGATATTTCCGGCGACCGGTGGCCTTTGGGAAAGGGCCCAGATATAATCCTGCTCCCGCCAAGGTTCTCAGAATTGAGACATCGGGGCGGCTCTGAAGTGGCAAATGAACTAGGTATGGACGATGACCTGCTAGGGATGGTCCGTTCGGTATCCCGGACGGCATCGATACTGGTCAAGACCCATCCCAGGACAGGGGCAGAGATAACGCATCGCTTGGAGGAAATTTGTGCCAAGCACGATGCTCGGTTGTATAACCGACAGCAACTGGTCGAGTACATCCTTGACAGGTCGTGGCGGCGGGACGTGGCAGTGATTGGATGTTGGAGCACGGCACTATTGAACACCGTGCTATTCGGCTGGGGGCGATCATTCTGCCTCAGCAAGTGCTTCATCGCATCGTACATTGGCCATGAATACGCGGACGACCCCCGCATGACCGGGGACCATGAGCTTATGGAATTCTCCGGAGTGAACATGGTGAACTCGTTGCAGGAATTGGGAGACATGCTGCGAGAGAAGAAGATACCATGAATGTTTCAATCATAACAGCGCGAGCCGGCAGCAAATCGATATTGGACAAGAACGTCTATGAGGTGGCAGGAGCACCTCTCGTAAGCTATCCTATTCAGGCCTCCCTGAACGCCCAATTGGTCAATCGCGTCTACATCTCAACAGACGGGGAAGCGATCGCCGGAGTTGGACGCCGAATGGGCTGCGACATCATCTGGCGACCCGAAGAGCTCCGCGGGGACCACGTGAACCACGGCGATGTTATCAAGCATGCGGTTGAGACCGTTGACTCACGGGAACCCGGGCTCGAGAATGTGGTGCTGCTGATCGGCAATACGGTGATGGTTGACGGGCAACTTATCGACCAGGCGTTGGACATCCTCCGGAGGCGTACAGATGTTGACTCGGTAATGACGGTCTGGCAAGCGGCTGACGATCATCCACTCCGTGCGCTGGAGATCGTAGATGGCTGGGTGCGTCCGTACGGGGGAGTGGACAGGGAGGTATCGACAGAGCGCCAGTCGTACCCAAAAGCCTACTACTATGATCAGGGCGTCTGGGCATTCCGTAAGGAGTGCGTGCAACGGCACGACGGCCCCAGTCCATGGTGGTGGATGGGGAAATGTTGTTTTCCCATCGTCCGCAACTGGGTAACTGGAAGGGATATTCATACATTACTGGACGTATCCATTGCGGAATGGTGGGTGGCAAACTATCCACAGGTCAAAGACCTGTGACAATACAACCGGAGACCTGGAGTCCATCGGCCCAGGGCGCGGGACTGAGGTAATTAGATGGGTAACTTGCGCGACACACTGACGACAGGCGGCTGCGTTGATCGTCGCGATGCCTTGCGTACCGGAGCATTGCGTGGAAATGCTTAATCCTCGAACAATGCCAAATGAGAGAGTTGACCGTCAGCGTTGCATCGACTATAGTACCTGTGGCCCGTTTTTAGAGTGATTTCCCCCCAGGATTCGATGAGGTCATAGTTTTAGCCCAGATAATGCGTAAAGGTGTTGAAGTGGAACGGGAAACAGATAGAAAGGAAGGAAGCGTTACAGCACTGGTTCCTATGAAGGGGCACAGTGACAGGGTGCCCAACAAGAACCTGCGCCCTTTTTGTGGCAAGCCGCTCTGCCACTGGATCATACTTAGCCTGCAAAAGAGCCGCTATGTACAAGATATCGTGGTGAATACAGACAGTAAGGAGATAGCGGAGAACATCCGTCAGAACTTCGACAGGGTGAAGATCGTTGATCGTCCAAGTGAAATCAGGGGTGATTTCGTATCGATGAACACTATAATCGCTTATGACCTCTCGCAATTGCCCGGGGAACACTTTCTGCAGACGCACAGCACCAACCCTTTGCTGAACGCTGAGACCATTGATGCGGCCATAGAATCGTACTTCCACAATCTGGAAATGTATGATTCACTGTTCGCGGTAACACGGCATAATGCCCGTTTCTACGGGAGTGACGGAAGCCCGATAAACCACGATCCGCAGGAAATGCTTAGAACTCAGGACCTGCCCCCCATCTTTGAGGAGAATTCCAACCTCTATGTATTCTCAAGAGAATCGTTCAAGCGAAGCGGCAACAGGCGTATCGGGCTAAGACCATACCTGTTTGAAATAAGCAAGCTCGAAGCGATAGATATTGACGAGAAGGATGATTTCCTGCTAGCGGAATTGCTATGCCAGACAAAGCTAAACAACTCGTGAAGAAAAGTGCTATGATGAGGGTGAATTCCTTGCCAGGCGCACCTCAACCGAGCCCTCTCCCGCGAAGATGAGAGGGAAACTATTTCGGGAGGAAGATGAACAAGGCTAACAGTCTGAAGTCAAAACTGCGAAATAGGCGGCTAACGATAGGCTCATGGATAACTCTCGGTCATTCTTCTATCGCTGAAATCATGGCCAAGGCCGGGTTCGACTGGTTAACGGTGGATATGGAACACAGCGCCATTACCCTGCACGAGGCACAGCAGTTGATCCAGGTGATTGAACTCTGCAACTGTGTCCCGCTGGTGCGGGTAGGGACCAACGATGCCACCATCATTAAGAGAGTCATGGATGCCGGCGCCCACGGGGTAATCGTGCCCATGGTTAACACCAAAGAGGATGCCGAACGGGCAGTCGGTGCTGTCAAATACCCGCCACAGGGATTTCGGGGGGTGGGGCTGGCCCGCGCTCAATCCTATGGCGCCGACTTCGAGGGATACAGGAAGTGGAATGAAACGGAAAGCATAGTCATCGTTCAGATAGAGCATGTAAAGGCGGTGGAGAACCTGGAGGCGATTCTGTCTGCCGAAGGAGTGGATGCCTTTATCGTGGGACCCTATGATATTTCTGCATCCCTTGGCGTAACGGGGCAATTCGATCACCCAAAGATGACATCTGTCTTGAGCGGGATACTGGACACCGCCAGGCGGCTCAAGGCGGTTGCCGGCTATCACGTGGTCCCTCCTGATACAGGGCAGGTCCTGGCAAAAATAGAAGAGGGCTACCGCTTCCTGGCATATAGCACTGACTTTCTGTTCCTGGGCGACTCATGCCGCACTGGACTTAACACTGTGCGCAGAACCCTGGGAAAACGCTATGAATAGGATACTGATTACTACCTCCATCTTCGGAAAAGATGACCCTGCGCCCCTCGACTTACTCCAGCGTGCCGGTTACAAGGCTATAGTTAACCCCTACGGTAGAAAGCTAACCGAAGATGAGGTGCTTGACCTTCTTCTGGAAATCAAGCCGGTGGGGATGATTGCCGGACTTGAGCCGATAACCGCTCGTGTGCTCCGGCGAGCGAAAGGCCTAAGGATTATTTCTCGCTGTGGGATTGGGCTAGACAACGTGGACCTAAATGCTGCCGGAAGTCTCGGCATCGCTGTTACCAATACGCCTGATGCCCCCACTGAGGCTGTAGCTGAGTTGACAATCGGGCTGATCTTCAACCTGTTGAGAAGGATCTCCTTTCTTGATAGGGAGATCAGGAGAGGGAACTGGACGAAAGAAACCGGAAGCTTGTTACGAGGCAAGCAGGTCGGCATCATCGGCCTGGGTCGCATTGGCAAGAGGGTTGCTGAGACGTTGCTGGCACTAGGAGCGAAGGTAGCCGGGACAGACATACATCCGGATTACGCGTGGCTCCAGAAGAACCCGGTGTCTCTGGTTAGTTTAGAAGAGTTGCTGAAAGAAAGCGAAGTTCTATGCCTTCATGTTTCGTATACAGGGAGTAGTGAGTACCTTATCGGAAAAAAGGAAATGGAAGCTATGCGGGAAGGAGCCTATCTGGTGAATACCTCCAGGGGTGAGGTTATCGACCACGACGCCCTGTACTCCATGCTGACCAACGGCCATCTGTCCGGTGCCGCACTGGATGTTCTTGACCACGAACCATATACTGGGCCGCTGACCCGGCTTGACAGTGTTATTCTCACACCGCATGTTGGCTCATATGCTAAAGAGACCAGACTGGAAATGGAAGTGCAGGCAGTCAAGAATCTGCTAAGCCCCTTAAATGCTGATAGGGACGATGCACCTGAGAAACCCAACTCGAGAACGTAGTAGCCGTCATTATCCACTAAAGGAGGAAGATGAATGATCTAGACGAGATATTCTCGGAATCACAGTCTGGAAGAGATTATGCACAACGATACATATCCTATCTGTCGGAGTTGTTGAGGAGCCTCGACGTTGAGGCAGTTGAAAAGACGATTGCCATATTTCAGAAAGCCAGGTCTGACGCGAAGACCATTTTCTTTGTCGGGAATGGCGGGAGTGCCGCCACGTGCTCACATTTCGCCGAAGATCTGGCGTATGGAACATGGACACAAGGGAAGAGACCATTCAGGGTGCTGAGCCTAGCCGACAATACCGCCTACCTGACGGCAGTGGCCAATGATGAGTGCTACGAGAATGTTTTTGTGGGACAGCTCAGAAACCTTTTTGACAAGGGGGATGTTCTCGTAGCAATATCCGCAAGCGGAAATTCGCCCAATGTCATAAAGGCGGTGGAGTATGCCAACAGCAACGCTGGTATTACGATAGGCATGACAGGCTTTGATGGTGGGAAATTGAAAGGCATTTGCCACCATTGTTGCCACGTAAGAACCACCAAAGGTGCCTACGGGCCGGTGGAGGATATTCACCTTGTTCTCGACCACATAATAAGTACATATCTGATGTACATGCTAAGAAAGGAATAGCTGCCAAATGGAAATAGGATTCCATGATAAGACGGTGCTTATCACCGGAGCAACCCGAGGAATCGGCAAGCAATTAGCCCACGATCTGCAGAGACTGGGAGCCAATCTTATTCTAACAGGCACCAGACCTGAAGAGATAAAGAAACTCAACGAAAACCTTCAGAAAGAAGACAGCAGGCAGAACATAAGATACTACTGTGCTGATTTTTCAGACGAAGGCTCTTTACTTGATTTCGTCCAGGAACTAAGGAAATATGACAGGATAGATGTCTGTATCAATAACGCAGGGATAAACAGGATCAACTACATCTACGATACCCATTTGGCTGACTGGGAGGATGTTGTGAATGTCAACCTCAGGGCACCCGTTGTGATTCTGCGCGATGTGAGCCAGACTATGAAGAGGAATGGATATGGCAGGATTGTCAATATCGGCTCAATTTTCGCTGTGATAAGCAAGGAAAAAAGAGCAATCTACTCATCGACTAAAGCGGGCTTAGTTGGACTGACCAGGGCCGCTGCCCTCGATCTCGCTCCGCATAACATACTGGTCAATTGTGTGTCTCCAGGCTTTGTTCTGACTGACCTGACAAAAGGAATACTGACTGAAGCCGAAATCGAAGATTTGACAGCGAGGATTCCTCTTGGAAGAATGGCTTCCGCCGAAGATATTTCGAATGTTGTTATATTCCTATCCAGCGAGCTGAATACCTACATCACCGGGCAGAATATCATCGTGGACGGGGGCTACACCAATGTATGAGGTGCTGGAAGTAAAGTCCCACATAAGAAACTACTCCGTTTTGTTTGCGGATAGCTTTCGTGAGTCTCTCGGCAAGGACACACAGGAGAAACGGTGTTTCTTCATTATCGACCGCTCCATTGACCGTATCTATCACGAACAGCTCCGGGACGTTTTACACCCGGGGAGTTGCTTCGTGGTAGATGCCACCGAAGAACACAAGTCTCTTGACTACGTTAAGGCCGTGATAAAGTGGCTGCTGGGTAGTGACATCAAAAGGAACGATAGATTGATAGCGCTCGGTGGCGGCATTATTCAGGACATAGCCGGGTTTGTTTCTTCTATATTGTTCAGGGGGATAGAGTGGTTTTTCTACCCTACTACTCTGCTGGCCCAATGCGATAGCTGCATTGGAAGCAAGACTTCACTCAATGTCGGGGAGTTCAAAAATCAGTTAGGAACTTATTACCCACCACAGCACATCGTATTGGATGTCAATTTCCTCAAGACTCTATCCACCGCTGATACGAGGTCAGGGCTGGGTGAGATAATTAAAGTTCACCTTCTGGACGGGCCAGATAGTCTGGAATATATACGCTCTGAATATGACCACTCTGCAGACCCCGATACACTGAAGGAACTCATATTTAGAAGTCTAAGAATTAAGAAAACCATCATAGAAGAAGACGAGTTCGATAAAGACCGTCGAAACATACTGAATTATGGCCATACTTTTGGTCATGCTATTGAGTCCGTCACAGACTATAAAGTGAGTCACGGACAAGCCGTCACAGTGGGAATGGATATAGAGAACTACGTATCGTTCAGGCTCCAGATCCTGCCACAGGGCTCTCTTGATTTGATGAGAGTACCGATAATGAAGAACTACCCTGATTTTCAGCTTGAAGAGGAGCACATAGCACCGCTCCTGGCGGCTTTGTCTAAAGACAAGAAGAATGTTGATGAGAACCTTACTGTGATACTAACCAGAGGCGCCGGTGAGATGATAAAAATGAAGCTCCCGCTTAACGACAGGTTAAAGGAGTACATCAATGACTACAGAAAAACAACTTAGCAACCATACTCTGGCCATCATTGGTTTCGGGAAGATGGGGAAAATACGAAAGGGCATTCTGGATTCTACACCTGGGTGTTCAGTGAAGTGGGTGTGTGACACAATCCCTCAGGAAGGCAATTTCAGGTTCACTACGAACTCAGATGAGATATTCAGCGACAAAGAGGTAGACACTGTCTTTCTCTGCACGCCTAACCATCTGAACAAGCACCTGATTGTGGAGGGTCTGAACAGCAAGAAACACATCTTTTGTGAGAAACCTATCGGCATTAGCACTGCTGAGGTCAGGGAGGTAATGGACGCGGAGAGGACAAACCGCGGGTATAAGATGATGGCAGGGTTCAATCATCGCAAGCACCAAGCGGTGAAGCTGGCCAAAGAAAGCGCTGACTCGGGGCAATTCGGGAAGATTCTCTGGATGCGGGGCAGATATGGCAAGAGCTACGGGCCGGATTTCTTCCACAGCTGGAGGGCCCAAAAGCAATATGCTGGCGGCGGTATCCTGATGGATCAGGGTATCCACATGCTGGATTTGTTCCTATATTTCTGTGGCGAGTTTGAAGAGGTGAAGGCTATTTGCTCCACTTTGTACTGGCACCTGGATATTGAGGATAACGTATTTGCTATTCTTAGAAACTCTAAGGGGCAGGTTGCTTCCCTGCATTCTACGATGACCCAGTGGCGGCATTTATTCTCATTCGAGATTTTTCTGGAACGTGGTTATATTGTCATCAATGGCTTGATAACACCGTCAGGAACGTATGGAAAGGAGGAACTGTCAATAGCTGAAAACAGAACATCGCCTCCACAGGCGGCTTGGACCGAGGAGAAAAGGATTACATTCTCCGTCGACAATTCCTTCCAGGAAGAAGTAGAGGAATTCATTCGGTGTATCGACTCGAACTCTCCCATAACTTCAGGGAATTCCCAAGATGCCCTCAGAGTAATGAGACTGATTGAAAAAATATACGCGGAAGGACGATAGTCGATGGCGGGGCTACAGCGAGGTTAAGCAGAGAATGATGAGAAGGATTCCTTCCCTCGTCAGGCGCGTGGCGCGTTTCACCCAGGGGCATCCGTGGAATGACGCTGTTCGGACTCAGCAAGTTGCTGCAAGGAGGTGACATAATTGTGAAAAAGGCACTTGTCACTGGCATTACCGGGCAGGACGGCTCTTATCTCGCCGAGTTCCTGCTCACCAAGGGCTACGAGGTACACGGTATTATCAGAAGGTCGAGCACTTTCAGTACGGCTCGCATCGACCACATCTATGTTGACCCCCATGAGCCGGGCGCCAGGCTTTTCCTTCATTACGGAGACCTTACCGACAGCACGCAGCTCGTCAATCTTATCTACAACATCAGGCCGGACGAGATATACCACCTCGGCGCGCAGAGCCACGTCCGAGTGAGCTTCGATACCCCCGAGTACACTGGCGACGTGGTCGCGCTGGGAACGACGCGCATACTGGAAGCCGTGCGGCAGAGCGGCGTGAAGGCGCGTTTCTATCAGGCTTCGAGCAGCGAGATGTTCGGGGCAGCACCACCTCCACAGAGCGAGGAGACTCCCTTCGCGCCGCGCAGTCCATACGCCGTGGCCAAGGTCTATGCCTACTGGATGGCGAGAAACTACCGGGAGGGCTACAGCATGTTCGCCGCAAACGGCATCCTCTTCAACCACGAGTCGCCACGTCGGGGTGAGACCTTCGTCACACGCAAGATAACCCGCGCCATTACGCATATCCTGGCCGGTAAACAAGAATACCTTTACTTAGGCAACCTTGACTCAAGCAGGGACTGGGGCTATGCCCCCGAGTACGTGGAGGCGATGTGGCTTGTGCTCCAGCAGGACCAGCCCGATGACTACGTAATGGGCACCGGCGAGACTCACACCGTGAGAGAGTTCCTTGAGGAAGCCTTCACTTATGCGGGGCTCGACTGGCGCGAGCGTGTGCGCACGGACCCACGCTATTTCAGACCACTGGAGGTCGACCTGCTCGTGGCGGACGCTTCCAAGGCGAAGCAGCAACTGGGTTGGGAACCCAAGATAAGGTTTGGGGACCTGGTCAGGATAATGGTCGACATGGATATGGAAGCTATGGGACTCACGCCGCCTGGCGAGGGCAAGAAAGCCCTGGCAACCATTGCCGTGTGGTGCGATGAACGGGCTCTGATTGACCCGAGAACGAAGGGGATCGGGATTTGATCAATCTGTCCGGCAAGAGAGTGATGGTGACGGGTGGCGCGGGGTTTCTGGGCAG
>JAUWQY010000020.1 GCA_030610855.1 Dehalococcoidia bacterium
TACCTGCGCAGTTTGGCAAGGGGTTCAATGTGGTCAGACTGCACGTAAGTCAGAATTGCCGGGTAACATCACAAGCTTCTGTTACTTAACTGCGCATTAGAGTATGTTGTTGTTCGGTTGAACGTGACGAGCAACCAAAAAGTCGTGAAATAGCAAACGTGCTCACTTGCGTTTCTTAAGCGTAATCTTCATCCAAATATCTGTTAGCACCATCTGGTAGTTGCCTTTGAATGCCGTTTGCTCTAGCATACCCTTAATGAAGGTCTGGTATTCTTCCCCGGTGAAACCATGTAGTGTAGAGACTCTGGGTCCAAGTCGGCTAACCAGGAACCCATATTCCTCGTTCATTTTTCTTCTATCAGCCCGGTCGTTGAAAACCTCAGGACACCCGTCGTATATCCAGGCTTCCTTGCCGGTTTTTAGAACACGATAGCATTCATCAAACACCATGCGTGGTGCCTTCCAATGGTGCGAAGCACCCGTACTAATCACAAGGTCTATTGAATTATCCTTGAAAGGGAGTTTGGCTGCATTGCCAAACACAAATAGAGCATTATCAACACCTTTTGCATGGCGTCTTGCAATCTTGACCATTTGCCTGCTGAGATCGATGCCACAGACCTGTAGGCTGGGTGACCTCTTGGCAATCTCTATTGACAGATAGCCTGTTCCCGAACCTAAATCAAGAATAGCCCCGTTTCCCATCCTTTCCACTATGTCATTAGCTATCTTTGTTTCAGGCTTTCGGAGAACTTTGGCCACTGTCGCATTGTAGAATATGGCGCCAGGGGTTGGGATTGCTTCAGGCCTCCTCAGTACATCCTTGATGAATCTTGTTAGAGACATGATCATTCCTCGAGCAAGACGTCGCTGAAATCACGCCACAGTGGGGGTCCATTTAACCCATCTCAACATATCCTCTGGTATTCCAGGGACATAATACCTGCTTGGTAGCAGGCCTGATTAGTATGATGTCCCTGGAATTCGTATTCACCCGGGGTACGTGTTCCCTAATATGGCCAGCTAAATCTAGTTCAAACTGAAGAGAGGATACCGATCCGTTGTCAACAAAAAAGCGTATGCAGATACTCTCAGCGACCATCGGCCTACACCAACTACGAAGTCAAATAAACCTCTGGGATAGCGACCAGTAAACAAGATGGCAAACCAGGCTATCACCACGCAAACGATGGCTGCAATGCCCAAGAAGACCAGGATGATGTAGTGTGGGATAGCTAGAAACCACTTCACTAGTGGTAACCCACGGCTCAGGTCTTTTGGGACGTCTGGATATGGGATCTCAATGTGAACCGCCTGCTCTTCGTCAGTTGACGGGTATACATCTGTAAGCAGACCAATATAAGTGGCAACACGTATGCCGAACTTAGTCAATGCTATATTCCAATCAAACCACCACTTGGGGTACTTTTGCCGGAAAAGAATCATGAGTAGGATTGGCAGAAACAAGATACCTCCCGAAGCATATAGCCAGGTCCAACTATTCGTTGCACTCGGATCAAAGTTCCCACCAGTTATCAAAGCCAGAATAATAGCGATTGGAATTACTGTGAAGATCCTGAAGAACGTGGTTAATCGATTAAGAGATCTGTCCGGGTAATCGATTGTCAAAGTAACTGGATACGCGGGCGTGGTCGACGACGTTTTTGTTGTCATTGTTATTTATACCTCCTTTTATATTATGTCCTATAATTTTTTCACCCGATGCATACTCATAAAGCTTACCTTGTTTGTACGCTGAAGTAAATATATCGATTGGTACAAGCTGCATTTCATATTGACCTTAGGTTTTCATCTTTCTGATTTAAGCATGCCCTACAAATTTGTGCAAGTGCAACATGTGGTATTCCGGGTACATAATACCTGCTTGGTAGCAGGCCTGATTGGTAGTAGGCCTAATTGGTATGGTGTCCCTGGAAGTCGCGGCCAAGAGATATAATACTGCGGTGGAATCAGTTCAAAAAGAAACAGTCTCTCTTCAAAAGAGAGACTGTCGGGCCAGAGCTACTCACCCTGGCGCTGTTGATTATATAATAACAAAACCGTTAACATTTATGTAGCTAATATGGATACTGGTGGGGCAATTGAGCTCAAGCGGGCTTCTTTTTTATCGGGAAAGGTAATGCGGGGTTAATTATAGGTGGGATTCTGGGGACATAATACCTGATTCGTAGTAGACCTAATTGGTACGGTGTCCTTGGAATTGGCGGGGTATTAACCCAGCGCCGCCCATTGCATAAGAGTTTCCGATGAGGGAAGTCCTACCCTCCGTGTCACGGTAAGCCAGATATACTCGTTAACAAGTGAGAGCACTGTCGAATGTGGTCGCTCCAGTTTCTGAGGAAGGTCATCAATCTGGAAGCCTTTGCTCCTGCAGAGGTCACCGATGTGCAAAGCAAGGTCTCTGATCTCTATTAGATACTTAGAATATGATTCAGGACTACCGTCACAATCGAAGCCAACTCGCATTGCCTCATCCCAGGGCATCAATGCTTTCGGCCTGATGGCGAACAGGATCTTAGAGGCTGCAGTTGGGCCAATATGAACCTTCCGCTTGCTCCCTCCGCGAACACGCCAAGCTCCCGTCTTGTCCTTGAGATTACCATATGCACGGGCCGCCATTTCCAGCTCGGAATCCCCTAGTTGCCAAAGCGGGTTCTCGTCTGTAAACAAACTGCCGCTGTTTCCCTGATGCCATTCCAGGATACTATTTGATGCGAGAGCATGATGGTCCTTCGAAAGATGTCTACACCCCCAGTCGTTCAGCCAGTCTATCAACGCACTGCGGTGCTCTTTAATGGTGAGATCCAGTCTCTCGCCCGTATCAGATTTGAAATCCCGGAGCGAAGTATTATAAGGAGTCAGAGAGTCGAACAGCAAACTCGCCACTGCTAGTTTGCCAAGTGTAACGTCTTCCATATTCATTATTGACCGCCTCCGGAATCAGAATGCCTCATCTGATGCATAATCATGCTCAGAATACAATGGAGAGTCTTTTCAGTCAAAGTTGGTCTTGGCGTGCCGATTGGACAAAAGCCAGGTATTCTGGGGACATAATACCTGAGTTGTAGCAGGCCTAATTGGCATGGTGTCTCTGGAATTCTCTTACACCTTTGTCAGAGTGTTTTTTTCGCCTTTCTCAAGTGAGTGGGCTCTTTAGTTATACCAACTGACGTTGCCAGTGCCGTAGCCATATATTGATTTAGGCTCATTCGTTCCGTTCCAGCTCTATATGTAAGTAGTTTATGAAGTGAAGGCGAAATTCTGAGTCTGATTTGGCCACTATATTTGCGCAGTCTCGGCTCAGGAATACGAAGTCTTCTTTCCAGATTGGACTTTATCCAGTCCATTTTGACTTCCTGAATCTCTTTTATGGCTTCCTCGGGTGTATCTGCGTGTATTAGACAATGTGGAAGCTCTGCAATCCTGGCAACCCAATAAGAGCCCTCACCGTCATCCCATTGCTCAACTATAACTGTGTAAGGCAACTTCGCATAGTGTTCCAACTCTTTCTCTATATTGCCTCTAATTACCATCTTTAATCTCCATCTTAATCGTAATCTCTAGCCAGTTATGCCTCTTACTCTTCAATAATCTCTAATAACTCTTTTACGTAGCAGGATTTAACTGGGCTTTCTCTTTTGTAAGGCATCGTGCGCGTTCCTATGATAGCCTTTGGATGCTTTGCGCCTTCTTCGATATATCCGTACCGTTTTATTAGTGCTTCAAAGTCGCGCAAAGCCACATTTCTAGGATTCCGTCGAATTGCCTCTAGGGATTTTTTGTCGCGCGCCACAGGATATAAACCTCCTTAACATACTCTGCCTCCTTTCTTGGTCTTCTCCCTGTTATCGATTTACTTTAAACAGGGCGACATTATGGTGTCATATATGACACCACTTGTCAATACCCTTTACCCTGAAAGCCTTAATCTCTGCTGCGGTTGCCGTGTCTCGATAACTCGACTTATTGCACGAAAGTCAGGAATGTGCCGTATTGCTGTTATTTGCGTATATGTGCTAGAATGGTATCAGACACGAACACGAGCTTGTGTGGAGGTATGCTCATGGTAATCACCAAAGAATGGTTTACAGTTGAGGAAGCCGCTCAATACCTATGTGTATCTAGAAGAACTATCTACAAATTGACCGCGGAAGGCAGGTTGCCGGCTTTTCGCATTGGTAAGGAACGGCATCGCCGGTTTCGTAAAGAAGACATAGATAAGGTGCCCCGTCCAAGCGAGGAAAGTGCAGATGTAGAGAGGCTTTTGAAGTTGTCTGCAGAAGCTGACCCGGTTCTTGCCGAAGTCTGGGACAATGAAAGGGATGCAGCTTATGACAGGATGTGAACGCGGGGATATAGTCCTTGTCAGCTTTACGTTCTCTGACGAGACGGGGGAGAGGCGACGCCCGGCAGTCATAGTAAGCTCAGACGCTTACCATCAAAGCCGTCAAGAGGCCATAATTGCAGCAATCACCAGCAGGACTGACCGGATATTGCTGGGCGACCATCTTATCAGTCATTGGCAGGGGGCTGGGCTGCTTTTCCCCTCCACAGCAACAGGAATCATAAGGACCATAAAGCAGGGTATGATAGCAAAGAAGCTTGGAACAATGCCCCTCCCAGATATGAAAGGAATTGAAGGCAACCTACGAGATGCCCTGGGACTCGCGCAGGTTATTCTGGGGAAATAATACCTGATTTGTAGTAGGCCTGATTGGTATGGTGTCCCTGGAATTGCTAATTCCGAGAACCTGGTACTAACCTCCTAGTACGTACGAAGACTTGACAACTGCGTTATATATGTGCTAGTATGAATATTGTCCCGAGTAGCCGAGCAGGGACCTGACATAAGAGTTGGGTTTGGTGAAAGCTGAAAGGTGCAGGTAGTGGCCAGCACAAGGTAAGCTGAAGGCCAGGCCGGACGATAGCAGGTGAAGGAAGTGAGGTTACTTGGGGCGTTTGATTTTTTGCTGGCTAAGCATCCTTGTCGCAGTTTGAAATGACCCAATAAATAGGCTTGATACTTACGTGGATATCAGCCTATTCAAGTTTGACTCTTAACCAAAGTTCACCATCTACACCTTTGATTTCGTGGTATTCTGTGGGCATAATACCTGATTTGCAGTAGGCCTAATTGGTATGGTGCCCCTGGAATTCTGAGAAGTTAGATTGGTTCGTAAATCGACCCAGAGCCAGGAATAAAAAGACGAGCATACATTTTGCCTGCAAACGCGTCCGTCATTCCTGAAATATAGTCGCATACTACTCGGGCAATGTCGTCGTCACAGTTACATCCACCCAATCTGATACGCCAATCTTCGGGAAGTAGCCTTGTCGGGTCATTGGTCATGGCGCCAAATAACTCCTTAACCATCATTCTGCCTTTCGCTTCAAGAGACTGTACGTTATATGACCTCATCACTTTCAATTCTATGAATTTGGTGAGTAACAATTGCATTGCTTGAATATCTAATGGTATTTGAAGTCTGTAACGGTAACGGTGGGTACTTGCTTTCACTTCTTCTGTCCGGCTGACACCATGAATGAAGTGAGCGATAAGGTTGCTTGTTAGGTGTTTTCTTGCTGCCTTATCTTGTTGTGTCTCCGCTAGGTTGGGACCCAAATACTGCCTCATCATTTCTATCAACCCATTCCACTGATTTACTAAAAACTCTCTACTTATGCCTTTAGAGGATTCTTTGAGTTTTTCGTCGACTTCTTTGTAACCAGTATTAACTAAGTCGGTGTTATACAAAGTGGTAATGGTAATAAATCCGCCGTGTAAAGCGTCTTCAAAATCATGTACTGCGTACGCAATATCATCCGCCCAAGACATTATCTGACATTCAAATGATAACGCAGTTTGGGAGAGATATGAATATTGCGAAGCCCAATTGACTGCCGCTTTCGAGCAATCGTCGTCATAATAGAATTTCTTCTGATCGGCATCCTTTTGATACACGTCCTTGCATTTAAGTAGTCCGTCCAGGGTTGAACGAGTCAGGTTCAATCCTTGTAGGTCCTGGCGTCTCTCTTCCAGCAAGGTTATTATACGGATATTTTGAGCGTTAGCTTCAAATCCTCCACGGCTTTCCATAAGCTTGCCAAGAGCCTCTTCTCCGGCATGCCCAAAAGGTGGATGTCCCAAATCATGTGCTAAACATACAGCTTCGACAAGGTCAGTGTCAGCTCCTAGTCTCAAGGCCAAGCCTTTACCTATTTGCGCTACTTCCAAAGAGTGAGTGAGACGGTTTCTATAGAAGTCTCCTTCGCCGGGAGAAAATACCTGGGTTTTACCTTGGAGCCGCCTGAAGGATGACGAGTGAATTATGCGAGACCTATCGACTTCAAAACAGGAACGGACGTCCCCTTTCCTTTGAGTCTCGTCTTTTTTAGGATAACGTTCCTTATCCTCTATTAAGTACTTAAGCTTCGTATAACCTCTTGCCATAGGTCACACTTCTACCAGCAGGTATTTATAAATTGGAGTCCTCCACCACTGCAGTCTCCTCCGGGGTTAACTCGTAAAGCTCATAGACCATCTGGTCAATCTGGTGCTCAAGTTCTTTGACTCTGGCTTGCTTGGCGGGCTTAGAAAGGTAGTCTTCGTCTTTGACTATGATAAGAATCCTATCAACAAGCTCGGCGATTGCTGCTTGTTTTGACTTTTCTGCTTCAGGTATCGGAAACTTCTTCACATGTTCGTTTATCCAACGTGTTACACCCATTCCACTGGTTTCAGCTATCATCCCGAGATAGAACTTGATGACCTGCGAATTCAGGATGCCTAGAAGATATTTCCATAAAAACTGCCTCGGCGGTATTAAGAAATAGGCTGTATTCAATAGGTATATTTCGCTATCGCATAACACAAAGCGACCATGGTCAGACAATTCCATCCAGACTATTTTTTCTTTCTTAAAATCATCGTAAAAGGAACAATGTCTAAGATTTGTCCAATGGTTGCCCTGTGCTCCCCTATTCTTGAAACTATCCCCAAATGAATCGAGGTATTGATAAATCGCTGGGTAGTCTTTCTTAACATTAATCCCGTCCTTGGTAAGTAGAATGTAATTATCGCTAAAGCAATACCTGTACCGGAATATATCCTTACCTCTCAAGATTGGTTTGATAAGGTCCCTGCTTTTGGGGTCTTTTTTGACTAAAACGTTCTTCGTTACATTGTCGATGATGAAGGCTTCGTTGGCTCCTGTAGCAAGACCTAATCTAATCTTTGTGCCATACCTCTCCAATGATTTACCTGCTTTTTCAATCTTGTTTTTTAACTTGAGTTTCTCCGGAGAAGTAAGACTCCAGGGTTCTACTTGGAAGTCAGTTTGAGCATAATATAGCGCATTCCTTTCGACAAACTGTTGAAAGCCATCTCCGTAGTCGTGCGTAGCACTAACGACTAGACATCTTGGAGTTATCGACACCATTTTATTGAGAACCAGAACAACAGCCGTGTTGACTATTGCAGCCTCAAATACTTGAAAATCCTCAATATTTATCAACTGTAGCAACAGTCCCTTCTCTCGAAGAGTATTTCTAAGAGGCATGCCATACCTTGCTTTTAGGTATGAATTGGAGGTGATATAACACAAGAGACCTTTTGGATTCTGTAGCTTCATTCCTAGCTCAATGAAATAACAATAGATGTCCGCGAAGGGCTCATAGCATTTGAAGAATTTTCTCAGGGATTCCTTTATCTCGATTTTGTCGTGGCTGATATACGGCGGATTGGCAATTACAATATCAAATCCGCCCTTTTCGTGGAAGACCTCGGAGAAATAGACCTCAAAGTCAAAGGTTTCATTATCATTCGTAATCTTCTTAATCAGCTGGTCAATCTGCTTCTTATATTCCTGCTTCTTCTTTACATTAGTTTCATTGAAGTATAGCGGTTTTCGATTCTCAAGCTCATTAAATAGCTCGACATTGAACAGATTCTTCTCCACTCCCAGCAGCGAATTGCCACAGACAATCTTGTAGTCCAGGTTGGGCAGAGGTTGAATCTGCTTGATGTCTTCTTCATCAACAACCAAGGATAACCAGAGTCGGAGCTTGGCAATCTCCACAGCGCTCGGGTCAATATCCACACCGTAAAGGCAGTTCTGGATAGCGTGTCGCTTGAAGTGGTAGTTTGTCCTGCCCTCTTTGTCTGGCAGGTAGGTGGTGAGTGTATTCCTGGCATGGACAATTTCCGTCATCAAGCCCACCGGAAACGCCCCGGAGCCGATGGCAGGATCGCATATCCTGATGTTGGCAAGCTTTTCATCTATGAGCCTGGCGTTCCAGCGGATACTTTCTGGGAGCTTATAGGAATAACGTTCCGTCTCCTTGCCGTAGGCTTCAACCCGGGTATCATGCTCAATCGCGAGTTCTCCCCTGCGGACTAGGGCTTCAATGTGCTCACGCGGCACAATCGCCCGGTAGCCTGGCGCTTTGAGGGCGCTCTGCTCAGGGTCCGGCTTGCCGAAAAGTTTGCTCTGAGGTGGTGGCGTCGCCACCAGTGGCACCTCACCCGTGTTAATAGCGGTGTCTAGGTAGTTAATCAGGCTTTCCTGACACATGTAGTGGGCGATTTCGCGCGGGGTGTAGTAAGTGCCTTTAGATTTACGGTCTTTGACCTCAAGCAGGTTTTCAAATACCTTGCCCAGCATCTCTGGGTCAACTGCTACCTCTTTATCCAGAGGCTCATCTTCCTTAACGGTAAAGTTATACCGGTCGAAGACATCCAGGATGCCGGTACCGATATCCCCTTCTTTTGTCCTGTCGGTGTTGGAAAAGAGTCCGTTAGCCAGGAGGATATCCGTATGCACCCAGTCATAGTTATTGATGGGGTCAAACAAACCACCGTTGAGGAAAGGGATCTTGCAGTTGAAACGGTCGGAGAAGTCATCCGGTCTTTCATTAGCCAGAGCGTTATAGAAGAGTGGCTCTAGGACATCGTTAAAGAAGTTGCCGTATGGCACAACTTGCTTTTCAAATAAGCGCCGTAAAAAGTCCTTCGGCCCCGTTCCCCAGTCCTCATCCCGCCCGACGCCAAACCAGCCCTTCTTCTGCAGGAAGTAGAGGAATACGACCTGACCCAGCAGCTTCTTGGCGAAGTTGATGGTATCTACATCGTTGGCGACAAAATCTTCTTTTACTCTGGCATCTTTCTTTATGATCTTTTGTAACGCTTCATCAGCATTGTGGAATAGCTCACGATACTTTTTAAAGAATTCCCTGGTGACAACCTCGATGCTGAAGGCTTTCTCAAAGTCAGATAGCAGAGGCTTGCGTTCGTCGTTTTCCAGAATGGGAAGCAGTTGCACCTGCGCAGTGTGGCTGCTTTCACTCTCACCAACAAGGAATGAATACCGGCGTGCCGGGGTGAGCTCAGTCTCCACTTTAACCCTACCGCTTGGTGACTGGGCGATGTTGTAGTCCATGCGGACCAAAGAGAAACGCCAGTTTGCCGGGTTAGGAGGGACAAAAGCCACCAGAGCAGCTGTTCTTTGCTTATCTTCCAAATATCGGGCGATAAAGTTCCTCTGCCTCGTGCGAGCCCGTTCTAGGGAGGTCTCCTTTTTCAGGTTAACGATAAGGACATCAATCTGGTCCTCTGATTTGCTCTGAGCATCGGACTTTCCAATGCGTTCGATGGAATCTATATAGGGTTGAAAAGCTCCGGCATTTGGTAAGCGGTTTCCCGCCCAAAGGAAATTGCCGGATACGTCCAAGTGTTTGAATAAGTTCTTGCTCAGTTTAATAAAGCGTCCCTTATCGAAGGAATTCGCAAAGGTGTCCCGGATAAGGTTGATCGCCGCTGGCCTGTCCATGCTCTACCTACCTATCAAATACTCAGAGAGAATGACTTCTCGTGGTCCCGCAGTTTGAGCCGAGCTTTCAGCTACCGGCTCTTTAAAGAACTCTGGAGCTATATTAGTTTTGAGCTTAGCCAGTATTTTTAGAGGATTAGTTTCTCTGCTTAGCTCCCTGACCAAGGTTTTTGCTGTCTGCTTAGGAAGTCCTCCATCTTCAATAAGGCCCATCACTTTTCTGATATAGATTTCGTCGTCCTCCGTATAGCCTTTGAAGTGTTTTATTTGTTTTGATTTCAGGATTTTCAGCACGAAAGACGCGCTGTCACGGCCACCCTTCATTTTTGTCTCAGGTACCTCTTCAGTAGTGGTCAAAGCAAAGGCCTTCTTGTTCCTCTCCAGAAGCTCATAGTAATCTGCCCCGGTAGTCTCCCGTGGCGTATTTTTACCGACTTCAAGGCACTTTGCTGCAGAGAAAAAATCTAATTCTTCGGTTGTCTCGTCGTTAGAATGGTAGAACTTCTGCAACTTACCCTTGCGGAAATAAGTGAGCAAGCTTCTGCTATCACCATCATGTTCCCTGGCAGTCCTGGCTTTCCTGGGTAGGCGCTTTATCTTCTCGAATAGGTCAGGGTCATCGTCACGTATGTTTCTTATTATCCACAAATATTTAAGCTCGCTTTCCTCATCCTCATCTTCTCCGGTTATTGTCTTCTTCGAAGTTAGGCGGGCAAACAGGTCGTGCGATTTTATCTCTTCGCCCTCAGTCAATAACCGTGCATCAGCACCCAGCATCTCGATAAATGCCTGTATCTTATACTCAGCGGCTTCCTTAAGCTTAATCTGATCGTTGGATTGTATCGTGGGAAAGAAGTTGAAGGTGTAAATTGTGTCAAATTTGGTATCGACACGATTAATTCGTCCGGCTCTTTGCATTAATCGAGTCGGGTTCCAGGGTATGTCATAGTTGATTACAGCATTGGAACGATGGAGGTTAACACCCTCTGAAAGTACTTCGGTGGTAATAAGAATGCGATAGTCGTTCCTCGGAAACTTGGCTCTGGCATCAAAATTGGCAATAACCCTGTCACGGGTAGGAGCCCCGGATGCTCCGGAGAAGGAAAGCACCTCACGAGGGAATATTTTGCTGAGCCTTTCGTCAAGATATTCAGCGGTCTCCCTTGACTCAGTGAAGATGATGAGTTTGCTGTTCTTAAGTATATCGTTCTTCCTTAGCATATCAACGAAAGTCAACAGTTTGGGGTCCCGGTCTATCGTTTGCCAGAGTTTTGCCACTTCTCTCAGAACGTTCAGGTCATTTTGAAGGTCCTCATTAAACTTGGGATTGAAGTCGGTGGCATCATAGCGCCTGGCTTTGTCTTCATCAATCAATTGTTGAATAGCCTCGTCGTTGTCATATTCCAGGAGCTCGAAAAGCTTGTTCGTATACTTCTTGCTGACATACACATTTCCTTTCTCGTACTCGTGCAAGAACTGCTCGTAAGACCTTATGAATCGCTCCAGGCTCCTTTTGAAGGCATGGAAGCTGCTTTCCAGCCGTTTCACCAGCAGTATCTTCATGAACTTTCTCATGTTCTTTTGAGCTAATTCCTCTGGCTGTGTGATGTCACCTTCATAGTAAAGTAGCGGCGTGTAGCGCGCGTATAGGAATTTCGTGGTTACCAGGTCAATGGTCTTGCTGAACACGTAGTCCTCATTCTTGTTCAGTTTATAGAATATGGGTTCTGGGTCGGCAACCTCGGGAAATTTCAGCTTCTGCTGCTTCAAGTCATCAGCGAAATATTTAACTATCTCTGCACGGGTTCTGCGTACGATCAAATATTTGAGTACCCTTTCTCTAATTTCCTTAGCGTTTTCCCTTACAGTATCTATGTATTCTTCATAGTCTTGCTGTCTATCAAGACCCTTGAGTCTCTTGGCTAGATAATTGAAGAAACTCTCCAGGTTAGGCAAATTGGGAATTGTACTTCTCCGGGCTTTCTGAAATAGCTTAATCTGGCTCAGAATATCCTTCGGCCAGTTGTTTAGAGGTGTTGCTGTGACCAGGATTACCCGTTTACCACGGCAAATCTGCGCCAGTTTTTCGTATGTTATGTTCATCTCAGTGCGGAAGCGGTGCGCTTCGTCAATGAAAATATTCTTGTACTTATCGGCCCCTCGCTTGATGATATGGTCAAGCTTCCCCAATGATTCAAAATCAGCCGACACTCTGAAATCAGAGAATACATTCGGCCATGAACCAGGGCTGTCTTTATATAGAAGAGCCGGAGGGGCAATAACTAGATTCCTACCGTCGAGTTGGCCAGCCAGCATAGCTGATACGTATGTTTTACCTAGACCTACCACATCAGAAATGAATACGCCACCATATTCATCAAGTTTGTTTTGAGCATCTTTCACAGCTTCCTTCTGATATTCCAAATCCAAGAAGTTCTCGGGAAGGTATTTTTTCTCGATTTCCTCTTTGTCAATGTTTATTTTTTCCTTGAAATACTCGTAGAGGAACTTGAGGTACAACTCATACGGGGTAATGGTGTTATTGAGCCAGGTCTTATTCTGAATGGTCTCAATATATTTATCTTTTACATCTACAGCGTTTTCCCAGAGTTCGTTGAATTTGGCGAGGGCGAATTCATAATCAGCCTTGTCCTTAAGCTCGACATTGAACTCCAGATTGTCGATTAGTCCACCTTGTGTGAAGTTACTGGAACCGGTTATCACCCTGCCGACATCCTTGTCCCCTTCGACAAAGGTCATGATATATATCTTTGCGTGGATGTTCTCAGATGGATATGCTTTGATTTCCATCTTGCCATTAAGGAGCCACTCAACGAACTTGTTGACCCCTTCTTCTACATGGCTATTGTCTTCCGAACTCTCCATCTCCTTTGCCACTGTATCGGAGAATTCCTCCTTGGTCTGCGCATGAGAGAATTCAAAGGCTACTGGCAGCCGGGACTGTGTAGCTTGTATCAGGTCGAAAGTCTGCTTGCTGGTACGTATCCCGATGAGAATCCTGATTTTCTCCGTGTTTTCCAGCGACTCATAGAGCGCGTGGAAGCCGCTGGTGTAGAAGTAGCCAACCAGAGCATCAAAGAATCTGGTATCTTTGATCAGGACCCGAAACCTATCTCGAAGGGTCTTCTCTCCCTCGTTAGTAATGAATCTCGTGTCTGTCCCCGTCATGTTCTTCATCTAACTAGATATGTTGGCCATACCAGTTAAGTATCGCTATTCATTACTTGTATCATATTCACAATACGCATAAGAGTCAATCCCACCATTGTCTCGGCGCATAACATTCCGGCAAGAAGCCCTGGCAGGCACGATGTCCTCGGGCTTCAAGCAGATGCTCCTGTTTGGAACACCGGCAGAACAAGGTATAACACATGAAAGCGAGGCGAAGCCATGCGCTATTCTGCTGACGCAATAGCTGATTTGTAGCAGGCCTGATTGGTCTGCTGCCCCCCGAATTCAGGGAAGCCGGGGCTTCCCTGTTTCTGAAGCGGGCTCCCGCAGGCTATAATACTACGGGATACCACACACCGCTGCATGCCCGATCCTCAGGGGAGAAGCGAAGCCGGTGCGGGTATTCAAATTCGAGAAACAGGAGGCTAACTTAGATGTCCAAGGTAGCAATCGGAGCACGCACACTTCTTTACCCGCTGCCCACCGTTCTGGTCGGGGCCAACGTCGATGGGAAACCAAACTTCTCGGCATACGCCTGGTGCGGGATCGCGAACAGCACTCCACCCATGCTCTCCGTCGCCTTCCAGCACAAGCGCCATACTCTGAAGGGCGTCAAGCAAAATGGCACGTTCTCCGTAAACATTCCCTCCGTTGACCTGGTGAAGGAAACTGATTACTGCGGGCTTGTCTCGGGGCGGGATACGGACAAGGTCGCCGACTGCAAATTCAGCGTTTTCTACGGCAAGCTTGACACCGCGCCCTTGATCAGCCAGTGTCCCGTGAATCTTGAGTGCCGCGCCCTGCACATCCTGAACCTGGGGAGCCACGAGCTAGTCGTGGGGCAAATCGAGGAAGTCTACGTCACAGAGTCGTGCCTCACCGACGGCGAGCCCGATGTAGACAAGATTCAGCCTTTCCTCTGGGTTACGCGCCCGACAAACCAGTATCGCACGTTGGGCAAGCCCATAGGCGAGGCGTTCAGCATCGGGAAGCAGCTGAAGAAATAGGGCAGGAGGGACAATCGCCCTCGCCTTGCACACGCCTAGCAGGCAAAGGTCATGACCGCTGCCGGGCAACGCCGCTCAGGCTCTTCTTAGGGAAGGTAACACCTTATAGCCCACGAAGACAAGCACAGCCAGGGTGACGGCTATGCCGACAAACCTGAGCAGGCTGTCCACATGCCAGGGTGCAACTGCATAGATCATGGTACCCATGCCGCCAAGAATCAGGCCGGCCCCGAAGATGCCCAACCTCCGCCGGACAAACGTGCCCACGACGGCAAGAAGCGCCCCCAGGGCCAAGACGATGGAGAACACGTTCATTCTATATGTCGCTCGTTCTTCGCGGTATTCTTCCGAGCTGGGGTAACCCTGGGACTCGGGGGCTGGATAGAAGGACTGGATACCGAAGATGACGAGAAGGACAAGCAAGACCCCTATGGCCACTACGTAGACGCCCCTGACAAAGCTCATCTATTCACCTCCTTTGTGGGCCGACCAACCGCCCCGCGCGTCTCAGTTCACGCCGACGGGCGTTAATCGCTCACGACCCTTCATCCCATTATACGCTTGGTCGCCCGCGATTCAAAGCCACCCGGTATATCAGTAGCGATTTGGCCCGGTATTGCAGGGAGCGGGATTCCCAGTGTGCGCCCCGGGACAGGCTTCGCATCATGATGGGCGCTTTTCTGGCCAGGCCGCTCAGGCTCTTCTCAAGGAGAGGAACACCTTGTATCCCACGAAGACTAGAACAGCCAGGGCAGCGGCAATGCCGGCAAATCTCAGTTTGCTGTCCAGATCATGAGGTGTAATCGCAGTTATCATTACCCCCATGCCACCCAGAATCAAGCCGGCCCCGAAGATATCCAGTCTGCGTCGAATGAAAGTGCCCCCGATGGCAAATACCACCCCCAGAGGCAGGACGATGAAGAATATGCTCCTGTGATATACCGCTGTCTCCTGCCGATGTTCCTCATAAACCCTGTCCCATTCCTCCTGCCATTCCTGCTGCCACTCATCGTACTCCGGGGTATCCCAAGGGTGCGGATTCTTTGACCAGTCGGGATATTCCGGGTACGAGGGCGCGGGATAGAAAGCCTCGACGCCGACGATGACAAGGAAGACAAGCATGACCGCTATAGCCACAACGTAGAGAACTCTGAGAAAAATCATCTATTCACCCCCTTTGAGGGTCGGTCAACCATCAACCCTATCACCCTGCGCGTCTGAACTGACGCTCTGTCAATGCCTGTTGATCTCGATCGCCTCTTGCTTCAATTATACGCCTGACCAACCGCAACTTAAAGCCTATGAGATTGCCACGCCCCGACACAGCAGGGCTCGCAATGACACTAGTGGTTATTGGCCGGTGTCACCAACATGAAGTGGCACCAATCTGCTGGAACGAGGGGGCACCCATACTCCGCAGTCTGCGTGGCCCGTGGGCAACCCGTTAATCAACAGTGCGGACGATGCAAATCACCCTTCGCCGGAACTGCCTTGACGGCGACGATGATCTCGGCCGGCAACCGGAATATTCTGACCTTCTCTTTACACTTTATTGGAAACCCGGCGTCAATCAGGGCTTGTCCGGCGTAAATCGGCCTGGAGCCAACGTATTTAGGCCATCTGTTATGTATCCATTCATAGACCCTCAAGAATATGGACTCTCCGTTCTCCTTCGACATGCTGGCGACCCCCAGCCTTCCCCCCGGCTTGAGCACTCTCTTTGTCTCTTCAAGCACGCCCGGAATCTCAGGCGTGTCCATAACCTCAAGGACAAAGCTCATGAACACGGCGTCGAAGACGTTGTCATCAAAGGGCAGGCACGTCGCATCAGCGCAACATAGCTCAGCCCTCCCCGTCAGGCCTGCTTTCTCCAGTCTTGTCTTCGTCTTCTCAATCATGCCGGAGGACATATCGATGCCGTAAACCTTTCCCCTTCCACCGACGAGTTCTGCCATCAGCTTCAGGCAGTGCCCCGTGCCGAAGCCGATCTCCAGCACGGTCTCCCCTTCTGCAATCGACAGGCGTTGCAGCGCCATCTCTGAATACTTCCGCCCCAGCGGCCCGGTGGTGTAGCCGTAGTACCTGCTGATGCTGTTGTAGGCTTGCTTAGCCTCCTTTTTGGTCCTGGGGACCGGAAGTATGCCGGCTGCCTTTGACTCGCTTCCTCTCTTCACGTCTTCTCACCCAAGCCTATCATATCTCAGAAGAGGCATAAAGCGTGCGGCAAGGCCGGGCAAAGTGAGTATATATGCGAACATTGGAACTCTTACGTAAGGACTATCCGAGCCAGGCAGTGGCATCAAACGGTCACGAACCCCCTATGAAGTACGATCAAGCACAAACACGATGCCGGCCAGCACTGCTGGCGTCAAAAACAGCGACAAAACAGGGTATAATAATCGAGGCCAGAACAATGGAGCGGTGATAGAATTAGATAGAAGGGGAGATGAGAGAGATGGAGAACTGGATAGAGGAACACCGCGAGCCATTATTCGTCAGGCCGGACTGTCACTAAGCGAATTCACCGGGTTGCCATGACCGTGCTAACCGCGCAGGATGAGATGATTGCAGACGGGCACTCAGTCCGAGACCGGGCTTCAGTATTAAATCCCTCTCCGAGTGCTGACCGGGGAGAGTTCTGCCATATCAGGTGGACGAGAAGCAGGAAAGGTTTCCCACTTTGAGGAAGAAACAGCCGATCTTCTACGGATGGTGGCTGGTCCTGGGGCTGTTTGTGATAGGGGCGCTTGGGTCTCTGGGGAGGTACAACGTAACTGCCTTTCTCCCCTTCATGATGTCCGAACTGGAGTGGTCACGGGCAACGATAGGCTTGGCCCAGAGTCTTGCCATCTGGCTATACGCCTTTTTTGTGCTCGTCTCCGGCGCCCTCGTCGATAGAATCGGGAGCCGGAAGACCTTCTTGATTGGCGGCGCCATTACCGTCTTAGGTTGGGGTCTGTTTTCCACTGTACAGTCGCCCTGGCAACTGAATCTGCATTACGGGGTGCTCCTGGCACTGGCAGTCAGCATGACACACTACGTCCCCATCATGGCGACAGGCCGCAAGTGGTTCAGGAAACGAGCGGGACTGGTAACCGGGATTACCGGCGCCGCCTGGGCCGTAGGGAACGCCGTATTCCTACCGGTTATGACGGCACTGGCCGCTTCACGCGGTTGGCGCGATACTTCCCTGCTCCTGGGCGTCTGCTTCGGTTTGACCATCATCCTCGTTGCTTTCCTGATCGTCCGGGATACTCCGGAGTCTGTGGGACTGTGTCCTGACGGTGAAAAACCGGTGCCGAATTCCGATTGCCCGGCATCAGTAGAGGTATCGTGGGCCGTGAAGCGTGCTATCAAAACGTCACCGTTTATCCTGTTATTCATCACCTACTCCGTATACAACATCGGTCTCAGTGGCTTCGCGGCTCATGTGGTGGCGTGGGGCACCGACCTGGGCAGTCCGGTGGCAACTGCCGGGGTTTTCTCTACGGCATTTGCAGCACCATGGGCGCTCGGTTGCATAGCCGGCGGCTGGCTGGGCGACCGATACGGGAAGACCCGGATAATGCCGGTAGGCCTCATGCTCTGTACGGCAGCGATGTTCTATGGATGGCTGGGCGTACACAGTCAGCCGGGCCTGATGGCGCTGGCCATTGGCGTGGGTCTGGGCACCGGTCTTCAGGTTTCCCTCTATGTTCCATTGCTGGGCGACCTTTTCGGCAGGGCCCATGTAGGCTCGCTCTTCGGCATTCTCACCTTTGGCTACGGGGTAGTCGGAGGCTGGGGACCGCTCATCTGGGCCGCACTTCGTGAAGCATCCGGGCACTATAACGCTGCGGCCTTAGTATCCGCGGTGTGTTACGCCGCAGGTACTGTGGCTCTGCTCTTTGTTCGCCCCATCAGGGCTGAAGGGAGCGGCCAGGTCTCCGAGCGATGAAAACGAACTGAATTCTGGCCACCCATGATGGAACGGACTTGCCGGAGCTTGCCCTGAGGGATTGCAGCAGGCGCTCTTCTCTTTCTGGGAAAGACGTATATAATATAGGTATGGAATCACCTGCGACCCCGGGAAGCACGAGCCGCGGCACCTCCTTCCACACGGTGGAGATGGCTTTAGAAAAGGCAAGGAGGTCAGTCCGATAATGATCAAGCTGGCGCCGTCTATTCTTTCCGCGGACTTCGCCCGCCTAGGCGAGCAGGTTGCCGAGGTCACCAAAGCAGGGGCTGACTATATTCACGTAGACGTTATGGACGGGCATTTTGTGCCCAATATTACCATCGGTGCGGCGGTGGTGGCTTCAATTCGTCCTCTAACCAGCCTGCCCCTGGATGTTCACCTCATGATCGAGCACCCGGAACGATATGTCTCCGACTTTGTCAAGGCAGGTGCCGATATCATAACCGTGCACGTCGAAGCCTGCCCTCATCTCCACAGCACGATCCAGTTGATAAAGGGACTGGGCGTCAAGGCTGGCGTGTCCTTGAATCCGGCCACTCCTCTCAACTCGGTCGACGAGATCACGCCTCATGTCGACTTGATTCTGATAATGAGCGTTAACCCCGGCTTCGGCGGGCAGTCCTTCATCCCGGCTACACTGCCCAAGATAGCGAACCTGCGCAGAATCCTTGATGATAGGAAACTGAATGCAGAGCTCGAAGTCGACGGGGGAATTACTCCCCACAATGCCCGTGAGATAGTTAAAGCCGGCGCCGATGTCCTGGTGGCGGGCAACAGCGTGTTCAAGGCCAAGGAAGGGATAAGCCAGGCGCTACAGAGACTCCGGGAAGCGGTGAGCTAGCACCGACGACAAAAGGCAGGTGGCGACAAGCTCCACCCCTTTTCGGGGAATCCGAGATGAACGACATTCTCATCAGAAAAGCCACGCAACCTGATTTACGTGCGATTGGAGAATTGCTGGCAGATTTGATACATGCTCTGGATGATACGGAGGGCATCGACGTCCGGACAGCCGTCAAGACCTGCCAAGACCTCCTGAACGATGCCGGCTCGCATTTCTTAGTCGCAGAAACAGCGGGAACAGTAGTTGGATTCATCAACTTCGCGATCCGGAGGACAATCTTGCACCAGAGCCCGTCCGGGTTAATCGATGAACTTGTCGTCGCCAGCGGATATCGCGGCAAGGGCATCGGCCGGCAGTTGGTGCTGGCTGTTATCGAAGAATGTAGACGGCTCGGATGTTGCGAAGTTCAAGTGAGCACCGAGAAGACAAACACTGAAGCAAGAGAGTTCTACGAAAAGTGTGGATTTGATGAAAGAGGGCTGCTTTTCGAAGTGGATTTTTTGGTCGATGGAAAGAATGCAGGAGGCATCGGCTAACGGAGTCTCTCAGATTCTTGGCCCCGACGGTCGGGGCTCAGAATGACGCCTCCTCCGCTGTCGTTGCGAGGCTGCCGTCAGGCAGTGAAGCAATCTCGGAGGGGCAAGGGATTGACGCACACCGACAAGTCGGGGCTGGCAATGATGAATGGTTTGGGTCAGCTAGCGAGCTGCTTTGTATTGGGTGCGCAGGCATCTGGTGCAGATGTTTAGTTTTGTCTTTCTTCCTTCTACCATAATCGTGGCTCGCTGAATATTGGGCAGCCAGCGCCGCCGGGTATGTCTTTTGGAGTGGCTCACACTATTCCCGAACTGAGCCGCTTTACCGCAAATCTTGCACTTCATAGAAACCTCTCTGCCTCTCTTTGTTATAAGTCACACTTTGAGCTATCATGCTAATGATAGCATAATTATCAGACCAGGCGAAGGGGGAGGTTAGGGGGCTGCAGGAAACCATGTTGGTTTCAATGTCCACGCTGTTTCGGTCCCCCGAGCAGAGTCGAACATGGAAGACATCAATTCGCTGCGAAACATTCTTGAGCTAGAATGCCGGAAGGGTTACACCGACAGGGCAGTAATCGGTGGCCTGGACAAGTATCTTCACAAACAGGCAAGACAGATCAGGGAGAGCATCAAGAACCCGCAGCTTGTGAAGGAATTCGATGAACTCAACCTGGCCAACTCCGAATATGGCTCTCAAAGCGTGGAAGAGCATAAGAAATGGATATCAAATGTCCTCAGCTGGTTAGACCGGCTGGAAAAAGCGAAGGAAGACCCCTTAATCCTTCAGCGAGTTGAGGACAGACCCTCTCCTCCCCCTTCCGGGGAGACGAATGAGATGGAGGTGATGGCGGCACTTAAGCCCCACAGGAAGCAAGGAGAAGGACTCGAATCGCCCATAACTGTCATCAAAGGCATCACGCCCAACGTAGCCAGCAAATTCGCCAGGCTTAACGTCAGGGTGATGGGCGACCTGCTCCGTTTCTTCCCCAGACGCTATGTCGACTACAGCCAGACAAAACCTATCTCTGAACTTGTGGAAGGTGAAGAGCAGACCATCACAGGTATTATCTGGCAGGCCAGAGTAGCTACCCTGGGTAGCCGGCGGGGCACGGAGGCGATCGTCGGCGATGAAACAGGAAATGTCAGAGCGGTCTGGTTCAATCAGCCTTACCTGGCAAGAAGTTTCCGTACTAATGCCAGAATAGTAATCAGCGGCGCAGTTAACCTGTTCAAAGGACACAAGGTATTCGAATCCCCCGAATGGGAATTGCTCAAAGATAAGGAACTGATTCACACCGGCCGTCTGGTTCCCGTCTACCCCCTTACCCGGGGCCTGTATCCCCGACAGGTAAGGAAATGGATCAAGGAGACCGTCGATGATTATGCCTCGCAGCTGGATGATTTCTTGCCTTCAGAGACTAAAGTCCGCTGCCGATTATTGGACCTGCCTACCGCAATCGCTCAGATTCATTACCCCGATAACCGGGCAATGGCGGAAGGGGCGAGAGCGAGGCTGGCCTTCGATGAGCTATTGCTCCTTCAGTTAGGCGTGCTGGCCAGAAAACGAGATTGGCAGGAAGGGCAGCCGGGCAACGCCTTCCGCGTAGACCGGCAAGTCATTCGCAGATTTCTAGATTGTTTGCCTTTCACACTGACCCGGGCACAGGAGCAGGTCTTGAAGGAGGTTCTGACCGATCTCAGACAACCAAAAGCCATGTCACGTCTTCTTCAAGGCGAGGTAGGCAGTGGCAAGACTGTAATCGCAACACTGGCTGTATTGGTAGCTGCTGCCAACGGTTACCAGGGAGCGTTTATGGCTCCCACCGAGATCCTGGCTGAGCAGCACTACACCAATATCTGCGGCTATCTATCCCGGATCAGCACTGAGGAACATCGTTCTGAGCCCGGCGAACGAACTATCAGATGCTACACGGGATTTCTTTCGAGGCCACTTACCGTCGCTTTGCTTATCGGAAGCCTCAGCAGCAATGAGAAAGTGAGGTTACATAACAAAATCGCGCAAGGTGAAATCGATGTCGTTATCGGCACCCACGCCCTTATTCAAAAGGACGTAGAATTCAGCAAGCTGGGGTTGGCGGTCGTGGACGAGCAACACCGGTTTGGTGTGCTACAGCGCTCCGCCCTGCGGCAGAAGGGATTCAACCCTCATGTGCTGGTCATGACAGCGACACCTATTCCTCGAACAATGGCGCTGACGCTCTACGGAGACCTCGACCTTTCAATTATCGATGAGTTGCCGCCGGGGCGACAGGTAGTGAAGACGAAATGCCTGGAACCGCAAGATAGAGGAAAGGCCTATACCTTCCTCCGTCGCCAGGTCAGCAACGGACGGCAGGCCTTCATTATCTGCCCGCTAGTCGAAGAATCCGAGATGCTTGAGGCAAAAGCTGCCACAACGGAACATGAGCGACTATCGCGAGAGGTCTTCCCGGATCTGAAACTGGGACTGCTTCACGGTCAAATGCACGGCAGCGAGAAGGAAGAGGTAATGCGTCATTTCCGGGCCGGGAAACTCGATATTCTGGTGTCAACCTCGGTCGTGGAGGTGGGCATTGACATACCTAGAGCCTCTGTCATGCTGGTAGAGGGTGCCGAGCGCTTTGGCTTATCTCAACTCCACCAGTTCAGGGGGCGCGTGGGGCGAGACAAGGAACAAGGCTATTGCATGCTTATCACTGAAACCCTCTCACCTGAAGCAAGAAAACGCCTGCGACTGATGGAGAAGGTTCATAATGGCTTCGCCCTCGCGGAAAAGGATCTGGAGCTGCGAGGTCCCGGGGAATTCTTCGGCACGCACCAGAGCGGCTTGCCGGACCTCAAACTTGCCAAGCTATCTGACTTGCAGAGTGTGCAGTTAGCCCGGCAAGAAGCGATAACCCTCTTCCAAGGCGACCCCGGCCTGGAGAAGGCTGAGCATCAACTTCTGCGTCAACAACTGAGCCTGGCATGGTCGAAAGGTGCCGAGTGGAGCTGATTTTTGTCAAGTACTGAATCCCGATAGAAAAGCAGGCGTTTTTCGGCTACAATATAGCCGTGAATAAGAACGCAGCAAAGATAGGGAAAGAGAGGCTCATCATGCACCTTGACAAATATCGCCTGGATGGGAAAGTAGCTCTCATCACCGGTGGCTCAAGAGGCATCGGTCGAGCCACTGCACTGGGTTTTGCTGAAGCCGGGGCAGACATCATAGTGGCCAGCAGGAAACTTCCTGACCTGGAGAATGTAGCTGAGGAAATAAGGAGATCGGGAAGGAAAGCCTTACCGGTGGCAGCTCATTTGGGTCGCATGGAGGACATAAATAGCCTGGTCGCCAAAGTCAACAGTGAATTCGGGAGGATTGATATCCTGGTGAACAACGCGGGCACTGCTCCAGCGATGAGCCCTGCGGAAGATGTTGACGAACGCCTGTGGGACAGCATCATGAATCTTAATCTGAAGGGACTATTCTTCCTCAGCGGGGCCGTAGCCAGAGTGATGAAGCAACACGGCGGAGGTAAGATTATCAATGTCGCCTCAATGGATGGATTCAAGCCGGAGTCGCAAATCGGCGTATACGCAATCAGCAAGGCCGGGGTCATCATGGCAACTAAGGTCATGGCCCTGGAATGGGCTCAGTATAATATCCGTGTGAATACGCTAGCTCCCGGAAATGTGCACACCCGTCTCGGCGACTCTCGCTTTCTGGCTATTCCTGAGTACGAGGGAGAGATGATCAAAAGGACACCGCTACGACGCCTGGCCGACCCCGATGAAATGGTAGGAGCGATGATTTATCTGGCATCCGACGCCTCCAGCTTCGTGACGGGAGAATGTCTTACCGTCGACGGTGGGATCTCCCTGTATTGACCCGGGGAGCCATGAGCGTATGCAGATCTTTGCTGCCATAGTCTCGGAGACACGCAGGGTCGATGTCGTTACCCTGGATTTTGAAACTGTTTGCAGTTAGTAACTAACACACAGGATTCGCTGTTTTGATATGCTAAAGCAAAAACTGACCGCATGTTTGCAGCAGGCAGTATTGCAGGCACAGGAGAGAGATGCACTTCCTCCCGCCGCCTTGCCCGAGGTGCTTATAGAGCATTCTCAGACTGCTGAACATGGGGACTTCGCTTCAGGTCTCCCCTTGAAGCTGGCTCGCGCTATGAAGATGTCACCCATGGTCATAGCTGAAAGAATCTCCGAACACATATCGCCACCGGCTGAAATCGGCAAGGTGCTGATCGCTTCGCCAGGTTTCATCAACTTCATCTTGAGCGACGACTGGCTGAGCAGGCAGGTGCAGTCAATCCTGGATGCCGGTGAATCATATGGTGACATCGACCTGGGCAAGGGTAAGCGGGTGCAAGTTGAATTTGTTAGCGTCAACCCCACCGGACCTCTTCACGTGGGTCACGGACGCGGCGCCGTTTTGGGCAGTACTTTAGCCAATGTGCTTGCTATCTCCGGTTTCTCCGTAGAAAAGGAATATTATGTAAACGATATGGGCAGTCAGATAGATAACTTCGGCCATTCTCTATATGCCCGTTACCGCCAGTGCCTGGGCCAGGAAGCCGACATGCCTCCGGGTGGCTACTACGGTCATTACATGATTGACCTGGCCAGGGAAACCGTTGAGGAAGAGGGGGATAGATTCTTGCTGTTGCCCGAGCAAGAAGCGGCTTCGCAACTAGCGGAGATCGGGACTGCCAGGATGCTAGAGGGAATTAAACAAGACTTCGTGCTACTAAACGTTGACTTCGACATTTGGTTCTCACAGAAAAGCCTTTGTCAGGACGGGCAGTATAGCAAAGCTATGGAGCTACTCCAGAGCGGAGGTTATGTTACAGAAAAGGAAGGCGCCACCTGGTTTGAATCAAGTTCCCTGGGCGAAGACAAGGACAATGTCCTGGTACGCAGCGATGGTTCTCCCACCTATTTCGCCTTTGATATTGCCTATCATTACGACAAGTTTCTGGAGCGGAAATTCGACCGGGTGATTGATATCTGGGGAGCCGATCATCAGGGGCATGTCCCTCGAATGAAAGCGATGCTCAAAGCCCTGGGGCACGACCCTGAACAGCTCAAGATAATAATCCACCAGATGATCACGCTGCGGCGTGGACAGGAAATAGTTAAAGCGTCCAAGCGTAGCGGCGATATCGTCACCTTACGGGAGGTGATAGACGAAGTGGGCTCAGACGCGTGCCGGTTCTTCTTCCTTTCCCGCTCTGCTGACAGCCAAATGGATTTCGATATAGAGCTAGCAAAGCGGCAGTCGGCGGACAACCCTGTCTATTATGTTCAATATGCTCACGCTCGTGTCGCCAGCATTATTCGCTTAGCTGAACAGCGGGCGATAGACTATGGTGAGGGCGATGTCTCTCTGCTTTCCACCGAGCCGGAACTGACTTTGATTCGCCGCTTAGTACTTCTCCCAGAAATAGTAGAACGAGTAGCGGTTACCCTCGAGCCCCACCACCTACCTTACTACGCTCAGGACTTGGCCACCGTTTTCCACAGTTTCTACAAGCAATGCCGGGTCGTCTCTGAAGACAAGGCCCTGACTGGAGCCCGCCTCAAGCTGGTCAAGGCAACTCAGATTACCCTGGCTAAAGTCCTTCACCTTATGGGCATGAGGGCTCCGGACAGGATGTGAAAATCTAGCTCGCTCGCGCCAGCCAGGGCAACGGCCGATGCGGCTACTCGCAATGCAGTGCCGGTCGCTGAGCCAAACACGACTGCCCACAAAGCGTCTTTGCATCAAGAGTCGCGGACATGATATTTTTGACCTAGTGGCTATTGAAGAAGTCATCGAGCTCCTGGAGCAGGAATATGGCCGCCGCGACTGGGAGCGGGAGGGAGAGCCTGTTGATGTCCTCATACGAACCATTCTCTCTCAGAATACTTCGGACAGAAACTCGGCAAGGGCTTTCGATTCCCTTAAAGCTAGCTTCGATAGCTGGGAAGCTGTAGCTTCCTCTCCTGTACAGTGTATCGCTCAGGCCATCAAATCGGGGGGATTGTTCCGAATCAAGGCCGTGAGAATCAAGCAGCTACTTCAGCAGATTGAAGAGGAGCAGGGACATATCAACCTTGATTGCCTCAAGTCGCAGACTATGACCGAGGCCGAGGATTACCTGATGCATCTGCCGGGAGTGGGTTACAAGACGGCCAGATGTGTGCTGCTTTTTTCGCTGGGGAAGCCGTCTCTGCCCGTGGATACTCACGTTTTCCGCGTGGCTAAACGGCTGGGACTGATCGACTCCAGAGCCTCCATCGGTAAGGCACACGTCTTGCTTCAGACGCAAGTCCCACCCTCCAGGGCATATCAGTTCCACGTCCATATGATTGAACATGGCAGGCAGATATGCCGCGCAAGGCAACCATATTGCAGCAGGTGTCTGCTGAGAGTTGCCTGCCCTAACCCGCTTTACTAAAGAGAGTGTTTAGCAACCCTTAACCGTCATTGGAAGGCTCATTCTTTTTGTCATTGCGAGGAACCCCGATGAATCCAGATGAATCCGGGCGACGAAGCAATCTCGCAGTGGGATTCCTCGCTTCCGCTCGGAACAGGCTCCGCAATCTCTAAACGAGGTTCCTCAGTCCAACTATAGCAGGCTCCGGCTTCGCAATGAGATTGCCACGCCCCGACAAGTCGGGGCT
The DNA here is from genome assembly GCA_030610855.1 of Dehalococcoidia bacterium. GTDB lineage: Bacteria > Chloroflexota > Dehalococcoidia > GIF9 > AB-539-J10 > RBG-13-51-36. Next base: position 26,052 of record JAUWQY010000020.1, read on the forward strand.
CGCAATGACAAGAGGTGAATGGCTCCCAATATCAACTGAACAATTGCTAAACAACTTCTACTAATCTAGCCTGGTAAGCAAGTGGTATAATGAGGCGATATGGCGCAAATACTGAAGAGCAAGAACCTGGCTACCAAGTTCCAGATAATGCTGGAAATAGCGGCAAACCAGCCTAACATCCAGCAGAAGGACATTGCCTCAAGGCTCGGCATTACCTCACAGGCTGTTTCCGAATACGTAAAGGAGTTGATACGTGACGGCTGGCTAAGCTCCGAGGGTCGCTCCAGGTATAGGGTAACCAGGGAAGGCGTAGACTGGATTCTGCAGATGTCCCGGCAGTTACATAGCTATGCCTGGTTAGTAAGTAAGGTCGTGGCTGACATTTCGACCTCCACCGCCATAGCTGATACCGACCTGTCCGTGGACCAGCGGGCATCGCTATATATGAAGGACGGCCTGCTCTTTGCCTCCGGTGCCAGAAGTGACAAGGCGGCTAAAGGGATAGTCGTGACTCAAGCCAAGAAAGGTCAGGACGTTGGCATCCGCAACGTCGAAGGGGTAATAAAGCTGGAGACAGCCAAAGTGACCATAGGCAAGGTGCCCGGCGTACAGGATGGGGGTTCCAGGAGCACTGACCTGGCCCGTCTGGAGAGCAAAGTGAGGGAGACGAGGCTAGTGGGGGTAATGGGCACGGAAGCTCTGGTAGCACTGATGCAGATAGCTGTGAAGCCCGACTATCTACACGGTGTCAGGGAAGCAGCCGTAGAGGCAGCTTGCCGCGGCTTGCCCTTCCTGGTTGTTTGCAGCGCAGACAAGGTCCCGGTCCTGGTGCAGAGACTGGAGGAGGAGAACCTGGATTACCAGATTGTTGACCTGCGGCAGAGCCAGTCCACAGAGGGTTGCTGACCGTCGGCCTTTCCCAGGCCCGAAGACCGAAATCAAGACATACCTGAAGGGCCAAGCGGTATGCAGGAAGCCTGACCCTCAATCTAAGACACACACTCGAAGCATAGCATCCACGTGATTCTCTATATTCTCGAGCCTGAGCGGTCCCGGCATGGGACCC
>JAUWQY010000072.1 GCA_030610855.1 Dehalococcoidia bacterium
CAGCCAACCGTTACCTTGAGTGTTATCAGACCTACGACTGCTGCAATCAGTAGCCTGGCAGCCCCTGCCTTTGTCGAAAACATCGTATTCGGTTTCGTATCCTCCCGGATGCCAAATTTTGGCGGACTAGAAGTTTACAGCTATATCTCCGTTAAAGCAATCATCTGTACTCGTTCAGGTGATCAGTGACACTTCTTTCTTGTCATTGCGAGGAGCGAGATTCCTCACCTGCGGTTCGGAACAGGCTGTGCAATCTCGGCCCCCACCCTGTCATTGCAGGGCACACTCCCACCCTGTCATTGCAAGGAGCGGGATTCCTCCCTTACGCTTCGGAACAGGCTGTGCCATCTCACCCCCACCCTGTCATTGCGAGGAGCCGTAGGCGACGAAGCAATCTAGATGAGGGTGGCGGATTGCCACGTCCCGATTGCATCGGGACTCGCAACGACACGGAAGGTTATTACCCGATGTTACAGGCACGTGAAGTGTCACCCATCTAACTGAACTAGCTCATATAGCAGAATAGGGCAGCCTGCCTTACGTCGTTTGACAGCAGCGGCCTCTGAAACACATGGATTTCCCCGCACACTACACATGGACTTGACAAAATTAATGATGACCATTATACTACATTAAGATATTTAATGCGTAACTTGATAAAGGAGGTGACACGTGGAAGACGAGACTAAGGGGCAGCCGGGTCCAAGCACGGGTAAGGAATACTCTGTACAGGGATTCTCCGAGGTCGATGTATCCAGCGCTGTCGAATTTGAGATAACTCAGTCCCCGCACTACAGCGTTAGAGCGACAGGCGATGAGAAGCTCATCGAACGTCTGAAGGTTGAGGTCTCCGGACAAACATTGAGAATACGCCTTGCATGGGGACTCCCTTTTCTCTGTGGACACTGTTCTCATGGCAACGTCAAGGCCATCGTCACCATGCCCACGTTGAAGAAGCTGGCTGCTTCGGGCGCATCCACGGGGACTGCGAAGGGGTTTACATCCGGTGATGATTTCGACCTGACACTATCCGGTGCGAGCGGGGCTGAGATCGGTGTCGAAGCAGGCAAGACCACTGTGGCTGTCTCCGGCGCGGGCAAAGTTACCGGTGAACTGAAGGCGAAGAGCACAGAGTTGAAACTCTCGGGAGCCAGTCGCTGCGAACTAACGGGAACCGGCGGTGACGCGCGTCTTGATTCATCAGGCGCCAGCCAGGCGAACCTATCAGGATTACGGATACAAAACGCCGATGTCGACCTCAGCGGCGCCAGCCGGGCCAGGATCAATATGAACGGTACCCTGAATGCCGACCTGTCGGGAGCTTCTTCACTGGAGTACACGGGAAATGTCGTGCTCGCTAAGAAGAGCGTTACCGGCGCTTCCAAGATGAAAGAGGGATAGCAGCAAAGTCACTGATGTTGCAGCAGAACCGGCTGTCCCTGCGGAGAGCCAGAACCGCTCAAGGAATGGCCGCCCGGTTCATTGTGCAACTGGTTTCTGAATAGGCTTGCCAATATTGCTTGCCGACTATGGAGGCATATGTCAGGATATAAGAGGAGAGTTCATACATATGCGAAGGAAAGCAAGGAAAGCCACGTTCAGTCTGGGCGCCGATGTTCTGGCCACCCTGGACGAAGTATGGAGATAGGGGGATTCGAACCCCCGACCTTCCCGATACAATCGGGACGCTCTTCCTGATTATGTGCGCAATCTGAGGACTTTTTCCATGTATTCGTGACTTTTCCATGATTT
>JAUWQY010000060.1 GCA_030610855.1 Dehalococcoidia bacterium
GGTTCCACCAGATGCGGGAGGAGCGTCTTCCACTGGGGCGAGCGCACCTATGTCATGGGTGTGGTGAATGTTTCGCCGGATTCGTTCTCTGGCGATGGACTTACGGATGTTGAAGGGGCTGTAATCAGGGCAAGGCGGTTAGTCGATGAAGGGGCAGATATAATCGACATCGGTGGTGAATCCACTCGTCCTGCCTCAACCCCGGTGTCAACCGAGGAAGAATTGCGGCGGGTAGTTCCTGTTGTAGAACAGGTGGTCCGTGATGTAGCGGTGCCGATAAGCGTGGATACCTACAAGCTGGAAGTAGCCCGTCAAGCGTTGAAGGCCGGAGCGAGCATGATAAACGACATCTGGGGACTGAAGAAGGAACCGAGGTTGGCCGACTTAGCAGCTGAGAAGGGGGTACCGGTTGTCTTGATGAGCAATCAGCGTGGCTCCCATTGCCACGACATTGTCTCTGCGGTCATTTCGGACCTGGAAAGAGCCATTGAACAGGCGCTAAGTGCCGGCGTGCCCCGTGAGAATATCATAATCGACCCCGGCATAGGCTTCGGCAAGACACAGGAGCAGAACTTGGAAGTTCTACGACGCCTGGAGGAGCTTAAGGTCCTGGGGAGGCCCGTCCTTCTCGGTAGCTCACGTAAATCATTCATAGGTTGGGTGCTTGACTTAACTCCTGAACAAAGGTCGAGTGAAGTGGCATTCGTTCCACCCGGCGACCGGCGGTTGGAGGGAACAGCGGCCACCGTAGCAATCGGCATTATCAAGGGCGTCGATATTGTTCGGGTACACGACGTCAGGGAGATGGCACGCGTGTGCAAAATGAGCGATGCTATTGTCAGGGGCGTGTGAGCAAGTTGGCCATTGCCTATCTTGGTCTGGGCTCAAACCTGGGTAAGCGGGAAGAAAACCTCTGTCAGGCTTTAGCACTGCTTTCTCAAAGAGTAAGTCTTGAGGCGGTATCGTCAGTTTACGAAACTGAGCCGGTTGGCTATAAGGAGCAGCCGCTATTTCTCAACCTGGTCTGCCGGATTGCCACGGAGTTGCTTCCCGAGGAACTACTCCAGCTCGCTAAAGACATTGAAGCTACAGTGGGCAGGGTTCCCAGTTTTGTCAATGCGCCCCGCCCTATAGACATAGATATCCTTTTCTATGACGACGAGATTATCGACACTCAGAACTTGACCATCCCGCACCCCCGCCTGAAGGGTCGGGCTTTCGTTCTTGTACCGCTGGTTGAAATCGCCCCGGACTTAGTTCATCCCGGACTGGGCAAATGCATCGCCCGGTTAGCTAACGAGCTTGAGGGACAAGGGGGGGTATGGAAGTATAAAGGAGGACTCGATGTATCAGCTATTCGTGGAAGAGCATTTTGATGCGGCACATTATCTCCCTGACTACCACGGCAAGTGTGAAAACCTGCATGGTCATCGTTTCAAGGTTATAGCTCGTTTGGAGGCAGCCGGGCTCGATGAGACTGGCATAGCTTACGATTTCGCTCAGCTAAAGCAGCACCTGAGGGATGTTCTGTCTCGATTCGACCATACTTGCCTGAACGACGTGTCCCCGCTTGATAGGATCGGACCTTCCAGCGAGAATATTGCCGTCACTATATATGATGCGCTCCAGCCTCGCTTTGTTCAATCCCCGGTAGAATTAGTGAGTATAGAGGTTTGGGAATCGCCCACGAGTGGGGTAGCGTATAGCCCGTAAGCTAGGTTTGAAGCTCCGGCGGCAGCAGATTGGGAATTGTGTCCACAACGGGGTAGGAAAAATCGCACGCAGAGCAATAAAGAGAGCCGGCGATTATCTCCTCACCTTCCTGCTTGTCCGCTTTGAGCTCCAAATCCCCTTTGCACACCGGGCAGGCTAAGATTCGCATCAAATCTTTCTTCATATCAGGTTTTGATTATATCACATCGGGAGGTGAAACTAAGAGAGGAAAGTGATATAATACTGAGCAAGAGAACGACATGGGAACACAGGTTAAGAAGAGCTATAGGGGTCTGAATCCCGCAATGCTCTGCGATGAAGTGCGAGGCTTGTTGCAGGAACAAGGAATTATAGCTGTTGAGACTGAGTCGCAAACATATGGTCTGCCCAGTGGTGCCACTCAGTCGCGTATCAGACTGGCGCTGAGGACTCGGGATACGTATCAGAAGGAGCAGAGCGAATGTGGCAGTGTACATATACTGAGCTCACCGCGGGACGAAACAAAGATGCTCCTTGACGTAGATGAAGCTCTTTGTCCGAGGGAAAAGCTCTCGGCTCTTCAGGACGACCTCGATTTTGTACTCGGCTCATACGAAATCAAGTGGTAGACGAGGAGCTTTCAGACCGCGACCGGCTTGCGAGGAAAACCAGGCAGGAACGCAGAGAGAGGCGCCGGGAAAAGGAAAAGGCCAAACTACCCCAGCATGGCAAGAGCCTGGCAAGGGTATACAGAGATGCTGTGTCCAAGAGAGCCCGGGCCACGAAAGACGACAAGCAGTCAAGCTAAAGCCTGATAGCTGCTATGATAAGGGGATTCCTTTTCCGAGGTCCGCTGATAGTCCTGATTTGTCTTGCCATCGGCTTCGCAATAGTCTACGGTGGCGAGTGGTTGCTCCAGCGATTCGGGTGCCTGGGGCCTTGATGTCCAGCTTTCGCTGCATGTGAAGTCACCGGAAGACTACTCATCTTAGCTTGTTCGGCGCATTGAGCAGGCTGCGGAGCATTGTTTGCATTCGCCGTCACATGGCTCAGCATGAATGATTACGCTGGCATCGCGCAGCGAGTCTCTTATCTCTGCCTCAACCCGGTTACATACTTGATGGGCCTGTTCCAGAGTAATGTCCCTGGCCATTACCAGATGCAGGTCTACATAGCTATGGCTTCCAGCCCTACGTGTCCGTAGCGCATGGAAGCCAGACACTTCGCGGCAGTGTTTGCTTAGACTGGCTTCAATAGCTGCCTGTTGAAGAGGAGGCAGCTTTTCATCAAGCAGTCCTGACATCGGCTTACGGATAGTATCAATGGCCAGTTTCAGGATGTAAATAGCAACTCCAATAGCAATCACAGGGTCGATGATATTGAGCCCGCTGAATCGCACGACTGCCAGTCCCGCCAACACGGCTGAGGCCGAGTAGACGTCGGCGGCAATATTGCGCGCGTTAGCTTCCAGGGCCACTGAGCCAGTGGCCCTGGACACTCTAAGTAGATGCCGGGACAGGAAGATGCTCACTACTATGGAGACGACCATGACGGCCATTCCCGCTTCGGCGAGTTCAATGACGGAGCCTTCTCTTATCCGTACTATAGCGGAGTAGATTATCAGTCCGCCAGTGATGAAGATGAGAATGCCCTGCGCAACGCCAGCGATGTCCTCTGCCTTGCCATGACCGTACGGATGTTCTGCGTCGGCCGGCCTGGCCACAATGCGAATAGCGGAGAAGGTGATTATTCCGGCAAACAAATCTAGTAAGCTATCGGCTGCCTGTGCCAGTACGCTGATACTCCCGGTCAGCCAGCCAACCGTTACCTTGAGTGTTATCAGACCTACGACTGCTGCAATCAGTAGCCTGGCAGCCCCTGCCTTTGTCGAAAACATCGTATTCGGTTTCGTATCCTCCCGGATGCCAAATTTTGGCGGACTAGAAGTTTACAGC
>JAUWQY010000030.1 GCA_030610855.1 Dehalococcoidia bacterium
GGAGCCTTCCAGAGCTTGAATCACCTCACTGAGCTTGATCTGCGAGGGCGGTTTAACCAGCAGGACACCGCCTCGAGCTCCTCTTGTGCTCCTCACCAGACCAGCAGTTATCAGAGGTGCAATCAAATGCTCCAGATAGTGCAGTGAAATCTCCTGCCGTCGGGCAATATCCTTTAGTCGAACCAGCCCCTCGCCCTGATGAAGAGCTAAATCCAGAAGTGCCCTGAGTCCATATCTTCCTCTCGTAGAGAGCTTCATATGACTTCGTCATCATTGTTGACTACAATGGTCAACTTCGCACAATATAGCAGGAGATGCGCATTTGGTCAAGTTTTCAAAATCAGCCGATCTGAGATATGATTCACTGAACAGAAGGAGGACAGGTGTCGGTCACCCTCTGGAGAAAGAGATGAAGGTATTTAACACCCTGACCGGAAAGAAAGAGGATTTTCACCCCCGCGGCGAAGTTGTGACCATGTATGTCTGCGGGATTACCGCTTACGACGAAAGCCATATCGGGCACGCCATGGCTTACATAGTTTTCGATGTGATCAGGCGTTATCTGGAATTCAAAGGCTATGCAGTCAAGCATGTGCAAAACTTCACCGACGTAGACGACAAGATCATAGAGCGAGCTAACCGGTTGGGGGTGCCTCCGCTGGAACTGGCCCGCGAATACGTTGACCGGTATTTCGCCAATATGGATGCATTGAACATCAGGCGAGCCGACGTTTATCCCAAAGCAACCGAGGAAATACCGAAGGCCATCGAAATTGTCCATGGCCTTGTTGCCAAAGGTTACGCATACGAGTCTGAGGGGAGCGTTTACTTCCGCGTCAGGAATTTCCCCGACTACGGCAAGCTGAGCCGCCGGAACTTATCGGATGTGATCTCCCAAACCAGCCCCTATGAGGAGAAGAAGGAATATCCGCTGGATTTCGCTCTATGGAAAGCGTCGAAACCGGGTGAACCTTTCTGGGAGAGCCCCTGGGGGAGGGGCAGGCCGGGGTGGCATATGGAGTGCAGCGCAATGGTTCTCAAGCACCTCGGCAACAGCATAGACATCCATGGCGGCGGACAGGACCTCATTTTCCCTCATCATGAGAACGAGATAGCGCAATCGGAAGGTTTCACCGGGCAAGTTCCCTTTGCCCGATACTGGCTACATAACGGCTTAATGCAACTGGATAAGCAGAAGATGAGCAAGTCTATTGGCAACTTAGTAAGTGTTAAAGACGCGCTGAACCGTTTCAGTTCTGATGCCATTCGTCTCTTCATCCTGGGTTCGCATTATCGCAGTCCACTTACCTATAGTGAAGAAGCTCTGGAAGCAAGTGAGAGGGGCGCAGAAAGATTGCGCTGGGCATTGACCCATCAAGCAGATGCACACGAGAACGTCGGTACGCTGAGCGCTGAACCCCTGGAGCAGAGATTTGTTGAAGCCATGGACGACGACTTCAACACCGCACAGGCAATAGCAGTTCTCTTCGAATTGGCAAGGGAGATAAACCGCGGCGCTGAGCAAGGTGTCAACATAACTGAAGCGCAGCATACGCATCTGAAGCTAGCGGGTATTCTGGGTCTTACCTTGAAGGAGAAGCCTCAGCTTGCGCCTGACGCAGAAGCATTTATCAGTCTCCTTGTATCTACCAGAGAGGACTTGCGTCAGAACCAGCAGTGGCAGTTAGCTGACAAGATTCGCAGAGGATTGGACGGTTTAGGAGTAAGCCTTGAAGATACCCCTCAAGGGCCAAGATGGAAATACAGGCGATAGCTTGAAGCGTCCGAACAGAATAGCACGACCGCTAACTACGATCAGGCAAGAGCGACTGCTATTCAGATTCACCTTGAATTGTTACGATGAGTGTAAGGTTCTGCAAATCTTCAATCACAACATCTACCCCTTCTCCAACAACACCGCACTTGGAGACAGCTTTCCACATTTCACCCTGCACTCGAACCAGTCCTTGAGGGTTTAGTGAGGTAATGCTTTTCCCTTTAAGCCCTATCATACTGCCATAGCCAGCAGGTGACTTCTTGTCCTGGCGTGAAAGGATGCGGTACAGCAACCAATACACTGTTGCACATACCAGACCGGCCAGGATATAGACCCAGAACGGGATTGGAACACCCAATTCCCACAGCACAAAGATTATGACGCTCCCTATGAGTATCTCGTCAAGAAGCAGGATGAGTGCTTTGAGGTGAATCCCCCATTTCTTTCTCATAAAACCTTATAGATGCCCGGATAGCTTCATACCTTTTCAGTCAAGCAGGCCACATATATGGGGCATCGGTCTGATGAACACTGCCAAGGATGCCGAAGTGCGCCCTGCCACAAGAATCAACCAGTTGCATTCTATCAGAGCCTGCGCGGTCGAGCTATTTCCTCCATCAATGAATGGGCGCAATTTGGTCAATCGTAGGGCTCGGGACGGGTCTAGCAGAGCATTTGAGAAGGTGGCAAGGCGTTTATCACAGAGAAGAGAGTGAGATAGGCAGCGCTGGAGCCATTCGCTGTTCAAATGCTCAAGGGGGCTGCACGCGCCAAACGACTTATGATATATTGAAAGGGAAGCAAGCGCCTTGTTAGGAAGGTTCAGAACGATGTCACGAAGAGATGATAGCCGACCACCGACTAGCCGCAGAAAACTGAGATCAGAACAGACGAGCAGGTGGTCGAGGAATAGGAAGCTGCTGGTCGGACTGGGCGCAGCGGTTGTCATCGTCCTCACAGTGATAATAGCTACACCACCGGCAAAGCCGAGAACCTACTCGGCACCGCCGCCGATGACAATAGACACGAGCAAGGAATACATTGCTACCATTGAAACGGAAAAGGGAAAGCTGGTTCTCGAGCTGTTTGCCAGTGATGTTCCGGTAACAGTCAACAACTTTGTATTCCTTGCCCGTGAGGGATTCTACAACGACACTACGTTTCACCGTGTTGTCCGTGAACCCTCCCCCTTTGTCGTTCAGGGAGGATGCCCCATTGGCGACGGGACTGGTAATCCCGGTTACCAATTCGCTGACGAGATCACGGAGCACACCCACGTCACCGGTGCGCTATCAATGGCCAATTCCGGCCCCGACACCAATGGCTCCCAGTTTTTCATCACCCTCGCCCCCCAACATCACCTCGATGGTCAACACACGGTATTCGGTCAGCTAATAGAAGGAATGGATGTCCTGGATAGCATTGAGCAGGGTGATGTCATGATACGAATACGTATAGAGGAACGATAGCCGGCCGTCTGGCCGATCGGTTATCCCAGGGCTTTTCCCATGTCTAGCTTGATATCCAGACTCCGATAGGCTCGGGAAGTTAAATGGGGATCTCACACAAAACCAAATTTCACAGAGCCTAATCCCAGGTTGTTCGTCAGGCGAGAGTGCCATGCTATAATTGCGGGAAGACTGACCCGATAACCGGGCGATTCCAGACATTGAGAATGTGCTAAGGAGAGAAATGCGTTATAAGTGTGTCACCTGCGCAGTTGAATTCGATACCATAGAACAGCTAGCCAGGCATAAGCAGCAACATCAGGCTAGTTCACGAAGCTCGCCAGGAGTGCTCTGCCTGGGCTGTGGCAAAGGTATACCTCTGGAGCCGTCTAAAGCCAACTATAGCGGGCCGCTCACTTGCCCTAACTGCCGACGGACAATGACCGTCGTCATAGAAGATGGCGAGGTAGCCGTAGCTCGACTTGGTTAGACAGGGTTGGCATTCTGAGCGAATTCGAATCTCTGTTCTTGGCTTGACAGGTCAGGAGGCGGGAGTTCACCTTGACGGAGTTGAAGCGGGATATCGTGTCTAATAGGCCTGCGCCGCCCAAGAGCAACTTCCAGGCCCGGGTTGTTGTCGGCATTCTCCGAACGGCGCTGGAAGAGGCAGCGGTCTATGCTATCTGGCGCTGGGTTCTGCCCGAATTCGACATCGAGTTGCCGCTCCTTGCGCTTATTCTAGCCATGGTGGCCTGGGGCTCCTTTGCCATACTCAGGTTTGTTCTGGTCACTCGCGCCCTGAAAAAGCCGGAGATGCCCGGTCTCCCTTCACTGGTAGGGACCGCAGGCAAGGTGCTGACCCCACTTGCCCCGCAGGGTACGGTGAGGGTCAAGGGGGAGACCTGGGCAGCGATACTGGTTGAAGGCGAGAAGGCGGAGGTCGGCGAGGAGGTCACCGTTACGGACATGGATGGACTGTGCCTTCATGTGCGGCCGGGGCGCCCTCTCGAGTAAGTCGTTCCTCTAAGTCCAACGCTTATCCGGTTCCGCACTCGGTGACAAGGACTTGATAACGCCGCTGAGATCTCTATGGAAGCCTTCTACGACCGTTTTATCCCCGGGGAAGGCACATACCCTCTTCTGACGCTTGTTTGTAGAAAACCGTAGCTAATGACATCTGCTCCTCCAAAGCTGGCAGAATGCCTTTTCTTTTTACAATCCGGTACCAGTCTTCATAGCAGTAGATTCCCTGGAAGATAGCGGCTGAGAGGAAGCCGTAGAAGATCTCCGGCGTCACGACGTAAAAGCCCTTTACCAGAAATACGCCGCCTAAAATCAGGGCAAGTAACCAGTGGTGCAGATGGAGTCGATAGCTCCGCCAGGGGATGATTATCGACCTCACGATTCCCTGTTTGCCGTCTCTTCGGCCGCTAAGGAATTTGGTGATGAAGAAAACGGCAAACCAGGTCTTGTAGCAAAGCACACCGAGGACGATACAAACGGCGACCAGGCCGATGAGGACTATCTTCTTTTTTATCCCGCCTCTCATGCTGATCCTTCTTACGATAGTCGTAAATAGCCCAAAGGTCCTTCCAATTATACCACTTTTTTGCCGACTTGGTTGACGAAATTTCGAGCCCCGCCCGGCTTATACCCTAGTTCGATCCCTCTCAAATCCATAGCTCTATCTTCTTGCTGTGGTCTTGGGTAGGGTGGCATTCCCGCCAGGCGTTGTAAGCCCCAGAATTCACCTCTCTCTTGCCATCCATAGCTCTAACAACCCTGATCTAGGTCAGATAGATGGGTGACACTTCATGTGCCTGTAACATTGGGTAATAACGTTCCGTGTCATTTTGAGCCCCGACCTGTCGGGGCGTGGCAATCTCATTGCGAAGCCGGAGCCTGCTATAGTTGGATTGAAGAACCTCGCTTAGAGATTGCGGAGCCTGTTCCGAACCGCAGGTGAGGAATCTCGCTCCTCGCAACGACAAGAAAGAAGTGTCACTAATCACCTGAACGAGTACACCATCTTGACAGGACCTCCTCAGGAATCTACACTATCAGAAACACTTGACGAGGTCTGAAAGCGATGATATGCCCTGTCTGCAAACACGACATGCTGGTCGTCGAGTATCACAATATCGAGCTTGATTACTGTAGTAGCTGCAAGGGAGTGTGGTTTGACTCCGGAGAGCTTGAGCTTCTGCTTAAGTCGCATAGTCTTGAAGAGACAAAGGCATTCCTTGACGGCATTCTCAACTCCGCGGACGCCGTTTCGTCAGAGAAGAAACGGGATTGCCCCATATGCGGCCACAAGATGAAGAAAACGGCCATAGGCGAAGAGCCGGCAGTCCTCATCGACATGTGCCATGATGAACACGGACTGTGGTTTGATGGGGGGGAGGTGACTCAACTGACAAAACATCTGGCTGGAAAACAACTGCACAAACATGATTCCAGAAAACAGGTTATCAGTTTCCTGGAAGAGGTATTTGAAGCTCCGGAGCAACCCGGAGATGGTTAGGCAAACCCTTTGTTCAGGGCAACAAACACCGCTGTAGTGTAGATCCAGGTTGCCAACTCAAGGACAGCAACGGTGAGGGCAAAGAGATGATAAGGAAACCCACCTCCGCATAGTGATCGTTGTTTGTCCTGTGTGCGGGTAATCAGCCTGACACAGGAGTTGAGAGCAGGAGGAGCGATGTTTGGCAAAGGAAAAATCGATGTCACAATTGGAAAGACCGGCTATGCGCCGGGGGATACCGTCTCTGGCGAGGTCGTCTTAGCATTGAAGAAGCCGGTGGCGGCGAAGGAACTGAGCATATCCCTGATTGGGGAGCAGGTAACCACGAGGACCACTGCATCAATGCGCTCGGGCTCAATGAGTACGCAACAACAGCAGATGCGCGTCTACGACTTCAAGCAGCGGCTAGATGACGAAAAGGAATACGGCCCGGGGCAAGAATATCGCTTTGAGATGAAGATACCAGCCGATATTCTGGGCGGACCACCAGAGAAGCCAGAAGCGGAGGGCAAGCTGGGCCAGGCGCTGAAGGTTGCACAAACCGCGGCGGCGCTCACGGGGCGCATTCCATCTCAGCGAGTCAAGTGGTATCTGTTGGCCAAGCTGGATGTTCCTCGAGGACTCGACGTCACGAGAAAGGTTGACGTGACGATCGGGTAAGCCGGGCTTTCTCGTCGTGACGCAGGGAACTTACAGGAGGTATGGCCTTTTCAAGCAGTGCTCTCTGTGCTAGAGTGTAGCTATAGTTGAGTTAAGGAGGTCTAATATGCTAGCAGTTTATATCATTATCGGTGTTCTTGTTATCACATTCCTGACTATCTACAACAGCCTGGTCAGGCGGCGTAATCAAGTGAAGAACTCCTGGGCGCAGATTGACGTTCAGCTGAAGCGACGCTATGACCTCATTCCCAACCTGGTGGAAACTGCCAAGGGCTATATGAAACACGAGCGAGAGACCCTGGAGGCAGTAACCAACGCCCGTAATCTTGCCCAGCAAATGTCGTCAGCGGGGGCCGGTGAGCGGGCCAAGGCCGAAGGTGAGCTGAGTTCAGTCCTGTCCCGTCTACTGGCTGTCGTGGAGAACTACCCCGACCTTAAAGCCAATCAGAACTTCCTGGCACTTCAGGAAGAGCTTGCCTCAACCGAGAACAAGATAAGCTTCTCCCGCCAGTTCTATAATGATTCAGTCCTGAGATATAACAACCAGACGGAGATGTTTCCGTCTAACATCGTAGCCAGCATGACCGGGTTTAAGGCTAGTGAATTCTTTGAGGTTACTCTAGCCGCCGAAAGAGAGGCGCCCAAGGTCAGTTTCACTTAGTAAGAAGACACTTTCGCTGTGTGGGAACAGATCAGGTCTAATCAAATAAGGTCGGTAGTGCTCACAATAGGCATGGGAGCACTACTGATCCTGATCGGCTATTTCCTGGGGTTTTACTTCTTTGATAGCCCGATTGCGGGCCTCCTCATCGCCATATTGGTATGGGCTGGCTTGAGCTTGTTCGGCTATTTCCAGGGTGACAGCGTCCTTATCAGAATGTCCAGGGCGAAGAAAATCGGGCCCGGTGACCATCCCCGTCTGTACAACATCGTTGAGGAAATGAAGATCGCCTCCGGTCTGGAGAAGATGCCCGCCGTGTACATCATTGATGACCCGGCATTAAATGCCTTCGCCACTGGTCGTGACCCCAAGCGGGCAGCCGTGGCTATCACCTCGGGACTGCTACAAAAACTGAACCGCGATGAACTGCAGGGGGTCATCGCCCACGAGATCTCCCACATCAAGAACCGCGATGTGCTGCTCATGACGATGTGCAGCATTCTGCTCGGCACTATCGTGATCCTGGCCTGGTATGGATCGCGTTTCATGATTTTTGGCGCCCTGACCGGGTCAAGAAGAAGCTCCTCATCCAGAGGGGGCGGGCAGGGCAATATAATAATCCTGGTCGTGGCACTCGTGTTTATGATACTGGCGCCGATTATGGCGCAGCTAATCTATTTCGCCATCTCCCGGAAGAGGGAGTACCTGGCAGACGCTTCGGGAGCCCTCTACACCAGGTATCCGGAAGGACTGGCCTCAGCCCTGGAGAAGCTGGGCGCCTCAACCGGCCAGTTGAAATCAGCCAATCAGGCCACAGCTCCTATGTATATTGTCAATCCCTTCCGCAAGAAAGGCATGAAGGCCAGTGATCTCTCCAGCACCCATCCCTCCCTATCAAAGAGGATACGCATCTTGCGTGCCATGTCTGGCGCCTCTTTCAACGATTACGACGGGGCTTATCGCCAGGTGGAGCAGAGCGGCAAGGGGGTTATACCGGCCGGCAGTATGGCTGCCGCAGCAGTCCCCTTAGTAACTAGAAAACTAGAGGGTGAAGCCGCTGAACCGGACGAGATACACCGGACTCGTGAGACCTCAGATGCAATGTGGAAGCTGAGTAACTACCGCACCGTCACATGCGACTGCGGCACCAGGTTACGGGTGCCGCCCAATTTCAAAGAACCGGGAATCCAGTGCCCGCACTGCGGTAAGACCCACCAGGTTTGAGCAGCCGGCGTGCTATTGACAAAATCCCCTTATGCGCCGTCCGTGAATTCAGCACCCCGGGGTGATGCCGGTGGGAACTCCTTCCAGTTCCTTCTCTTGCACTTGCCTCGCTGTGCGATATCGCTGACTAGCATAATTCAGAGGCGCTCTTGTTATGTTCATTTGCCTCAGAATCACATCATCTTGAACAACACTGATAGAGTTCGGTCTGCGGCTATGAAGGAACCCCGGCCTGACAGAGTAGAAATATGACGCCAGCTTTCGAAAAGGAATCGCCCTCTCGCTACAACGCAATATGCAAGAAACGCCCCTCCTGGGTCACCGGCAGGCAGATTGTTCTCTTGCACACCTGAGCGGTAATGACGAACGATTGCAGCCATCGGCATTGATAATGGTTTATCGGGCATTTATAATTCCATGCGTTGTCTTTGTGATTTCGAAGCAATGGAATAGGAGTAAACGATGGCCTCTGTGAAGGACGCGCTGCAGAAACTCCAGAGCAAGGCTCACCCAGAGCAGTTGCAGGGAATGGCCAAATACGGGATGACAGTGGAGCAGAGATTAGGAGTCTCGGTTCCCGACATGAGAAAACTGGCCAAAGAGATAGGGAGAGATCACAGGCTGGCACTGGACCTCTGGAGAACCGGCATAACTGAAGCAAGGATCGTGGCTTCGATGGTTGGTGACCCTGCTAAGCTAACTGAAGACCAGATGGAGGACTGGGTAATCGGCATTAACTCGTGGGATGTCTGCGACCAAGTGTGCATGAACCTCTTTGAAAAGAGCCAGCTAGCCTGGAAGAAAATCGCGGATTGGTCTGAGCGGGAAGAAGAGTTTGTCAAAAGGACTGCCTTCTCGCTGATAGCCTGTCTGGCATGGCATGATAAGAAGGCGAGCGATGAGAGATTCATCGGATTGCTTCCCCTGATAATACGAGGAGCCACCGACGAGCGTAACTTCGTCAAGAAGGCGGTGAACTGGGCTCTTAGAAACATCGGGAAAAGGAACCTCAATTTGAACAGGGCTGCAATCAGTGCCGCAAAAGCAATCAAGCGGCTCGACTCAAAGGCTGCCCGCTGGGTTGCTTCTGATACTCTCAGAGAACTGGAGAGCGAAGCTATCCAGAGTCGGCTCAGGAGATAGACATCGGACACATCCGGGTCTGTGCAACAGGGTAACGTTATGACATGCCGTCCGGGAGTCCGATAATATGGAATAGCTACCGGCAAAAGGGGGAGGAATGAAGCTGGTGACCTTCGGGGTTTCCACGCCGGTCGGCCAGATACAGCGCATCGGCGCCATGCACCTGAACAAGCTCATCGATCTCAATATGGGCTATACGTGCTACCTGGCTGATAAGCATGGCAGCGGGCAATCATACGAAGTGGCAGCAGCAATGCTTCCGCCTGACATGATTGCCTTCTTCCGAAGAGGAAAAGAGGGCGAAGAGAGGGCCGAGATGACCATCGCCTATGCGGCGAAGCGCCGGGTCAAAGGTGGCTTACCCGGTCCCCAGGGTGAAAAGGTAGTCTACGAGATGACTGAGATCAAGCGGCGTGGACGGACTGAATCTGTGCCGGGATTATCTTGCCCCGATCCAGGGCGAGGCCAGGAAACGATTCAAGAAAGGCATGACCGTTGATGAAGCTGCCAAAGACATCCCCCTAGGGCAATTCACGCAATGGCCCGACCGCGAGCGCATCCTGGCCAACGTGGAACGCCTGTGGCGCGAGTTTCGCGGCGAAGACCCCACCACGTCTAAACTGAATATTGCCGAAGCCTGG
This sequence comes from Dehalococcoidia bacterium, assembly GCA_030610855.1. Classification (GTDB taxonomy): domain Bacteria; phylum Chloroflexota; class Dehalococcoidia; order GIF9; family AB-539-J10; genus RBG-13-51-36. The sequence goes on from JAUWQY010000030.1 coordinate 10,079, forward strand.
TTCCGGATGGCCACCATGGCACAGGCAGGAGAATTGTAGCTAGGCGATACCCTTATCGGTCTATTCAGGCTTCCTTGCCTTCAAACTTGAAGGAGACCCGCACCTTTGCACGATAAGCGGCGATCTTGCCGTTCTCGAGAATCATGTCCAGCTCCTCGACCTCGGCGACGCGTAGATCACGCAAGGTCTTCGAAGCCCGCTCAACGGCAACGGCTGCTGCCTTCTCCCAGGACTCGGTGCTGGTGCCGACCAACGTTATTATCTTGTAAACACTGTCAACCATCATACCCTCCTTGAAGATTTGTTATGTATTATACGAGTAATGCTGTCGAACGGTCAACTTGCAATCTGCCAAAATGCGCCAGACGTGCTGCCCTACGCGGGTTGTTGCCCCATATCGTGCTGTGTGCTAAATTGCAGAATCATGAGATTAGGCCGTGTCCACTACGGCTGGATTATGGCGTTGATCAGCGCCGGTATCATGGCAGCTTGCTCGCTCTCCGTTTATACGTTTGGCGTCTTTCTGGAGCCGTTGGAAGCACGCTTCGGATGGGACAGAGGTCCTCTGTCGCTGGCACCGTCGATAGCTTACATAGTGGCAGGGTTTCTCGCTATGGGCACCGGAAAACTGAGCGACAAGCACGGACCCCGGGTTCTGGTTAGTCTGGGCGGCATAATGATGGGTGCCGGGTTCGTCCTCATGAGTCGGGTCAGTACATTGCGCGATACGTACATATTCTGGGGGCTATTCATGGGATTAGCGTTCGCTTGCTTCATATCTCCACTGATTTCCACGATACCGAGATGGTTCGCACAGAAAAGGGGGATAGCTATCAGTATCCAGACCACCGGCTTCGGAATAGGCGCGGTTGTCTCACCACTGCTGGCGCAAATGCTGATATCTACTTACGGCTGGCAAAAGGCATTCGTTGTTCTCGGTGTAGTTGCCTGGGCAATCATCATCCCTCTCGCTCAGCTTATCAAGAAGAGCCCTGCCGACGTGGGGCAGCGCCCTTATGGCGAATCTGAGGATGCGGAAGATCAGGCTACTGAGGTCGCAGTTGAGGGGCTTTCTCTTGCCCAAGCCGTGAGAGGCCTCTCATTCTGGATCAGCGGCGCAATATGGTTCTTGTGGTTTTTCTGTTTGCAGGCAATTACTGTTCATATCGTTCCCCATGCCACCGGTAGCAGAATCACGGAGGTAGCGGCCGCCAGCATACTCTCTGTCATCGCCGGCTGCAGTGTTGTCAGCCGTGCTTCGATGGGTTTCATATCGGATAAGCTGGGAGCCAGGCAAGCCCTGAGTCTGTGCCTGGTACTGGCAACCCTGGCACTAGTCTGGCTTATCTTCACCCGGGAGATGTGGGCCTTCTACGTATTTGCCATCGCCTTCGGCCTTGCTTACGGTGGCATAATACCTCTGGCGACATTAGTGCCATCGGAGCTGTTCGGTACGAAGTCCCTGGGAGTGATAATCGGCGCCCTCATGCTCTATAGCACCATCGGTGGCGCCGGTGGGTCACCCTTTGCCGGGTACGTCTTCGATACGACCGGCAGCTATCAGGCAGCGTTGCCGGTCCTGGCTGTAATCTCCCTGCTTGCAGCACTCCTGGGAGTAGTCCTGGCGAAACACGCAGGCAAAAAGACACGGGATTCGTAGCTTCACCCATTGAATGAGGGAGGAGCGCCCTCCGTCGGTGCAAGCCGATGTTCTCGACTGAACCTTAGTCTGCCTTGATACCCGGTCGCACATTTGCCTGAAATACGATTCAGTTGCACGCTGAGATGGAGTGTGTAGGCCAAACCATCTGGCTTATTAGCATAAGTCAACCGTCTGCACCAATCCCCTGGCTATCTTGCCCCATGAAGCATATTGAAAAAGCTCTTGCCTACATACGTTCCCCGGCGTTGTCTGTGTCGTCAGCCGGCACAGGGTCTTGACAATCCATCCCTGTGATTGATACACTTGTTCTATAGAACATTCGTTAAATACCAACTGTAACAGGAGGCTATGATGAGGAAGCCTGAGATTAGAGGAAGGATTCTTGAATACATAAGACGTTTCTTTGATGAAAGAGGCTATGCCCCGACCATCAGGGACATTCTGAGAGGTTGCAACATCAGTTCAACCTCACTGGTCCAGTATCATTTGAATGTCCTGGAGAAGGAAAACCAGATTCGTCGCGACCCCGAGGTTTTCAGAAGCATCCAGCTTGTGGAAAAGGACATCATAGAGGTGCCGCTGCTGGGGACAATTGCTGCCGGAGAACCGATTCCTGTCGTAGATTCTGGTACCTGGAGTAACCGGGCTGAAGAAACACTCAGGCTCACAACGGATGTGGTAGGAAACAAGGGCCATATCTATGCCTTGAAGGTGAAAGGAACATCCATGCTCGATGCCCTTATCAATGACGGCGATGTCGTGATTATGGAGGTAGCGCAAACTGCTGAAGATGGTGAAATGGCAGCCGTGTGGCTCAAGAATGAGCAAGAGGTAACGCTGAAAAAGATTTACCGCGAACCAGGACGCATTCGCTTGCAGCCGGCGAATAGCGAGATGAAAGCCATATATACCGGGCCTGAGAACATCGAAGTGCAGGGTAAGGTGGTTGCCGTTCTGAGAAGGCTGGACCAGTAGTCAGGGGGCTGGAGATGAGAGTCGCATGCTTCTTCTTTCCTCATTTCGCCGTTCAAGTCGAGGTAAGAGATAACGATTCATTAACCGGCAAGCCAATCATTATTGGAGGCCTACCCTATGAACGGAAGGCCGTATATGATGCCTCAAAGGAGGCATTGGCATGCAACATCAGGCAGGGCATGCCACTGAGAGAGGCATATGCTCTATGCCCGCAAGGGGTATTTTTGCCGCTGGACGAGGGAAAATACGCCGACGCCTTTACCGTTATCTTGACTCTACTCTCCAATTACAGCCCGGCGGTAGAAGCAGGGACTCCGGGCTCTGCCTTCATTGATTTGAACTATGAATGCCCCGATTACAGCGGGGTGCTCCAGTTTGTCGAGGAGGTCAGGCAGATGATTGAAAAACGCCTCCAGCTTCATCCCTTCGTATCCGTTGCCTCGACTAAATTCGTGGCACTGGCAGCCAGCCGGGTTGCCGGGCCGGGGAAGGTTATGGTTATCACCGGGAGAGAGGGAAAGGGTTTCCTTAAAGACCTGCCTGTATGCCTTTTACCTGCCTCATCGAGAACCCTGGAGCGGCTTGAATTGCTCGGCATCTACCGAATAGGACAACTGGCGAATTTGCCATTAGCGGCACTTAGTTTGGAATTTGGCAACGAGGGCAAGCGGTTGTGGGAACTATCCAATGGCATTGATGAGTCGAGGTTAGTTCCCTGGAGTCAGGTGCCGATGCTAAAAGAGCAGATCTATTTTGAGCCTGCGGCAGAGACTATCAGTCAAGTTCTAGCCAGCGGTGATGCACTCCTGAACAGGTTAAGCCAGCAACTGAAAGAGCGCTGGCAATGCTGTCTCCGGCTGACAATATCCATGCATTTCAGCAACGACCATATTGCTCAAAGAGTGTTTCACCTCAAGGAAGCGACTTCCTCCAGGGAAACGATGTTACGCCACTTAAAGCAATACCTGGAGTCAGCAAGATTCACGACTCCTGTAAGCGAAATGAGGCTGACTCTGACTGATTTCTGCCCTGAAAACGGGAGACAATCTTTATTCTTAGACGAGCGCCTGAGGCACAGGGAAAGGCTGGCTTCAGCCATAAGCTGGCTTCGGCAAAGATACGGCAAAGGGGTAGTTGGCAGGGTGCTCGCTAAACCGAACAGCGCATTACCGGAGGACTCCTTTTCCTTCACCGAATTTGACCTTTGACAGGCTTCGTCGTGAGCTCAGTCGAACGATGAGTAAGTTATTCAGGGAAGCTATAAGGCTGGAAGTTGAGGAAGGCTTCCAACACAAGCCGATCGCCTTGCTCTATAAGGGAAGGAGAGAAAAGGTGAGAGAGACGCTGAAACGATGGCGGGTAGTTCAAGGATGGTGGAAGAGACCGGTCACAAGAGAGTACTTCCAGCTCAAGACTGAGTCCGGCACTGTCTGCGAACTCTACCGGGATTTGCTCACCGGAGTTTGGTACCTGCAACGCGTCTATGATTAGGAGTGTTGATACCCCGATGAAATCGGAGAAGAGTTACGTGGAGCTTCACTGCCATTCCAATTTCTCTCTTCTTGATGGTGCGTCTCATCCGGAGGATCTGGTAAGCCGGGCAGCGGAGCTCAACATGCCAGCCTTAGCTCTTACCGACCATAACGGGTTATACGGAGCTATCCGCTTCTACAAAGCATGCCTCAAAGCCAACATCAAGCCTGTTATCGGAGCGGAGATGACGCTGGAAAATGGAAATCATCTTACATTGCTGGCGAAGAATAACGAAGGCTACTCCAACCTGTGCCGGCTGATAACCGGGGCTCAGCTGGAACACAGGAAGGGCAGTCCCGTCCTCAATTTGGAAACCCTCGCCCGGTACTCCACCGACCTGCTTTGCCTCTCCGGCTGCCGGAAAGGAGAATTGGTCAGCTTAATCGCTTCCGGACGAACGGAGAAGGCTTGCGAAGTAGCCAGGAGATACATCGAGATCTTTGGCCGGGAGAACTTCTATGTGGAGCTTCAGAATAGTTTCTACCCCGAGGATGAACACCTTTGCCGCGCCTTAGTCGAGCTCGCTGGCAATCTCAAACTGGGTTATGTCGCTACCAACAATGTTCACTATGCCAAAAGGGAAAACCACAGGCTTCACGATGTGCTCACGTGCATCAAGAACCGGACAACCCTGGACGAATGCGCCTCTTTGAGACTGAACTCCGAATTTCACCTCAAACCCTATGAAGAGATGGCACAGCTTTTCCAGGATTATCCCCTGGCGATTTCCAATACGCTTGCCATAGCCGGGCAATGCAATGTCGATCTGGATTTCTCAGGCTATCGTTTCCCAGAATTCCTCTTGCCCCGGGGTGAGACGGCAAAGAAATATCTGGCCAGGTTATGCTGGCAAAAGGTGCACGACAGGTACGACAACATGGACTCAGAGATAGCGATCAGGATCAATCACGAGCTCGATCTAATAGAGAAACTCGGGCTATCGGGCTACTTCCTCATCGTATGGGACATCATGGACTACGCCAAAGGAAATGGGATTCCCGCTCAGGGCAGGGGCTCGGCAGCTAATTCCATAGTGGCCTATATTCTGGGCATAACCGGGGTCGACCCGTTGAAGAATAAGCTATTCCTGGGCAGGTTTTTGAATGAAGAAATGTCCTCTATTCCCGACATCGATATAGATGTGTCGACAAATCACCGGGAAAGGCTCATCCAATACGTTTATGAAAAATACGGGCAGGCACATACCGCCATGGTCTGCACCTATGTAACCTTCCAGGCAAGAAATGCTGTAAGAGAGGTGGGCAAGGCACTGGGTATGCCGGATAGCCTGCTTGATAAAATGGCAAGATCGGTTTCAGTATACGGGGCTAAAGACCTGGAGCAAGACCTGGCCGGCGTTGAGGAATTTCTGCCTTATCTCACGTCCGTGCCATGGCAGGAGTTCACATCTCTTTGCCGGGAGATTTACGATTTCCCCAGGCACCTGTCGATTCATAACGGAGGGATGCTTATCTCCTCTTGCCCTCTGACTGAAATAGTGCCCCTGGAAAAAGCTACCATGCCGGGGAGGATAGTCTGCCAGTGGGATAAAGACAGCGTTGCTGATGCCGGCTTGATAAAAGTGGACTTGCTCGGCTTGAGAATGCTGTCGCTCATTCACGAAGCTTGCGAGCTTGCGGAGGCGCATCATCCCGATTACATCGGGACAAGGCTTACCATGGATAGCCTGCCCCTGGAGGATGAGAGTGTCTACGACATGATCTGCCGGGGCGACACAATAGGCGTCTTCCAGGTAGAAAGCCGGGCCCAGATGCAGACCCTGCCGCAAATAAAACCACGCTCTATTGAGGACCTGACCATCGAGATTGCTCTTATCAGGCCGGGGCCGCTGCAGGGAAATATGGTTCACCCTTATATTCGAAGAAGGAAAGGCCTGGAAAAGGTAACATACCCGCATCCAAAGCTGAAGCCAATACTTGAAGATACCCTGGGGGTTCTCCTGTTTCAAGAGCAGGTGATCCAGGTTGCCACTGCCATAGCCAATTTTGCGCCCGGTGAGGCCGACTCCTTGAGAAGAGCAATGAGCAGGAAAAGATCGAAAGATGCCATGAACGAGATGAGGCAGAAGTTTATCGACGGAGCAAAGAAGGATGGCGTAGAGACAAGCCTCGCCGGTCGCATCTTTGAAGCCCTGGAGGGTTTTGCTGAATATGGCTTCTGCAAGAGCCATGCCGCCGGCTTTGCTCTTCTATGCTATCGATCTGCCTGGCTCAAGAAATCCTATCCCTCTGAATTTTACTGCGCTCTGCTCAATAATCAGCCCATGGGATTCTATTCCCCGGAGGTCATTGTGCGGGATGCTAAGAGGCACGGAGTTGACGTTTTACCGGCAGACATCAACAAGAGCAGCGCCAGATGCACCATCGAAGGCGGCAAAGTCAGGCTCGGCTTGATGTACGTCAGGGAAGTGGGAGATAAAGCTATGAGCCAGATAGTGGCTGAAAGGGAAAGGGCTCCTTATTCTTCGCTGGAAGATTTCTATCTCAGGACCAGGCTGGAGAGGAAGCCTGTAGAAAGTCTTATCCTTGCCGGTGCCTTTGATTCTTCCGGCTGCCAGAAGAGGCAGCTATTGTGGCAGCTTGGTCTTCTGGAAAAGAAATGCCCGGGGGAATTGTCTTTAGAATTCAGTGATATCGCGGTCTCCCTGCCTGACTTCACCGAACTAGAGGAGATGAAGGTGGATTACAAAGTGCAGGGGTTATCCACAAAATATCATCCCATGCAGGTACTGAGGAAAGACATATCCGGGGATGGCTTGCTCAGAAGCTATGAGCTGGCTCAGCTTGCGCCGAATACCCGGGTACGGTTGGCTGGCTACGTTATCACCAGGCAGAGACCTCCCACTGCTAAAGGTTTTGCTTTTATGACGCTGGAGGACGAGGATGGCATGGTAAATGTAATAATCAAACCACACGTATATCAGAAGTACCGGCAGATCTTTAAGCTCGAGCCACTGATCCTGGTTGAAGGAACAATCCAGAAACGAGACACACTGAATATTATCGCTGAGACACTCACTTCATTGCGAGATGAAAGGGAAAGGCAGCATGCCCGGAATGACTCGCACCCGGGCTATCCCGATTAACTCAGGCAGGCTTTCTGTTGCCACTGGCTCGAGCTCCTAGTAGAATAAGAGCAGGAAGGAACGAAATGGGGACAATTCGAGTAGGCACCTGTTCATGGACCGATCCCACGCTGGTAGATTCGGGACGCTTCTACCCTGATTCAGCCCGTTCGGCGGAAGCCCGCCTTCAGTATTATGCCGGCCAGTTCAATATCGTCGAAGTGGATAGCAGCTATTACGCCCTGCCCGGCGAGAGGAATAGCTATCTCTGGGCCGAGCGGACGCCCGACGACTTCCTGTTCGATTTCAAGGCTTTCAGGGTATTCACCCAGCATCCTACACCCCCCAATTCCCTGCCCAAGAACATAAGGGAAGACCTGACTCCCGAGTTGCAGCAAAAAGGTAACCTGTACTATCGCGACCTCCCCGCTGAACTGGTGGATGAACTATGGCGAAGATTCGAGAGCTCGCTGCTCCCGCTGGATAC
>JAUWQY010000019.1 GCA_030610855.1 Dehalococcoidia bacterium
GGACAAAGCTGGCTTGATAGTAGTGGAGACTCCACCTGTTGCAGAAATACTTGTTTGCATGGCATACTGGTGTGATTCAATTGCAGGAGGTGATAATCCATGTCTATTACACTAACGGAGAATATAGGTCTGATTGGAGGAATCATCGCCCTTATCTTCGGTATCATCGTAATGATTTTTCCTAAAATCCTCAATTATCTGGTGGGCATCTTCTTGATATTGGTTGGAGTGGTAGCGCTTGTTGCCCATTTTACTTAGCACCTCATGAAAAATTTGCTACGATCTTTTTCGTAGAGCACAGAATGCCCGTGGCCAAATCCTTGATAGCCATAGAGACTACACCTATCGAAGAAATACTTGCTTTTATGGCATACTAGAGTAATTCAATTAAAGGAGGTGGTAATTTGGGTTGCGATTTGGGGGTATATTTGGCCTTCTCTCTGGTATCGAAATGATTTTACCCAATTGCCTCGCCGCTTGCCTGGTGGGCTTCTTCCGGATGTTGTTGGCACTGGTATCGCTTAGCTTCCTACCTTAGGCTGAAGGTGTAAAGGCTTATTCGCGGGTGGCGGGGGATCTGAGCCGCTGACCTTGGTGGCTGAGACGCCGTTCCGGTCAGGGGCGCCCCAAAGAGCCCCAGGAGCCTGGCTGAATTCCAATTACCTTATGAGGATCAGGTTCCTTATCACCGCATTTCCCCCAGTCATGGGGTGTGGGGATTGGAAATCTTCTCTTCAGTGGAGCAGCTTGTTCTTAAGGTAATGTACGATTCGATAAACTTGCACGGCTATTATTGCCATGACCAGCTTGGGTACCCACAGCCAGAAAGGGTTTAACCCTAGCGCCAGAAATAAAGCAGGGTCTTCTATCATACTATGATTGATGCCGATGGAGATATGAAGACGCTCTAATTCTTCCTTACTCAGGACCCCCTTTCTAGCTTTGTCAATGGTGATGGCTCCGCCGTACATCAATCCAAATGCGGCGCTGGTTACCCACAAGGTTGCTGTTTGCTCGGAGAGCCCGAGAATTCTCATCAAAGGTCGGAAAATTCTGACGGAATGTTCTGTCCACCCCAGGGATTCGGAGAAATCCAGCATAATCATGACAGCCATGATTATGCCCAGAATTCTTAGGAGTAAAGCTATCAGGTTCATTGCCCAGTCCTTTACAACCGTGAGCAGTGGACTGGCAACGGTAAGCGGAGCGGGCACCGCGATGCTCTGGCTGGTGTCACCGAAAAACAGGGAAACGATGAGCACCGTCAGGATGGCTGCCGCAATACGAATCAAGGTTATTTTGACGACATTAATGCCAGATTTGTGCTGAATAATCCCCTCGGCGATGAGGTTATGGCAAATCAGGGTAAATACGGCAATCAGCGTCATCTGTCCGATGGTGAAGGGCATGGCGGTCATGGCAGCGATAGCGACGTAGATATTGATTAACATTCCGCTGATGATGGGCAATGCTGCCTGGGAAGGTAGATTGAGCAGGCACATCAAGGGATTGAATAAAAAACTGAGTTTATCCAGCCAGCCCGTCCACTGAAGGAGAGTTACCAGGAGTGAAACAGGGATAATAATCAGACATATCCAGACGAAACTGCGCCAGCCCCGCTTGATGCCTGCCAGGAATACACTTCTTAATTGGCTTCGAAAATTGGCCATCTTGATATCGGTTACCTCGCTTCTAGGAAATCAAGTATGGAAACTGTTTGCCGGTCATTACGCAGGACCTGGTCACGAACCTCAACGCTGGATTGGTTTTTGAAGCCGCTTTCCAGCACCTCCGGTTCGCGGAGCCAAAAAGACAGAAAACTTTTGACGTTGACCTTTGTCGAGATACAGAAATATATCACGGTGGATGAACTTTCCGACATCATGGAGTAGGGCGGCCAGTACAACAGTCTGATATTCGTTGTCCCACTGCATTACAGGCCTTCCCAGACATCATAATACACGATCGTACCGATGGCAATAGTGGCGTCCCCGCCAAAACAGGGACTGGGCTTGCCGTAGGGACGGAGATGAACTTGGCCTGATCCTTGTGAGGCTATTTCGTGCCTGTTTTTGGCTCTGGCTCAGTTCTTCTTCCTGGCGTAGATGGCGACGCTCTTGGGGCACAAGTGGTTAAACGGACCTTCCAGCCAACGGAAGAACCTATGCTTAGTGCGTAGGTCCCATTCCAGGAACTTGTTATAGAAAGAAGGGATGGCAGCATTTTCTTTCTTGATCCCGAAAACACAGCGAAGTATCCAGTAAAAAGAGTGAAGGGCATGTTTGTGGCGAGTAGCATAAACGGATAAGCCAGCAGTGTCCACAAGAGCGAGAAGTTCCCGAGTTTTGTATTTTCTGATATGCCCACCGGGGAAACCATAGTACTCTCCAGATAACTTCCAACAGATAGATTCAGCCAGGTAATGAGGCACGCTAATCCCAATGTCACCATCTTTGCTCAGCACCCTAACCAATTCCTCAACCGCAATGTTGTCTTCGGGAATATGCTCGAGAACTTCAGAACAAATAATCTTATCAAAGCTGCCAGATTTGAATGGTAGCTTTGTCACATCTGCCATAAGCATATGATAGCTGCCCTCAATTTCATTTTCCGTCTTTAATGAAGCTAAGAGGTACAGGTTCTTTTTGACACACACTGCATCGATATCAAAGGCGATGATGGAGGAATGATTTTTGCTATAGACTTCCCAGGAGTGTCTGCCATTGCCGCAACCGGCATCTAGAGTAATGTCTCCATCCTTGATGCCCAGAAGGTCAGGTTCAACAGTAATCATCTTGTCGTCAGTACCTCCTGGTAGACTTCGAGCGTTTTTCTGGCTGCTTGCTCCCAATCGAATTTCTCTTTCACTCTTTTCCTTCCCGCCTCGCTCATCCGTTCTTGTGCCTGTTTATCATTGAGCAACTGTTTGATTGCGGCAGCCAGGGCATCAGCTCCTTCTGGAGGCACTAAAATACCGGCGTCGCCTACTACCTCAGGCAGTGCCCCGCCAGTGGTGGCTATAACGGGGGTACCGCAGGCCATAGCCTCGGCAGCAGGTAACCCGAAACCTTCATAAAGGGAGGGCACTACTGCTATCCGGGCGGTGGAGTAATGTTGTACTAGTTCCTCGCGCGTTAGCCGCCCGGTGAACTGCACCATCTCGCATAAATTGAGTTTTTTTACCAATTTCAAACCATATGAAGGCAGCGGTCCCACATCGTCTGCATATGAAGAATGCCGTTCGGCATCGTCTACAATGGTTAGCTTTATCCCGTCCTCTCTTAGCATTTGCAATGCTTGCAGTAAATAAAGTACCCCTTTCTTTCTATCGTCGGTATTGCCGACCATGATTAAGCCATTTCGGTTCTGGCTTGCCTCTTCATTCCTACTGTAAATTTCGGTATCTATGCCATTATAGACCACCCTCAATTTATCAGCGGGCACCTTAAAAAAACCCTTTGTGTCTTTGGCGGAGCTTTGAGACACCGTGATTATTCGGTCTAAGCGTCGCGCGACGAAAGCTTGCATGCGGATGAAAGAATAAAACTTTATGATACTCCATCTCTCCCGTAACCCATTGGCTTGCTCCAGGTCAGCTTGCCTGTCTATGGAGATGGGATGGTGTATGGTAGCTATCACTGGTATGTTCAACCTTTTCATCAAGAGGAGCCCGTAACCGAGGCCTTGATTGTCATGAATAATGTCAAAGCGGCGCTGTTTACAAAGCTCTTTTAGCTTGGCATAAGCCCTGAAGCTAAATGCCCAGGGCTCGGCGAAGATTCCCAGGCGGCTGGCGCAAAGTTCATACAAGTCAACGGGGTTCCTGACTTTGGTGAGGTTCCTGCTGAAAGAGCTTCCCGGATGAAATATGCTTGAGCTTCTGAGTTGATGTAGAATAACTCCTTCGCTCACTTCGGGTAGGGGTGCACTGGCGATAACCTCCACCTCATGACCCATCCGCTGGAACTCACGCGATAGATAGTAAATATAAATACCTTGCCCACCGCTGTAAGGATTCCCCCTATAGGTCAGCAGGCAAATTCTCATATCTTCTACTCGGATAGTACTTTAGGGTCGGATAATTATAGCATGTTTGCTGGGTTTGTATAGCTTGACTTCACCCAACAATAAAGTGACAAAAAGGCTTGCTTTCAAGATTGAAAGTGAAGGCCATTGTAAAGTATAATATTTATGGTTGTGGTGAGCGTAGCCTAGTGGTTAAGGCGCCAGGTTGTGGCCCTGGAGATCGTGGGTTCAAATCCCACCGTTCACCCCAGTTTGTTTTTGCGCCTATAGCTCAGCGGACAGAGCATCGGTCTTCGGAACCGGGGGTCGTGGGTTCGAATCCCTCTAGGCGCGCTATGAAGCGGTAGACCTGCCACGTTCTGCCTGGTCTTCCAGAGATACGAGTTGTCCGAGGCGTCAGGGTTTTCTCTTTGTCCCGGTTGTCATCCTCGGCTCATTGATTCTTTGGGATTACGGGTGTAGAATACACAGTATGAGGGAGGGATAGCATGGTAGAGATGACGATTGACAGCATCCGTGTCAGCTTGATGAATTATCAGAGGGTGGTGATTCTGAGAGAGAAGGGGACCAATCGTTATCTACCCATTTGGATCGGTCCTGCCGAAGCAGACGCCATTGCCGTAAAGCTACAGAATGTTGAACTGTCTCGCCCTCTGACGCATGATTTGCTGCAATCCGTGATTACTACCCTGGGGGCTTCAGTCGACTATATCGTGGTAAGCGGACTTAAGGACGATACTTTCTACGCCAGCCTTTCTCTTAGTGTTGACGGCGAGAAATTGGACATTGATTCCAGACCGAGCGATGCCTTAGCTCTAGCGGTAAGAGTTGGAGCGCCGATATATGCTGATGAATCAGTATTGGAGAAAGCGGGCATCGTACTTGAGGAGGAAGCAGGTAAGCGTGTCTCCGAGGATAGGCTAGATGAACAAGAGCTGCAGGGGTTATCGGCATACAAGGATTTCATAAACACGCTCGATCTAGAGGATTTCAAGAAACGCCGCTCCTGAGATGGTATCTGAGGGAGTGGACTAAGGCGAGGCGTCTGCCTTCAGTTCACCCGCCAGGGCCTGCAAAGCAGCAACATACCCTTTCCAGCCCAAGCCACTTATCTGCCCTTTAGCTATGGGGGCAATTACCGATCTGGCTCGCCATTCCTCTCGCCGGTAAATATTGGACAAATGGACTTCAATTATCGGCAATTTGCTGTCAACCAGAGCGTCACGCAGAGAGAGCCCATAGTGGGTGAGGGCGCCCGGGTTGATGACTATGCCACGCGTGGAGGGGGTTTGCTCCTGGATGAAATCTATGAGCGCCCCTTCGTGGTTAGACTGAAAGGTCACCACTTCGACGTTCAGGGCCTGTCCTTGTTTCTTCAGCAGGGAATCGATTTCGGGCAGGGTCTTCTCTCCATAGACCGACTTGTCCCTTTTGTCCAGCATATTCAGATTTGGTCCGTGGATAACTAGAATTCTCATAGGGTGGCCTCCTTCTTCGTCATTATAGCCGAGGCTAGGGATGACCACAATACTCACGTCGTGGGCGTGAGTGCGTCAAAGCATGGTCAGGACGTGCTGTTTTCATCTCGCCTTCAGCAATCATCTTCAGCCCGCGAGGGCTGGCTTCAGTAGCTGATTGATCGTGTGATGATGTCAGGGATTCCCAAACGTGATCATTGCGCGGTCTTCCCCCGACAAGCCCCGGGCATGTGATCTGATCAGTGAGAAGAAGCGGAATTCGGATGTCAGGAAGCAATGAAAGGCTACAGTTCCCTTTCGAGGGCGAAATCTTTCTTCTTAGCCCTGAATCCGACTTTTTCGTAGAGTGCCAGGGCTTTCGTTGGATTGTAATCGTCCACGCCGAGCATCGCCTTGGTCATGCCTTTGACCTTAATGGTTTCAAGACCATGTAGCATCAGCCTAGCTCCTATGCCTGTTCGTCTATGGGTTTTCAAGACCCCGATGGTGAAGATCTCTCCAGCCCTGACCTTCTTCTCGAGGTTATACTTTTCGTCTACGCCAACACCGATGTAGCCGACACTCTCACCGTCAAGCACGGCGAAGAAGACCTCTTGTTCCCTGAGATACGGATTGGACAATAAGTGGTGGCGTGTCTCCTCCAATGTATCTGGACGATAGTTGAAATGCTCCTTGAAGCTCTCATTATCGAGCCAGTTAAAGAGCTCTATGTCTTCGTCCAGGCTCTTCTGGAGGGATCTGATGGTCACCTGCTTGTTCTCCCCGATGTTCTGTGCAACGTTTGCCAGGTCCATCTCCATCATGCTGAACACCCGAACAGGTTTGAACCCCGACCCTTCCAGAAGCTCTATTTGGTCTTTCTTCTCGGAATCAACCCACGCCTGTGCGGTTGTCATGCCGCGGACCTTCAGCTCCTTCAGGGCTGTTTCTATTAGTTGCCGTTCAACTCCGCGGCCACGAAACTCCGGGATGACGCCAAAACGAATGAAGCCTCTCCCATCCTTTCTGAATTTGTCGACATTAGCGTGTACTACAGCTGCTGGCTTTCCGTCAAGCTCGGCGATGAATCTCCCCTCGAGGTCAAATCCCGGCCGCTTCGCATCCAGAAGCCACTCTTCCACCGTGACGGCTCTCCAGTCCTCACGTTCTTTATAGGCCGCGTTTAAGACCTCGACCCAGACGGGCTCGTCTACGTCTTTTACGAAACGTCGCATGTTTAGCACCATTCCTTATCTCCCACACGTTCATATCCGCGTGTGTTACCCGGCTCTAACGCCGTCAACCCGAGCTGCCTGGAGTTGACAGCGTCATTCTCGATGACCGTGATGTCTGGCAAGAACAGTCTGTGGCTGCTTGCGGGAGCAATTCTAGCAAGTGCGGAGGGATTCTGTCCACCCATCCAGCAGTGAAGCTAACCGGTCGAGAAAGACCGTAAGAACCTCCTTGATGACGTTCCTTATATTGTCGATGTAGGTTATGGACGTTGCTGGGACGACCCTCTCGCGCCTTTCCTGAGGTACGCTATCGGATTCAGGGAATCTCGCTCAGACAGGATGCAGTGCTGCGCGTATTCACGCCGCCCCGGATTTCTCGGGCTCGGATAACCGCACTTTGCGTTGACAGGCCAGACATCTGGCCCAACCCTCTCTGTATTCTACGAGGAGCTTGCCGCAGCCGGGGCAAGGTTGAGCTATTGGCCTGCGATTCGCGGCGAAGTGGCACCGGGGGAAGTTACTGCAGCCATAGAATACCTTCTTCTTCTTCTTACTGATTCTCTGCACGAGTTCGCTGCCACACTCGGGGCAAGGAACGCCGGTTTTGATCATGTAGGGCCTGGTGGTCTTACAATCAGGATAGCCACCGCAGGCGAGGAATTTGCCGAAACGCCCAACCTTTATGACCATTGAGCGACCACAATTGGGACATGTCTCCTCGCTCACCTGGGTCACGGTGACCTTTCCTACATTCATCCACGCTTCATTCAACATATCCTGAAAGGGAGGATAGAATTCCTGCAGAGCAGCTATCCATTCATACTTACCCCGAGCTATTTGGTCCAGTTGTTCTTCCATCTGAGCTGTGAAGCCAAGGTCAACGATTCTGGGGAAATGCTCGGCCAGGATCTTGTTGACAACTAGGCCCAGTTCTGTAGGGTGGAATCTGCCGCTGGTCTTGCTGACGTAGTCCCTCTCCTGGATGGTGGACAGGATGGGGGCATAGGTACTGGGGCGGCCGATTCCTTGCTGCTCCAGTGCTTTGATCAACGTGGCCTCAGTGTAGGGAGGCGGTGGCTGGGTGAAGCATTGCTGAGGAAGGATTCCCGGGCAAGTCAATCTATCCCCGACCCTCAACCTGGGCAGGGTAACGAAGCTCTCTCCCTGTTCATCCTCGTCCCTGGTTTCGCTGTAGACGGCCATGAAGCCCCGAAACTTGACGATGGAGCTACTGGCCTTGAGTAGATATCTCCGGGGTCGATTATCATCAGCTACAGTTCTGCTTGCTTCTATGCCGACGTTAGTTGCGTCATACAAAGCTGCTGACATCTGACTGGCAGCCATGCGCTTCCAGATAAGCTCATAGAGCTTCAGTTGAGCTGAGTTGAGAAATGGCTTGAGCTGCTCTGGCTGGCGATAGAGCCTGGTCGGTCGAACTGCCTCATGGGCTTCCTGGGCCCACTTTGTCTTTCTGATAAAGCTGCGTGGCTTCGGCGGGAGGAATTCTGGTCCATACTTCTCGCGAATGAACTCCCTTGCCTCGCTGATAGCAGAGACAGCCACATTGGTGGAATCGGTGCGCATATAGGTAATAAGCCCCACCGAGCCCTCCTTACCCAGGGGTAGGCCTTCATAAAGCTGCTGGGCAACGGCCATAGTACGCGCCGCAGTGAAGTGCAACTTCCGCCACGCCTCTTGCTGCAGCGTGCTGGTGATAAAGGGTGGGGCTGGCTGACGGGCTACCTGTTTGGTCTGTACTGACTTAACTACGTATTCCGCCCCCTCCAAGTCAGCGATGACCTTGTCCGCTTCATCCTTATTGCCAATGTCCAGATCGTTACCGCCGGCCAGAGCGACAAGCCTGGCTTTGAAGCCTGCTTCTGCTCCCTCAGATGGGATAAGCTCGACCTCGATAATCCAGTACTCCCGGGAGATGAAGCTTTGAATCTCCTGCTCGCGGTCAACAATCATCTTCACGGCCACTGATTGAACCCTGCCCGCCGAGAGCCCCCTCTGCACCTTGCTCCACAGCAGCGGACTTAGCTTGTAACCGACAAGCCTATCCAGGATACGCCGCGCCTGCTGGGCATTGACCAGGTTCATATCGATGGCGCGGGGGGTCCGGAAGGCCTTTTGAACTGCGTCCTTGCTTATTTCGTGAAAGACTACGCGATGAACGGGCAAGCCGTCTTTGTCGAGCCCGGCTGCCTGGACCAGATGCCAGGAAATTGCCTCGCCTTCGCGGTCAGGGTCAGTAGCCAGATAGACAGAACTGGCCTTGCCAACCGCTTGTCTGATCTCGGTAACTATCTTCTTCTTTTGGGCCGGAATGACATACTCGGGGGTGAAATTATCGTCTATATCTACTCCGATGCTTGCCCTGGGCAGATCCCGCACATGCCCCAGCGATGCCTTGACACTATAGGTGCGTCCCAGAATCTTGTGTAGAGTCCTTGCTTTGGCTGGCGATTCGACAATAACGAGTTTCTGCGTGGCTGATTTGCCTGCGGCAAGGGAGCCTGCTGTCTTATCTCTAGCCAGTGATCGTGTTTTTGCCTTGGGCAAGTTTGTTCTGCCTTAATCCCTTCGAGCCAGCACGTAATTCATATTGCCCACCTGCCTGACTACCCCTTTCAGCTCCAGCATGACCAGAGTGCTGCTGACCTGCGGCGTAGTCAAACCGCTCCGACGGCAGATCTCATCAATATGATTGGGCTCTGAGCTCAATTGCTTGAGTATAACAGATTCAGCTACGTCAACTGGGGAGAATTCCTTAATCTCTGCCTGCTGTACCGTGATGGCCAGGTTCAGTTCCTGGAGAATATCCTGTGAATTGCGAACCAGCTTGGCTCCTTCTTGAATGAGGTGATTAGTTCCCTGGCTGGCCGGGGAGAGGATGCTGCCGGGGATAGCGAAGACCTCTCGATCCTGTTCCACTGCCTGAAGGGCTGTGATTAGAGCCCCACTCCTCTCTCCAGCTTCCACGACCAGTACTCCGAGGCTCAGGCCGCTCATAATTCGATTGCGGAGCGGGAAGCTCTCAGGCCTGGGCTTGACGCCCAGCGGATGTTCACTTAGCAGGGCACCCCGTTCAATAATCGCTTGAGCCAGTCTGGCATTCTCCCCGGGATAGATGATATCCAGACCCGAGGCAAACACAGCTACAGTTCTGCCGCCGGCATCCAGGGCGGCTCGGTGCGCCACAGAGTCGATTCCCCGAGCTAACCCGCTGACAATAGTGATCCCACTTCGGACCAAATCGGTCACGATCTCCTCGGTTACCTGCCTCCCGTAGATGGTGGGACGACGCGTACCGACCACTGCTAGGCAAGGCTGATCCTGAGACGGAAGATTGCCCTTCACATAGAGCACCGGCGGATAATCATAGATCTCTTTCAACGCTGCGGGATAAGGAGGGTCCTCATAGACGAGGACCTTGACTCCGAAACGTTCCAGTTTCTCCATCTCGTCGTCTAGAGAGAGCCTCGAACGGGCGGCCAGCAGGGCATCTATGCTTCGTGTATCCAATCCCGCCAGTATCAACTTGCCTTGGGGAGCCTTCCAGGCGTCGTGGAGATTACCGAAGTACTCTTTTAGCCGGGCGATGCGTACCCGACCGACACCGGCTATGCCGGAGAAGGCTACCCAGTATTTCAGCTCGTCAGTACCTACCATGCCGGACATCGCTGGATTGTAGCACAGGTGAAGGATGCAAGAAAGGACAGCCATGATCTAGTTCAGATAGATGGGTGACACTTCATGTGCTTGTGACATTGGGTAATGACCTTCCGTGTCATTGCGAGTCCCGATGCAATCGGGACGCGGCAATCCCCGCCCGCTGGACAACACCGCCTAGATTGCTTCGTCGCCTGCGGCTCCTCGCAAAGACAGGGTGGGGAGCCGAGATTGCACAGCCTGTTCCGAAGCGTAAGCCAGGAATCCTGCTCTTCGCAATGACAAGAAAGAAGTGTCACTAATCACCTGAGCGAGTACAAGCCATTGACATCATGTAGCCGTCATGCTACGCTAGATTCGAGAATGGCGATTTGCTGGAAGATATGCTTCTGACCATAGCTGAGATAGACTCAATGGACAAAGGAGGAGAGAAATGTACACAGCTGACCCTGGCCCCATAACTGGTTTTAGCATAGCTGACCCCACTCTGTCTATGATGGTGTTGATCCTGGGGGTCTTCATCATGATTGTGGGCATAGTAATCGCTGCCGTAGTCTATCGTGAGTCTCGCGAGTGGAAGAAGATGATATTGCCTATATTTGACAGAGGTCCTGCCGAGATGGCTCCGGAATTGGCTGAGGAGTCAGGCGGACTGGCGCGCCAAAAGGCTGCCCGTAACAGGGAGATATTTGGCCGGGTATTCGGTCATATGGATGTTGCCGGCTTGCTAGGCGGCGGGGCTACGGTCGTGATGGGCCTGCTTATAATCCTGATAGGACTTACTCTCAACGGTTAATCCTTTATCCAGCACGTCTCTCACACCACCGATAGGCCACCACGACCAAATAGCATAGACTAGGCCGCTCGTGAAGCGGGCTGCCAACCTGAGGGAAAAGATTCCGAAGTCCATAAGCCAGCGTATCGGTGGGTTGTATAGAATCCAGGCGGTAAATCGAGCGATCAGTCGGGCAAAGAAGAGTCCGACACGTATCAGGTCCCTCAATGGCGGGTTGTACAGGAACCAGGCTACTCCGGCTGAAAGCCCCCTGAGGTAGAAGAGGACAGCTGCTACCAGCCAGCGTAAGGGAGGGCGGTAGAAGAACCAGATGATACCCAGCGGGACGCCAAGAATCATCTTCCAGCCCAGGGCAACAATACGAAAATGAATGTCCCAGAATACATTTCTCAGTGGAGGCCAGCTGTAGCGCCATAATCTCACTAACCATACCACTATGGCCAGCAAAAGCAGCAGAATGAAGAGCAACCCCAGTGGTATAGCTATGATCAACAGAACCAGTAGTGGAAGCTGGATGCCGGCCTGGCCGAGAAGATACCACAGGCCAACAACGCCGGCCAGCAGCGCAAAAAGAAAGGCGATGTTTCTGAGTTGAGATGACCATCTTCCCACGCGCACCAGCCAGGGATAGATGATGCGCCACGTGAAAAGAAGGAATGCCAGGGTCGTGATTATGGCTATGATGATCAGCGCGGCAGCTATCGTTATCAGCCCGATAGCCAGTGCGGTACCGACGAAGAAGATCATCCATGCCAGCAAGATTACTGCGAAACAGGTCATATCGTGTTACTCTCCCTGGTACGCCGGAGAGAATCCGCTCCGGTCTCTTTGATGGCGCCTAACATCATCTGTTATAGAAATAGTATCATCACTACAGCTACAAAATACCCTGTAAAGACACTCATGTATATACCCATGGTTGCGGCAAAAACTACCAGAGAGGCCAGCAGAGTACTCATGAATACGCCAATTACTATGAAAAACGCTGGTAATGCGAAGAGCATTAAACATCCCATGTGACATCGCTTCCCTTGTTGCGGCGCATAAGACTCGCCTTGCTCTTCTTGAGGAACCTAACACGAGACCACGCGATTAGCCATAATCAATTCTTCTCCCAACCAGATAGACTCAATAGCTTTCCGGGCTGCAAGCACCGGCGCAGACCCGGGAGAAGACTCCAACAGGTTGAGCTTATTCTATTACCTTGAATTTTCCCTCTCGATAGGCCACGACCATGAGAGTGGTAAAGACTACCAGACCGATTATCACCCATACAAAAGTCGGAATCGGGGACACTGTGAACGGAATAGGATTCGACCACAGGCTTTCGTTTCCGAACTCATCGACAGCCTTGACACGCCAGCTGTAATCCCCCTTCGGCAAAGCCTCATCAGCCTCATCTCTGGGTATCTGGTAGCTCAACGCCTCAATATCTGAAATCCTGTGGGAGCCGCCAGGCCCGATTATCTCAAGAGCAAAGGTGACAGTGATATTGCTGCTGCCCGTTATCCTCCCCCATTCAAACGTTATGTCCCGCGACCTCAGTGTCTTGTCTTCTTCGGGTGAGATAGGCTGCGGAGTTGGCAGGACCTTGGCCTTCACCGCGAAATCAGCCGATGCTTGAGCCCCGCCGCCAGTCGCCGTCACTAGCAGGTTGCCCACTGGGCTGGCCGGGACGGTAACTATGGCGCTCACACTACCGTTTGCCAGGGAGCGTACACTCTCTCGCACAGCACGGTTGGCAAACGTCACCGTTAGTGTCTGACTACTGGGAAAACCGCTACCCGCCACGGTAACAGAGTCGCCAGGAGATCCTTCAACCGGGGTGACCTCTATCCTGGCCACGGTGTTGAGCGTAGCCTTCTTGACGTCGGCAGCCTCGGTTATATCACCGTAGGCAACAACAGTATGCGGGCCATAGGTGGTGGTCGGCAGGATAAAGGACGCTTCCCAACTGCCATGTCTGTCAACTGTGATAGTACCCGTATCAAGAAGCCTGTTATCAAGAGTGACTTTGACGCCTCCTTCCCAGGCTGCGAAGCCGCTTCCGGTAACGGTGATCTCGTCACCGACCTGAGCTGAAGCCGGAGCAACCGATACCCCGGTTTCAATCGTGAAGGTAACGTCGGGGACATCGCGGCCCCAGGTAGAGAAGCCAGAGGCATCAATGATGTATGTCCCGGTCCCGCGACGGGGGACAGTGATCTGTACGCTCCAGGATCCGTTCGCATCGGCAGAGATGTTCTCTTTCACCGTCTCGCCGTCGAAGACCACCTTGATTGCCTTTTCGTTGCTGGCAAAACCTGTGCCGCTGACATCGATCATCTGGCCCGATACACCGGAGGCGGGTGTAACCTTGATTTCGGGGGTGACTGTGAAACACATGCACATCATACATTCTTCGCCCGGTTCTCTATCGGGCCCGACCTCAAACAGATAGTCGCCCGCGGGGATGTTTGTGATGATGTAAGATGCTTCCCAGCTACCCTTGGCATCGGCCGTAGCTGTCTTGACCTGGTTGCCGTGGAACTTGATGGGGATATTTGCCTCATTTGCGGTGAAACCATAGCCATTGATGGTTACCTCTGTCCCCACGGGCCCCCTTCTGGGGTTTAACCAAGTGGTAGGATCGACACTGAAAGCCGCCTCCGCTAACTCACCAAACTGGTCATCAGTCAAATATAGTGTGTGCTCACCCCTCTTAGCCTCGGGGACAGCAAACGAGGCTGAGAAGTTTCCAGAGGCAGACGCATCGATTGTTACCACAGCACTAGCCAGCGACCGGGCATCCCAGCATACGTAGTATTGGCCCCCCTGATCCACCGTCGCCCACACCTGGATTGTCCTGTTGTAGAAACCGGACTCAGGGATGGGTTTGATAGAATACTCCGGCACTTCCTCTGCCAGAGCCAGCTGGGGAAATAGCAGCATCGAGAGAACAAGCCCGGCTGCAAGGACAGTCTGTACACTCTTCATACCGATTCCTGAATGGCTTCGTGTATTTAAAACACAATATGCCTACTTTGTCAAGATATGTCAACCAAGATCGTCTCTTGTCACGCGGTGAAATGGGAGCCTGTCCTGAGCTTGTCGAGGAACAAGTGCGAAATCCATGTCAGTCCCAAATGGCTGATAGGAAGGGCATTAGTGGGATCGGAATTGTTGTTTATGGTGTTTGTAGTGAAGGGCACGGTTTAGCCACGATTTTTCAGGAGATCTCCCGGTCAAAGGGCTTGACAAGTCAACGGGTGTGCAATATACTAATATGCAATACATCTAGGTAGCATGGCTTTGGTCCGTGAAGGTTATCCTATCCCAGGCATGCGAATCGGAGAGGAAAGTGGGCTACAAGCCGAGGAAGGAGGTGCTTATCGGAGAACTCTTACCTAGTAAAGAATACCTTTCGTCATCGCGAGACCGGGAACTCGGGGTGACAAGACACTCCCGAAAATCGTCGAAAATAGTAAAGGAGGTTTAGGTGAAAAAGCTAATCAGTATAGGTGTTGCACTTGCCCTGATGGTCACGTTTATGGTGCCTGTTGCCGTAGGGGCGGACTTCCCCGCTGACCCGGGGGCGTACTCCAAGACCCCGTTCGGAATTCTGGGAAGTGCCATCACGCTAGTAGGAGACATTGTGACTGATCTGGCCGCTGCGATCGATGGTTTCGGCCTTCCGGTGACGGCAGCTGAAATAGCCGGGGTCCTGTTCAGCGTTGGCGACTGGACCGGGATTAACCTTGCCTGGATGACCGACATGACTGGCTGGAGCATGGTTGCGGTCGGCGACGTGGTCACCGTTATCGAACCGCTGGCAGTCACTTTGGGCTTCGAGGACTACATAAAACCGGTAGCAGACGTCTTCTATGTGATAGGCGCCAGAGTATTCGACGATTGGGGTGATCTAATACCGGGTGGCATCAGCGATCCCCTTCCACCACCAGGCATCGGTCTCCCAGTTGGGTGATGACTCTCACAGTGGCATAGTGTTTTCGCCCGGTTGCCGATGAGTAAGAGCGGAGTCTCAAGGGGATTGCCGGGTTGATTTCCCGGGGCCGGCAGTAGCTTAGAGATTGCTCGGGGCGGCAAGGCCGGAAGAGAACAAAGGTCTAAGAGAAGGGGGCAGCGTGAGGCTGCCCCCTTCTGTGTTCCCGAACAGATCCTAGATACGAGCATTCGGTAGTCAGTGATTGGCCATCAGCATCAACGTTGCCTGTTTCTTCTCAGAAGAGGAAGATGAGAACTGCCCGCTCATGACCAACTGCTCACGCTCGGGATTTGGTGCTTGGGCTCTGAGATTACTTCAATACCGTGAGGGCGGGGCTTGTCCCCACCCGCGCCACCTGCGTCATCGGAAGCGAAGCGCGACAATTTCATGCTCTACCATGAGATTGCTTGATCCCGATAAACTGGGACTCGCCATGACAAAGAGCGAACCCGGGGGACTGGGCAACTCCAGTTCCGGTCAGGAGTTGCACATTTGGTTGGTTACCCGTAAAATGCTTGGCGTTGCCCCCATCGTCTAGAGGCCCAGGACATCAGCCTTTCAAGCTGAAGATCAGGGGTTCGAATCCCCTTGGGGGCACTTTCGAGCCCGTCCGCATTCTAGTCGAAGCCGTACCAGGTGCTTATACTATCCAATGGTTCTCGTTCGGACTGCAGTTGATTTATAGGATCATCCCAGTCTGGGTAACCGATGGCTATCCCCAGCACTATCAGCTTTGAATCGGGGATTCCGAGTATTTTCCTCAGCACTTCGGGGTAGCCAACGGCCTGTATCTGAGCGATAGTGCTCAGCCCGTACGTGGGAGCAAGCAACATAATGTTCTCAGCCACCAGACCGCAGTCAAAGATGGGCCAGACGTTCGGCCCATCGCCCTGCAGGCAGAAGGAGCGGTCGATGAGGATATAGATGACGCAAGGGGCTTCAAACAGCCTCAAACCCTGCAGGAGCCACCACTTCCGCCTCTCTTTATCCTCCCTGGCTATTCGCTTCAGTTCGAAGACCTTCACCCCCAGAGCACGGCGACGGGTGTTGTAAGGCTCGGGAAACTCTCGAGGGTGAGGAATATCGGGATTACCGTGCTCCTCAGCTTTTCCGACAAAGGCCTCTCTTATTTCCTCCAGCGTCTTCCCGGTTACTATTGCGAATTCCCAGGGCTGAGTGTTTGCCCAGGACGGAGCGCGTAGAGCTAACTCCATTATCTCCTTGAGAGTTCCGCGGGGTACGGGGTCGGGTTTGAAGGCCCGAATGCTCTTCCTCTGACGTATGGCTTCGGATATTTCCATGCCCTGGCTTTCCTCCTTTTCTTGTTATGGCGTTTTGGCCGTTCGATTTTGGGCATTTTGAAGGCGCTTCACCTCCAGGTCCTTGTAGTTGCCCCGATGAAATCGGGGGCAGTTCGCCGTTTTAACTCACAATGAGACGATTTTGATACCTCTCCGCCTTGAGCGCCGGTGCTATCTCTATCGCTGATTGCTCCTTTCATTTGTCCCAGGCACCTTCACCGATAAGGGGCACGAAACAGCAACCTCCCAGTCTCTCAGTCTGGCTCCCTTTCCTGAGCCTGGTGACCCTGAGCAATTCCTGCTGCCATCGAGAGCCTACGGGGATGACCAGTCGACCGTTCCGGATCAACTGCTCCAGAAGGACTTGAGGCACAGCGGGAGCACCGGCAGAGACTATAATGGCATCGTAAGGCGCTCCCTCCGGCCAGCCCAAAGTTCTGCCCGCCGTGTGAACTTCAATGTTGGAATAACCGAGCTTATCGAGAACGACCTTAGCTGACTGAGTCAGCTCAGGTATGCATTCTACGGTAATCACCTTTTGAGCCATCTCCGCCAATATGGCCGCCTCGTAACCACTGCCCGTCCCCAGTTCCAGCACTTTCTCATCCCCCCTGAGCTCCAAAGCCTGCACCATCAAGGCCACAATGAATGGCTGCGAGATAGTCTGCCCATAGCCAATGGTCAACGGGATATCGTCATAAGCAGCATGGTATAGGTGCCGTGGCAAAAAGGCTTCACGCGGAACGCGCTCCATAGCTTCGATTACCCGCTTGTCTGCGATGACATGGTCAAGAGATTTGAACAAGACAGCTCTAGACCGCTCTAAATCCACCGCTTTCATCGATCGGGGACGTCAATCAAGAACAGAAGGAAGAACAAAGGACAGGATAATGAGGACGAGAATCATAGCGCCGCCAATGATGCCGATACGTTTCAATTCCGGGATAACGTGTTGATAGCGGCCGGTGAAATCCTGGGCTGCAGGTGATAGGCGGGCCGGCTTCTGTAGGTTAACAGGCACTGCCCCTGGTGGCCGGGGTGATCTTTCTTGTACTGGCTTTGTCGCCCTCGATCGATACTTAGCTTTGGTGCGTCGTGATTTCTTTGCCATTATCCTCACCTTGATGGAGATTGCCTATAGACCCTTGTGCTCGAGATGTATGCATGGCCCAGAAGTTGCTGGAGTTGCCGGAGGTCAGCTCCGTCCTGTAGCTTGTGCCTTGCGAAGGTGTGACGCAGGGTCCGTGGCGTAACCCTGCCCCCCAGACCTGCCCGGGAGGCATAGTCCTTGACAATCTGCCAGAACCCCTGCCGGGTCAATCGCTTACCACGCCGGTTGAGAAACAGAGCCTGCTCTGTTTCGTCATACAGCAAGTCCAGCCTATCGTTTCTAAGGAAATTCCCTAGGATCATGCTCAAACCCCGGTCAAACGGAGCCTGTCTTCCGGAGTTGATATGCACGCGCTTTTGCTCAACATCGATGTCTGCAACGTTCAATGACACCAATTCGCTGATACGCAAGCCCGTGGCATAGAGCAATTCCAGCATCATCACATCTCTTCTGGCTTCCGGAGTGGACAGTCTCGCTGCCTCGGCGAGCAGCCTTTCATATTCAGACGAAGACAAGAACCTGAGTGAGTGTCTGCTGACGTGAGGAGCGGGCAGATTCTCTGTCGGATTCCCTCTCATCCTTCCCGAATCAACCATGAATTTGAAGAATGACCTGGCGGACGCCACCTTACGAGCCGTTGTTGCCGCAGAATATCTCTTCTCCCTCAGGTTAAGCAAATAGCTCTTCAGAAGCTCATCATATGATCTGATGCTGTCCTTTGCCTGCTCCGCAGCAATAAAGGCTACCATTTGAGTCAGGTCATTGCGGTAAGCAGCTACGGTGTTCTGAGAGTAGCCTTTCTCCCTGGCCAGGTATTGGAGGAAGGTGTCGATATCCAGGTTCGTCACAGTTGCACTCAACTATAAGGCTCCTAACAGTTGTCCCGCTCCCTACGGGACCGGGTCAATGGGAGGGGGATGCGACCCTCACCTTTCCCGATTTAGTCGGAACTCCCATCAAGGGAGAGGAATTCTACGCCCTATTATACGGTTAACCATGATTGTAACACAAGTGACATCATCTTTGCCTCTGTACATGCCACTTGCTACAATGAATTCGCCATGGAATCAGAACAGCTAGAAGCTCTGCCGGCAAAGCCTGGGGTTTACCTCTTTAAGGACGAGGAAGGTAACGTGATTTACGTCGGTAAGGCTGCCAACTTGCGCAGTCGGGTGCGGAGCTATTTCGGTGCTCGCTCGAGCCAATCAGCCAAAATCCAGAAACTGGCGGCGAAAACACAGGATTTCGAGTTCGTAGTTACCAACTCGGAGCAGGAGGCGCTTATCCTGGAATGCAATCTGATCAAGAGATATACGCCTCGCTACAATATTCGCCTCAAAGATAATAAGACCTTCCCCTACCTCAGGATAGATGTTAACGAAGATTGGCCTCGGGTTTACATCACCCGCCGGGTTCAGAAAGACGGAGCCAGGTACTTTGGCCCTTTTGCCAGTGCCGGTTCAGTACGCAGGACTTTGAGGTTGATAAAGAGGATATTTCCTTTTCGCAGTTGCGACAAACACATCGAAGGCAAAGATAAGCGACCTTGTCTCAATTATCACATTCACCGCTGTCTTGGGCCGTGTGTTGGCGCAGTGGAAAAACAGGAATACCATGACGTAATAAAGCAGGTCATGTTGTTCTTACAGGGGAGACAGGAGCTTGTCCTCCGCGGGTTGAACACGAGGATGAAGGAGGCAGTGCGGCAGCTTCAGTTCGAAAGAGCAGCTTTGCTGCGCGACCAGATCAAAGCAATAGAGGAGGTCATAGAGGGGCAGAGGATTGCCGTGGCACTGAAGGGGGATCAGGATATCATCGGTCTGGCACAAAACGAAACACAAGCTTGCGTCGAGGTCTTTTTCGTGCGCAATGATAAGCTTATCGGCCGGGACCATTTTGTTATGGAAGGCATCCGTGACGAGCCTCCCGGAGAAGTAATAACGAGTTTTGTCAAGCAGTACTATGCCTCAGCAGTATGTATACCACCACTCATACTGCTTCAGCATGCCGTAGATGAGCCGGCAGCGCTTTCTCAATGGCTTACACACCGGAGAGGGAGTGGGGTGAGGCTCCGTGTGCCACAGCGGGGAGCTAAGAAGAAACTGGTCGATAGTGTGGCAGAGAATGCTGCCCGTGGCCTGGCAATGGCACGGGTTAAGCAACTGAGAGCAGAAGTGATAGATGCCGGCTTACGGGAGTTGCAGACCAGACTTCGTCTGCCTGGAATCCCGCTGAGAATAGAATGCTATGATATCTCCAATCTTCAGGGCACTGCCGCTGCGGGCAGCATGATTGTTCTGGAGAAGGGCCTAGCTAAGCCTGCGCATTATCGTCGGTTCCGCATCAAGACGGTAGCTGGCGCGGATGATTATGCCATGATCAGGGAGACGCTGAGGCGCAGGTTCGGGCGAGGCCTGAAGGGTGGAGGTAGCTGGGCAATCACTCCCGACCTTGTCGTCATCGATGGCGGCAGAGGGCAGCTTAATGCCGCCCTGGAATTGAGGCGGGAACTAGGACTGGACTTCATCCCTATGGTTAGCCTGGCGAAAGGAAATGAGGAGGTGTTCGTTCCCGGTGAACCCGAGCCAGTCCGCATAGCCAGGGATTCGCCCGCGCTCCATATTCTGCAGAGAGCCAGAGATGAAGCACATCGCTTCGCTGTAAGCTATCACCGGAAACTGCGCGGCAAGGAGTTTGCTGCGTCGGCAGTGAACGGCATTTCGGGCATCGGGCCCAGGCGCAAGAAGGCTTTGCTGGACAAGTTCGGCTCGGTTGAAGCCATCAGGGAAGCTTCGATAGAGGAGCTAAGCCAAACGAAAGGCATGACCCCGGCGCTGGCGCGCAGAGTCAAGGAATACCTGGGCGGTCCGTCGGTGTCCTAGCATCCCTGGCGGCAGATGGTTCGGCCATTGACTTCAGATCCGTAATGTGCCAACAATAGACGCCGTGGAAGTACTTGGCGTGTTGCTGTTCGGGCTCTTCGGTCTGGTAATGGGCAGCTTCCTGAATGTGTGCATTGACCGTCTGCCCCGGAATGAGTCCGTTGTGAGCCCGCCGTCTCATTGCGAAGCTTGCCAGCACAGGCTAGGTTTAAAGGATCTCATCCCCGTGTTTAGCTATCTCAGGCTTCGCGGTCGCTGTCGGTATTGTCAGGCCGCCGTATCCCGGAAGTTGCTCTGGGTGGAGCTTGCCGCCGGCCTGATATTCGCCTTCCTCTCCTGGCATTACGGGTTAAGTCCGGAACTGGGAATCGTGGCCTTCTATGCCTGTCTGTTCATCGTAGTTTTCGTCATTGACCTGGAGCACGAGCTCATCCTCAATAAGGTGGTCTATCCTGCCATGATTGTGGCGTTGCTTCTCGCCTTAGTGCCCCAGCCGTGGCTTACCCGGTGGATAGTTGTCAACGGAGTTGCCAACGCTGCTCTGGGCGGAGGCGTTGGCTTTGCCATGTTCCTTGTCATCGCCATAATCTCCCGCGGCGGCATGGGTTGGGGAGATGTTAAGCTCGTCGCTTTGATCGGCTTAGCTGTCGGCTTTCCTCTGGTTCTGTTCTCCATAATCCTTGGGGCTGTCCTCGGCAGCGTAGTTGCCGTGGCTTTGGTGATAGCTAAGAAGAGAACATTCAAGGAGACGCTTCCCTTCGGCCCCTTCCTTGCGCTGGCTGCGATGATAACATTGCTTTGGGGAAGCGATGTGCTGAGCTGGTATATGGGACTGATGTGACACTCGCAGGGAGTTCATCTTCTCCTGAATAGTGCGAAGAAACGGTCCTGGTATTCCGGGAATAGACCCCAGCGGTGCAACTCAACTACTAGCTCCGGGGCTCGCGAAAGGTTGCGACTTACCTGTTCGAAAAGCTCTTCAATATAATCTCGAGCACCTCCAGGGACCCCACTGGCATCGATGTCGAGAAGGCCCCTGCGATCAAGCTCGGCTATGTTGGTGCGCATCGACCTGTTAGTAAGCTCGTAGATGAACATGAGCAAGGACACATCCCATACTTCCTCCACACCCTTGATTATGGTGCTTAAGGGGCTATGCTGCTCATCTATCTGGCTGCTGAGCTTGTCTATCACCTGCCTGATAGGTTCGGAGATGACGTTCATCCCCTTGGGCTCATTCTTATAGCGATAGAAAACGGCGGACTCATGGGGGCGCTCCCTGGCCAGCATTGCTATGTACCTTGTCGCCTGCTCGCTGAAGCCTTCGACGTTGAGCAGGTAGGCCGGAGTGACGATCTTGGGTCTTTCCGCAATGACCTTTCCGTCCCTCACCACACTGACGTTTCCCAGCAGTTCGGTGACAACGTAGTAATCAACGATGGAACTGCCAAAGGTGGCCAGTTCCTGCCGCGGAGACCGGACTAGCTCGGTGTGCTCCAGGGCATACTTGATCCTGTCATCCATTTCCATAACAGACCCCAATCCAGGTTGTCGTTCTGAGCCCCGATTCATCGGGGCGAAGAATCTGACTCAAGGAAGAACCTAGACCCTTCGCTGTCGCTCAGGGTGGCAGAGAATGTCTCTTATCAAACGTTCCTTGATATTTCAGCTAAACATCTTGACCGCGTAGAAGTTGCGCCTGACCTTGTCCTTGCCGGCGATTACGCTACCTGCTTGAGTGCAATGCCCGGGAACAAGGTATTCCACGTCAAGCTGAGAAAGCCTGTCAATACTCTGCCGGAGCAGAGAGGCACTGCCGCCAGGGAAGTCGGTCCTGCCTATGCTGCCGGCAAAGACGACATCACCGGTGATCAACACTCTGTCCTGTTCCAGATAGAGGGAAATGGAGCCGGGAGAGTGTCCCGGGGTAAGGAAAACCTCTATAGTGACCTTACCATCTTGGGGCCCCAGAGATAGGTCGCCCTCCTTGAGATAGAAGGAAGGGGCAGCCCCTGGCAGCTTACCGCCCAAGGCTTGCAGGAAAAGCTTTCCCATCGTGCCATAAAATGCATCCTCTTGACTGGACAATGCAAACAAGGCTTCGCTTCTTTGCACCACCAATTCAGTGGCTTCGATATGATCGGGATGGCAATGGGTGCCGATCACCAGACCGATATCCTCGACCTTGAAGCCGTCCTTCGCCATGGCCTGAGTCAGTGAATCAAAACAGGGCTCCCCGAGTTCATTCCTGACATGGCCAGGGTCCACCAGCACATGCTGTTGCTCACCTCTCAGAACGCCAGGCAAGAGGATGGCATTGCAGTTGTTTCCTCTGCCTTGCCATAGATAGCAGTGGAGATGTTCTGCCAACCTCATGGAATCATGATAGATCATGACCGTAACCTAAAAAGCCGTACCGATGTCCAGAAGACCTCATCCACGTTTGCCATATTATAGGACAAGATGTGCCGCCAATTCCAATAATGCGCCGCAATCCCTGCGGCTAAACGCGAAATCCTGATTCCTAAGGTGTAAATGCCGATTTCATCGAGCATCCTCCGCAAAGTCGGGACAAGCCCAAATGTCAAAATCCAAATGACAGCTGAAATCCAAATGCCTGAATGCCAAAACCACTCGTATTTATCATTTGGACTTTGGGCTTTGTTCAACATTTGAGCTTTGTCATTGTTCATTGTTTACAATTTGGATATTGGTATTTAGAGTTTCCTTAGAACCGTAGGAGTGGGGTCGTCACCACCCGGGGCCAGGCAGTCGTCGTCGCGAGCCTCTAAAAGCTACCGGAACTGGCAGAGGAGTAGCCTTTTAGATAGTGATGCGCGTGCCGGCATTATTGAAGAAGAAAGTCTCGCCGAACCTCTCGGCCAGAAGGGCAGATACCGGTAGGCCGGTGCAGTGAGATACACCTAACCTCTGTATGCCAAAACTCAGTAATTCGGCAACGGTCAAATCCAGCCGCTGTTGTGAAGCACTAATAAGGTGGGTGCCACCGATAACGGCATAGAGTGACTCTACCCCGGTCAGCTTCTGGGCATGCCGTATGGTATTGACTATTCCCCGATGGGCACATCCCAGGATGATGATCAATCCCTTTTCAGACTTGAGGAAAATAGCCTGGTCATCCCGCAGTGGATCCGGTGTGAATTCATCCTTCTCCTTGACATAAAGAATGGAGTCAATCTTTTCGTATTCGTTAAGCATAGGTATCTCGCCGCTGCTAACGATATTCTCGCTGATCCACACCGGTTCTCTCGCTAAATTGAAAGAACCTCCCAGAGCTTCCGCGGCTTCCCTGGTGAAAGGCACGCCGATGTATCTTGCCTCCCGTTCAGGAAGCCTGGCGTATTTAGATGCCCAGATATCGGGGTGGGCGATTACCTCGACCTTGGTCTTCATCATTTTGAGCATGTATATCAGACCACCCGTGTGATCAAAATGGCCATGGCTGATGACAATCTTATCAACTCGTGATAAGTCCACTCCCAAAGCCATGGCATTGTAAGCCGCCGAGAAAGTGGCCCCCGTATCAAGAAGAACCACGTGGTCATCTGTTTCTATTAAGATACTGAGTCCCCATTCGGCAAGCAGATCTGGCCTGCCGGCAGTATTTTCGCTCAGCGTGGTGATTTGGATTGGAATTCTTGATCCCTCCTCACTGTATGACCGGAATCACTCTTATCTCGTCTCCCACCTCCATCCCAAGGAAGTCGCGGGCGCTCCCGTTTGTCACCGATATCTCAAGATGGCCGGTGCTGCCCAAAAGAGCCATTATCCCATTCTTCTGCGCGTAGTAACTGCTGATGCCTTCAATACAGCACCCGGCTGCCTCAATCATAACATCCTTTCGGGGCAGGTCACTGCTTCTGACATTTGTGATCAGGTTACCAAAGCGGTCGATATGCAGGACACGGCCAATCAGATTACCATCCGCGTCCAGGGATGGCCTTGGAACAGGGAGGACATGCAAGGAATTAATCTTGCCTCCGAATTCATAGATTGAAATATCCAGAGAGAGGCCAGCAGCCACCGGGGCAAAGACGTCCCTTCCGTGGAACGTGGGACTGACCGGACGTCGCCAGAAGCGAGGGTCGGTAATGGCCACGATCTCAACCCCTGCCTTAAAGACGACTTTGCTCAGGTCACGAGTAGATTGAGTGACAGGGCCCTCAATGGGAAACAGATCATCGATCACATAGCTGAGAATGCCGTTATCGGGGGCCACGAAGCAGGCCGAGGGTGTTTTCAGTATTATCCCTTCGCGCTCACTGCCAACACCGGGATCAACAATAGCCACATGAATTGTTTGCTTTGGGAAGTAGCGGTAGGCAGCATTGAGTATGAAGGCAGCCTGAAGGATGTTCTGCGGCTCGATAGAGTGTGTTATGTCTATAATGCTCGCTTCAGGATTAACGCTTAGGACGGCGCCCTTCACGGCAGCAACGTAGGCGTCATCATATCCGAAATCGGTGGTCAGGGTTATTATGGGAGTCATCTACGGATACTAAGCCTGGGTAGCGGCCAAAACGGCAAAAACGACGAGCAAAGTGATCAGGACAATAGTTAGCTTGAACAGCGTGCTTTCTATCCCTCGTCGCGTGCGATAGACGGAATCGGCCTGCCCGAAGATACCCCCTATGCCTCCGCCGCGTAACTGAACCAGCACAGCCGCCACTAAGGCTATTGATACTAATATCTGCGCGACATAAACAGAAGTAAGCACTCTATTTCCCTCCTAGTTCTTGTAGAATAATCTCCTTGACTACACCCGGGTTAGCCCTTCCTCTGGTAGCTTTCATGACCTGTCCGATAATGAATGTCAGAGCCTGCTGTTTGCCCGAGCCGTAATCTGCTACGGCATCGCTGTTGTTGGCCATCACTTGTCTCACCACTTCCCTTATTTCATCGGCGTCGCTAATCTGGCTGAGTTTCTTCTCGGTTACGATCTCGCAGGCATTCTTGCCGCTATGGAACATCTCATCAAATACTGCCTTGGCAGCCGGCCCGCCTATAGTACCATTTTCCACGAGGGAAAGCACTCCGCTTAGATGTTCGGGGGTTATTCTAGCACTTTCAACTTCAGTATTGGTAGCATTGAGCAGCCGGCTGAAATCGCCCAGAAGCCAGTTGCTCACCGTTTTCGCCTTGCCATGGTCGATCAGGTTCATGCAGTTCTCGAAGTAATCTGCCATGCCTCTCGAGCCGGTAAGAAGGCTGGCATCGTACAGCGAGAGGCCGTATTGTGTCATAAATCGGTCCCGGCGTGCCTCGGGCAATTCGGGCAGCTTTGCTCTGATTCCCTCTATCCAGGCTCTGTCCGGAATGAGCGGAGGCAAATCGGGTTCCGGAAAATACCGATAATCGTCAACGTGCTCCTTGAGCCTCTGTGACACGGTTGTTCCTTCCTCCTCAATCCAGCCTCTGGTTTCCTGCACAAGCTTGCCCCCCTGGGCAAGCACTTCGTTTTGTCGCCGCGATTCGTACTCCAGAGCCCGGTAGACCGCTCTGAAGCTATTCATGTTTTTGACCTCGACCTTGGGCAAAGGCTCACTATTACCCGGCGGGCGGATGCTTATGTTGGCATCGCATCTGAAGCTCCCCTCCTCCATATTGCCTGTGCACACTCCCAGGTAGCGCAGGATATTGCGCAACTTAACCAGGTAGTCCCGGGCTTCCTCGGGGGAGCTCATATCGGGCTCGCTGACGATCTCCATCAATGGCACCCCCGAGCGATTGACGTCTATCAGGCTGCAGTCCCCTCGGTGCCACAACTTAGCCACATCTTCCTCCAGGTGCACGTCCGTGATACGGATTCTCTTCTCGGTGCCATTGGAGATGATAGCCAGCCAACCTCCCTTTCCGATCGGGCTAGCACGCTGAGAAATCTGGTAACCTTTCATCAGGTCAGGGTAACTATAATTCTTGCGGTCGAATCTGGTGTATTCGGGGATGGTGCAGTTCAGAGCCAGAGCAGTCATCACTGTGTACTCAATGGCCTTCTCGTTGATGACAGGGAGGGTGCCGGGCATGCCCAGGCAAATGGGACAGACATGAGTGTTGGGAGGGGCGCTGGCATAGGCGGTGCTACAGCCACAGAACATCTTACTGCTGGTTAGTAACTGAGCATGGACCTCAAGGCCGATTATGATCTGACAGGGCATAGCTTCCGTTCAGTATAGCAGTGTTGTCAGGCAGGAGCAAGGAGTGGTCGGATTGACCGGTAATCTGGGTGCTGCTAGAATTGAACGAGGGGATATAGCTCAGTTGGGAGAGCGCTGCGTTCGCATCGCAGAGGTCGGGGGTTCGAATCCCCCTATCTCCATTTCATGAGTATGTTCTATGCATATGTCCTTCTAAGTGAATCGAGCAATCGGTACTATATCGGTTCTACAAAGGACATATCGCGCAGAGTGACCCAGCATAATGACGGGAAGAACAAATCAACAAAGAGCTATCGTCCTTGGAAACTCGTGTATTCCCAGTCTTTCCAAAACCTATCCGAAGCGAGACAAAGAGAGCGAGAGATCAAATCATGGAAAAGTCACGAATACATGGAAAAAGTCCTCAGATTGCGCACATAATCAGGAAGAGCGTCCCGATTGTATCGGGAAGGTCGGGGGTTCGAATCCCCCTATCTCCATACTTCGTCCAGGGTGGCCAGAACATCG
>JAUWQY010000011.1 GCA_030610855.1 Dehalococcoidia bacterium
TCTGAAGAGCATTCCCGGCCTGGAGCTGATAGAGTTTCCCGATGCGCGGGAGGATGGCCTATGTTGTGGCGGTGGTGGAGGTAGGATATGGATGGACACCCCTAAAGGAGAGAGGTTCTCTGACATCAGGACGGAGCAGGCTCTTGAGAAGGGCGCCGACATAATAGCCGTGGCCTGCCCGTACTGCGCCCTTAACTACAGGGATAGCGTGCTCTCCATGGGCAAGGCGGAGGCCATGCAGGTTAAAGATATCGCTGAGCTTGTTGCTCAGGCAATGTGATGATGGAGTAGTGACATGGAAGAGATAAGGATCGGCGTTTACATCTGCCACTGCGGACTGAACATCGCTGGCACGGTGAATGTGGAAGACGTAGCAAAGTACACTGCCACTCTGCCTAACGTAGTAGTCTCTCGTCACTACAGGTATATGTGTTCTGATCCGGGGCAGGACCTCATCAGGAGCGACATTAAGCACCTTGCGCTGAACCGCGTTGTGGTCGCTTCCTGCTCCCCGAGAATGCATGAGCTCACATTTCGCAAGACTGTTGAGAGTGGAGGACTGAATCCCTATCTCTACGAGCATGCCAACATCAGGGAGCAATGTTCCTGGGTCCACGATGATAGGAAACTGGCTACCAATAAGGCGAAGGATTTGGTGAGGGCGGCCGTAATGCGAGTTCATCACCATGAGCCTCTGGTGATCAGGGAGGTGCCTCTTAATCCCAACGTGTTGGTTATTGGGGGTGGGATTGCAGGGATGCAGGCGTCGCTCGATATTGCCAATGGACAGAAGAAGGTGTATCTGGTAGAGAGGGAGCCCAGTATTGGCGGGCGTATGGCACAGCTGGACAGGACGTTTCCCACTCTCGACTGTGCTGAGTGTATTCTCACGCCGAAGATGTCCGATGTGGGGCATCATCCTTTTATCGAGCTCCTGGCCTATAGCGAGGTGGAGGAGGTCTCCGGCTCGATAGGTGATTTCAAGGTGAAGGTGAGGAAGAAAGCGCGTTACGTGGACGTGGACAAATGCGTCGGCTGCGGAGATTGCGAGGAGAAATGTCCCCGCAGGACAGGTAGTGAATATGAAATGGGTCTGGCAGAGCGGGGAATGGCCTATATTCCGTTTCCTCAAGCCATCCCCAATGTTGCCACCATCGATCGGAGGGAGGAAAGGCCCTGCAAGGCAGCCTGCAAGGAAGCCTGCCCGATTCATATGAATGTGCTGGGCTATGCCTCTTTGATCAAGGAAGGGAGATTCGAAGAGGCTTACGAGGTTATAAGAAGAACCAATCCGCTACCTGCGGTATGCGGTAGGGTCTGCTATGCCCCTTGTCAGGAGGCCTGTAACCGGGGGCAATTCGATGAACACATAGCCATCAGAGAGCTAAAACGCTTTGCTGCCGACCAGGAACTGAAGATGGGTAAGGGAAAGGCTGTACCGGTGGAAAGGACCAAAGAGGAACAGGTGGCCATTGTCGGCTCCGGTCCAGCCGGTCTAGCCTGTGCCTACGATCTGGTGAGGCAGGGCTATCCAGTTACGGTGTTTGAGTCTGGCCCTGAGGCCGGAGGTCTACTGCGCTGGGGTATCCCCGAATACCGACTGCCCAAAAAGATGCTCAGTAACGATATAAGCTATATACAGGATTTGGGTGTAGAGATTAAGACGAATACCCCGGTGAAAAACCTCAGTGAGATCTTCGACCAGGGCTACAAAGCCGTTTTCCTGGGCACGGGTGCTGGCATGAGTCAAAGGATGGGGATTCCGGGTGAGAATGCCCCCGGAGTCTTTCATGCCCTTGATTTCCTGAAGCAGGTCAACTTTGGCGTTGAGGTCGACCTGGGAAGCAAAGTGGCGGTCATCGGTGGCGGTAATGCGGCTGTTGATGCGGCTCGAGTAGCCCGGCGCCTCGGTGTTGAAGATGTAACTGTGGTTTATCGTCGCGGCCGTGATGAGATGCCCGCTATCCCCAGTGAGATTGAAGAGATGGAACATGAAGGAGTGAAGATTGAGTTCCTGGCAGCGCCAGTCAAAGTACTATCTGACAATAAGGGGGTCACCGGGATTCAGTGTATTCGTATGGAGATGGGCGAACCTGATGCCAGCGGTCGCCGACGCCCCGTACCCGTCAAGGGCTCTGAATTCACGATAGAGGTTGACCATGTGATCATGGCTATCGGCCAGAGCGTGGATAAGGCCGTGCTACCCGAAGGTCTAGCCTACACTGACTGGGGGACCCTCTCCGTTGACCCGGTTACTCTGCAAACTAACATTGACGGCGTGTTCGCTGGGGGCGATGTAGTCTCGGGTCCGGCTGATGTTATTGGCGCAATAGCTACCGGTAAGAGGGCGGCTTGCTCCATAAACGCATACCTGAGAGGAGAGGAGCTAAGCATTGAGGAAGGCGGGAAGGTGGAAAAGCTCAGCGAAGAGGAACTCGCCAGAATCAAGCAGCGCTTTGCATCTCGAAAGAGGGTGAGAGCGGGCAAACTGGAGCCGGAGAAGCGGATCGATAGCTTTGAAGAAGTTGAGCAGACTTACTCGCCCGACGAAGCTCAGGAGGAAGCCGAGCGCTGTTTGGCCTCAATGGTGGAGGGATGTTTTGAGTGCGGTGAATGCAAGCAGGTATGTGAGGCCAAGGCCATAGATTTCGAGCAGACCGATCAGATCGTCGAGCTGGAGGTCGGCTCGATCATCGTAGCTACCGGCTACGACCAGTTTGATTCGTCGGTGATACCTCAATATGGATACAAGAGATACGCCAACGTCTTAACCGGGCTTGAATTTGAGAGACTAACCTGTGCCGCAGGCCCGACTGAAGGAAAGATCCTGTTGAAGGACGGTCGGCCGCCAGAAAGTGTGGCCATTGTGCACTGTGTGGGCAGCCGGGACCAAAACTATCATGAGTACTGCTCCAGAGTATGCTGCATGTATGGGCTCAAATATGCTCATTTGATAAAAGAACTCGCCAATGCTGAAGTATATGAATTCTATATTGACATGCGTTGCTTTGGAGAAGGCTACGAAGAGTTCTATAAGCGCGTGTCGGAGGAGGGGGTGAATTTCATACGGGGAAAGGTGGCCAAGATTACAGACGAGGCCGTGATCGATGAAGAGAAGGGCAAGCTGATTGTGGTCAGTGAGGATACTCTTCTCGGCAAGATGATACGGGTCCCGGTGGACATGGTTATACTGTGTTCTGCCCTGGAGGCACGCTCCGACGCCGAGAATGTGGCCAGGCTCTTCAATCTTAATCGTAGGGCGGATGGCTTCTTCCTTGAGAGGCATGTCAAGCTCGATCCTGTGGCCACCCCGACAGACGGCATTTTTATCGCTGGCTGCTGTGAAGCTCCAAGAGATATTCCTGATACTGTGGCGCAGGCCGAGGCAGCAGCCGCCAAAGTCCTGTCGCTGATAAGCAAGGGTACTGTGACACTTGAGGCTGCTATCTCAACTGTCGATGAAGCTATCTGCCACGGATGCGGACGCTGTGAAGAGGTGTGTACGTTTTCTGCTCCCAAGGTTATCAGCAAGGACGGCAATCTGGTCTCAAGCATAAACGAAGCCTTATGCAAAGGATGTGGTGCGTGTGCCGTGGTCTGCCCCACGGGAGCAATAACAATAAGGCATTTCACCCCGGATGAGATACTGGCTCAAGTTGCTGCTCTGACGGAGGCGTAATAATGGCTGGATTTGAACCTCAAATCATTGCTTTTTGCTGCAATTGGTGCACCTATGCTGCTGCTGACCTGGCTGGGACAAGCCGCGTTCAGTATCCGGCGAATGTCAGGATTGTACGGGTGATGTGCAGTGGCATGGTGAATCCTATATACGTGCTGAAGGCCTTTGAGGGTGGTGCCGACGGCGTTCTAATCGCGGGTTGTCATCTTACCGATTGTCACTATATAGACGGCCCTGTGAAGTGCGATGCCGCGGTTGACAAACTGAGAAAGATGCTGCATGTGCTCGGTCTGGAAGATGAACGTTTGAGGCGCGAGATGATATCTACCTCTGAAGGAGTGGTATTCGCTCGGGTAATCAAGGAAATGGTAGAGCAACTCAAGAAGTCGGGTCCCTCACCTCTCAAAGTCAAGATGGAGGCTCTGGCGTGAACTTAGAGGACATTATTCAGAAGACCAAGACTTACTATTGCCTGGAGTGCGGCAAGTGCACAAGCATATGTCCCGTCGCTAGATATGATTCAGGGTTCTCTCCGCGGATGATTATTGAGCATGCCCTTCTGGGCTTTGAGGATGACTTGGTTCAGAACAAGAAACTCTTTTCCTGCCTGACCTGCTATACCTGCCAGCCGGAATGTCCCAGTGATGTTGACTTTCCCGTCTTCGTGCGTGAAGCAAGGAGCATAGCGCAGGACAACGGGCAATACGGTATCTGTGCTCACTCCGGACAACTGCAGTCTCTGGCGAGGCTCATGACAAGCCCCGCTATCAAGCAGAACAGACTGGAATGGCTTTCCAAGGAGTACCGCGTTTCAGAAGACAGTGACGTCCTTCTCTGGGTGGGGTGTGCCCCCTATTTCGAGCCCATCTTTGAGGACCTGGAGTTCAGTGCTCTCGACATAATCAGGGCGAGCCTCAAGATCATGAACCTGTTGGGAATCGAGCCCAAGCTACTTCCTAATGAGCGGTGCTGCGGTCATGATGCACTCTGGACTGGCGACGTCGAGACATTTAAGAGACTGGCTGAGCACAATGCCACACAGATCAAGGAGGCAAAGGTCAAGAAGATAGTCTTTTCCTGTCCCGAGGGTTATCGCACATTCAAACTGGACTACCCCAACCATGTCGACCTGGGTTGTGAAGTACAGCATCTTTCTGAATTCTTGGCCGAGAAGATGGGGCAAAACGGACTGAAGTTTAAGGAGATCAAGAAGAAGGTCACCTATCAGGACCCTTGCAGGTTAGGAAGGCACTTAGGCGTCTATGATGCCCCGCGGAAGGTGCTTGAGTCGATTCCTGGCATAGAACTGATTGAGATGAAACACAGCGGACGGGAGTCCATTTGCTGCGGCACCAGTGCCTTTACTAATTGCGACTCGTATTCCAATTTGCTGAGAGCTGAGAGGTTATCTGAGGCCGCGGCCACGGGAGCAGACGTGCTCATAACTGCCTGTCCTAAATGCCAGACCCATTTTAGATGCGCCATGACGGACAAAGGGGAGGAGCATCGACCAACTCCGAAGATTGAGATTATGGATCTGGCAAACCTGGTAGCAGATGCCATTGGAGAGGAATAATGACTAACGGTGAGAATGGACGCAAATCCGTACTAGTAGTCGGTGGTGGCATAGCCGGGATGCAGTCTTCAATTGACCTGGCTAATATGGGCTTTCAGGTCTATCTGGTGGAAAAGGCACCCAGCATCGGGGGCAGAATGGCGCAATTGGACAAGACGTTTCCCACCAACGATTGCGCTATGTGCATCCTTGCCCCCAAGATGATGGAGGCTAATTCGCATCCCAATATTGATCTCCTCACTTATTCTGAGGTGGAAAAGGTCTCCGGTGAGGTGGGCAAGTTCGAA
The DNA here is from genome assembly GCA_030610855.1 of Dehalococcoidia bacterium. GTDB lineage: Bacteria > Chloroflexota > Dehalococcoidia > GIF9 > AB-539-J10 > RBG-13-51-36. The sequence goes on from JAUWQY010000011.1 coordinate 5,543, forward strand.
GTCAAGATAAGGAAGAAACCAGCTTTTGTTGATTGGGACAAATGCACGGGATGTGGCCTCTGCGTGGAAGGGTGCCCCGTCACCATACCAAACGAATTCGACGTTGGGGTGGGAACAAGAAAAGCTATCTACATATTCTTTGCTCAGGCTGTTCCCAAGAAATGTGTGATAGACAAGAGGGAAGATAGACCCTGTAAAGCGGCATGCATAGACGCTTGCCCGGTGCATACCAATGTGCCCGGATATCTCAAGCTCATTGCAGAGGGGGAGTTCAAAGCGGCGTATAAGCTCATCAGGGAGACGAATCCTTTCCCCGCCGTTGTCGGGCGGGTATGCTATGCACCTTGTGAAAAGGCCTGTAATCGCGGAGAACTAGATGAGCCGCTGTGTATCCGCGACCTGAAGAGGGTTCCCTCCGATCAGTGGAATATCGAAGAACTGGAAGTGCCGGTGGTTGCGAAGACGGACAAGAAAGTAGCGGTCATAGGTGCAGGCCCTGCCGGTCTTGCGGCTGCCAATGATCTGGCCCTGAAGGGTCACAGTGTGACGGTTCTGGAAGCCCTTCCCGAACCCGGAGGTATGCTTCGTGTTGGCATACCTGAGTATCGCCTTCCCAACGGCATTCTGCGCCAGGAAATAGGCTACATTGAAAAGCTTGGCGTGGATATAAAGACCGGCGTGCAAGTTGGCAGGGATATTACCCTCAAGAAACTGAAGGAAGACTACGATGCCGTCTTCCTTGCTGTTGGAGCACACGGCGGCATGCGGCTGGGAGTGGAGGGAGAGGATATTCCCGGAGTAATGGAGGGGATAGGATTTCTCCGTGCGGCAAGTCTCGGGCAGAAGGTGAATGTTGGAAAGCAGGTGGCGGTGATCGGCGGCGGAAATACGGCTATCGACTGTGCCTGCACGGCAATGCGACTGGGAGCAAAAGAAGTAACCATCGTTTATCGTCGTTCGCGCGCTGAGATGCCTGCCTCCGCGGAGGAAGTAACGGCAGCAGAAAAGGAAGGGATAAAGATCGAGTTCTTGACTACTCCGATCGGCTTCTCTGCCAGGAACAAGAAGCTGGCCGGTATGGAGTGTGTGCGGATGAAACTCGGGGAGCCAGATGCCAGCGGTCGTCCCCGACCTATCCCCATCGAAGGTTCTGAATTCACCATTCCGGTGGATACGGTGATTGCTGCCTTGGGACAAGTGGCGGAAACAGATTTCGTTGAGGAGTTAGGAGTTTCGCTTTCCAAGAGAGGCACGATAGAAACCGATCCTAAGACCGGGGCCACCAACGTTGAAGGGTTATTTGCCGGCGGCGATGTAGTTACCGGACCAGCTTACGTGATCGATGCTATTGCGGCAGGGAAGAAGGCAGCTCGATCTATCGACCAATACTTGAACGGACAAGCTCTTGAACCTGAGGAACCGGCAAAGGAACCGGAGAAGTTTTCGAAGGAAGAGATAGAAGACCGCAAGAAGCGCTTTCCTGCTAGAGACAGGGTGAAGGTGAGGGAGGAGCCCGTTAAGAAGAGGGTGCAGGACTTCCGTGAAGTGGCTCTGGGATACTCGGTAGAGGAAGGCAGAGAGGAAGCTTCACGCTGTCTTGCCGGACAAATAGAAGGATGTATTGAATGCCGTGAATGTGAACGGCGATGTGAGCCGGATGCGATAGTCTATACGATGAAGGATGAGACCATTGAACTCGACGTAAGCGCGATAATAGTCGCTACGGGACTCGGCCTATACGATATCTCACCACTAACTGAGTACGGCTATGGAAAGATCAAGAACGTGATTACTGCCATGGAATTCGAGAGATTGACTGCGGCATCCGGCCCCACTATGGGAGAATTGAGGCGAGCTTCGGATGGCAGGATACCTGAGAATATAGCTTTTATCCAATGTGTCGGCTCTCGGGATCACAGGCATAAGGTTTATTGTTCCAGCGTCTGCTGCATGCATGCCACCAAGGAGGCGATGCTTGCCTACGAGCATCGTCCAGGGACAAAATCGACTATATTCTACATGGATATGAGAGCTGTAGGTAAGAGATTTCAGGAGTACATTCTGAGGGCGAAGAAAGACTACAATGTCACGTATATCAGGGGGCGGCCGGGCAGGATTGAGGTTAACCCTGAAAATGAGAACCCGATTATCTGGTATGAGGAAACTACGAGCGGAGAAGTGAAGAAGTTTGAGGCAGAACTAGTGGTTCTTGCCCAGGCCATGGTGCCTCAAATCAGCGAAGAACTGGCAAGAACACTAGGTGTAGAGTTAGATGAAGAAGGCTTTGTAAAGACTCCCGACAAGTTGCTTCGGCCGCTGGATACTACAAGGCCTGGCATATTTGCCTGTGGCTATGTCCATAGTCCCCGCGATATCCCGGATTCAGTAACTCAGGCCTCGGGGGCAGCAGGCAGGGCAGCTGAAGCGATAGCAGGAGGCAAGTAAAGTGGAAGAACCTCGCGTAGGTGTTTTTGTCTGCCATTGCGGCATCAATATCGGGGCATATGTGAAGGTTCCGGACCTTGTCGAATATGCCAAGAAGCTACCAAATGTAGTGCATGCCGAGCGCAACCTGTTTACCTGCTCCGAGGAAGGGATTTCAGCGATAAAGAAAGCGATCAAGGAGCACAATCTAAACCGGGTCGTAGTAGCTTCCTGTACCCCCAGAACCCATGAGCAGCTCTTCCGAGCTGCCTGCGAAGAGGCGGGCCTGAACAAATACCTCTTCGAGTTTGTTAACATAAGAGACCAATGCTCTTGGGTGCATATGCGTGAGCCTGAGAAAGCTACGGAAAAGGCCGGAGACCTCATAAGAATGGGAATAGCCAAGGCCAGGTTGCTGGAGCCGCTGCAAGAGATTGAGATAAAGGTGACTCCTGCTGCCCTGGTGATTGGAGGGGGAGTTGTCGGGATGGAGGCAGCTTTGAACTTGGCCAGACAGGATTTCGACGTTCATCTGGTGGAGAAGGAATCAGAGCTCGGGGGGACTCTTCGCAGTATCAACAAGCTCTTTCAAACAAGCGAGGAAGCAGAGAAACTGATCAAGACGCTTGTTGAACAGGTCAAAAGCCATCCCAAGATTTACACTCATCTTTCATCTAAGGCCAAAGAGGTAACCGGATTTATAGGCAACTTCGATGTCAATGTGGATGAGAAGGGAGAGGAGTGCAAATTCAACGTGGGTACTATTATAGTAGCCATCGGAGCTGAATCGTTAAGACCGACGGGTCAGTATGGCTATGGGAAGATGACTAATGTACTCACTCAGCTTGAGCTTGAGGATCACATGAAGAGAGGCGAGCCCGTGGGCGAGAATATTGTAATGGTGAATTGTGTCGGCGCTCGTGTTCCTGAGAGAACCTACTGCGGTAGAATCTGCTGCATGACGGCAATAAAGAATGCCTCCCTCATTAAGGAATCAAATCCAAAGGCGAAGGTCTGGATATTGCATCGAGACCTCATGACGTATGGTGTGGATTTCGAGAGATACTATCGAAAAGCCATGGAACTGGGGGTCAGATTCATCAGGTATAGCTTAGAAAGGCCTCCCGAAGTCATCGGCGAGGGAAAGGTCGAAAGGATAAGAGTGTACCATGAATTATGGAGAAGGGAAATAGAACTCCCCTGCGATATGCTTGTTTTGACTACTCCCCTAATCCCCGCCGAGGATAGTCAGAACATCTCCAAGATGCTTAAGGTCTCCTTGGACGAGTTCGGTTTTTTTCTGGAGGCACACCTGAAGCTCCGTCCTGTGGAGTTTGCCATGGACGGAGTCTATGTCTGTGGCTCAGCACGCTGGCCTACAGATGTAACTGAGGGAGTTTCGCAAGCGTATGCGGCTGCTGCCAAGGCGGCCGGCCCACTGAGAATGGGCTATGTCAAGGCTGAGGCGATAAACGCGTCTGTTAATGAGGTTGAATGCACAGGCTGTGGGCTTTGCGAACTCCTGTGTCCCTTTCAGGCTATTGAGCTTCAGCTCAAACGTGACAGGATGGTGTCCCACGTCAATGAAGCGGTGTGTAAAGGCTGCGGCACGTGTTGTGCTGCCTGCCGCTCAGGAGCTATCACCATGCACCACTTCACTGATGAGCAGATTCTAGCACAGGTAGAAGCTCTATTTGGCTAAGGGAATTATGACGACTAATGCCGATTACCATGGTTCCGGAACAGGCGGTTACTGAGTTATCTTCGGTTTGTCTACGACCAGGTACTTACTGCCCCATAGTTGACTGCATGAATCAGATTGGTTCTCCTTCCCCGGTAGGTGGAAATCAGAGGGGAGTTGGCGGAGTGCACCCCAACACTAACCCTGAACCCTCCCTCAACGGAGAGGAATCTTGTGCGAGATTATGCCGGCGGACGTAACTAGAAAGCGACTGTGCATATGGAAGATGAGAAGAGGATCGGAGTCTACATCTGTCACTGTGGGCTGAACATCGCCGGCACGGTTGACGTGGAAGAGCTAGCGCAATATGCTGCTGCGTTGCCTAACGTAGTGGTCTCCCGTGACTATCGGTATCTATGCTCGGATCCCGGGCAGGACCTTCTTAAGAATGATATCAAGGAACTGGGGCTCAATCGGGTCGTCGTCGCCTCTTGTTCGCCAAGAATGCATGAACATACCTTCCGCAAAGCTTGTCAGGCTGCCGGTTTGAACCCTTATCTATATGAGCATGCCAATATCAGGGAGCATTGTTCATGGGTGCATGCCGATAAGGAGCAGGCTACCCAGAAAGCCAAGGACCTGCTTCGGGCTGCTGTGCAACGTGTTCACTATCATGAGCCTCTGGAGGTTAGAGAGGTACCGGTCAATCCTAACACTCTGGTTGTGGGTGCCGGCATTGCCGGTATAGAGGCGGCCCTGAAGATAGCCAACGGGGGCCACAAGGTGTACTTAGTGGAGAAAGAGGCATCAATTGGCGGGCATATGATTCAACTCGATACTACTTTTCCCACCCTTGATTGCTCTGAATGTATTATGACCCCTAAGATGAGCGAAGTAGGGCATCATCCCAATATCGAGCTTCTGGCTTATAGCGAGGTGGAGGAGGTATCGGGGTCTGTGGGCAACTTCAAGGTAAAAGTAAGGAAGAAGGCGAGATATGTGGATGAAGACAAGTGTATTGGATGCGGTATTTGTGAGCAAAAATGCCCCTGGAAGGTGCCAAGCGAGTTCGAAGTGGGCCTGGGAAAGAGGGGGGCCGTTTATATTCCTTTTGCTCAAGCCATTCCCAATATCGCCACAATAGACAAAGACCACTGTGTCTATATCCAGTCGGAGGGAAAGAAATGCGGCGCCTGTATCAAGTTCTGTGACGCTGGGGCCATAGATTTCGAGCAGAGGGACCAGATCGTTGAGTTAGAAGCAGGTGCCATTATCCTCGCTACAGGATATGATGTTTTCGACCCGAGTCAGATACCTCAATATGGCTACCGGAAATACGATAACGTCATCACCGCTCTTGAATTTGAGAGGATGACCTGTGCCTCGGGACCGACTTCGGGGACAATCCGGCTTAAAGATGGGAAAACACCCCGGAGCGCGGCTATCATTCATTGCGTTGGCAGCCGCGATAAGAACTACTGTGAGTACTGCTCCAGAATCTGCTGCATGTATGCACTGAAACACGCTCATCATCTCAAGGAGAAAACAAATGCCGATGTCTATGGACTGTATATCGATATGCGCTGCACGGGGGATGGTTATGAGGAGTTCTATAAGCGTGTTTCCGAGGAAGGTGTCATCTTCATAAAAGGTAAGGTAGCTAATGTGACTGATAGGGCCATTACGGAGGAAGAGAAGGGAAAACTGGTCGTGATAGCCGAGGATACCCTACTGGGGAAGATGATGCGCATCCCCGTGGATATGGTTATTCTATGTCCCGCCATGATACCCCGGTCTGATGCTACGGATGTCGCCAGGAAGTTCTCCATCACTCAGAAAGCGACTGGTTTCTTTCTGGAACGTCATGCCAAGCTTGAGCCTCAAGCTACAGCCGTAGACGGGATATTCATCGCGGGTTGCTGCCAGTTTCCCAAGGACATTCCTGACTCTGTATCTCACGGGAGGGCCGCGGCTGCGGCTGCGCTGGAACTAATAGATAAAGGCAGTGTTACAACTGAGGCCGCAATATCCTGTGTGGATGAGACTCTATGCCATGGCTGTGGAATATGCGAGGAAATCTGTGAATTTCAGGCTCCCAGGGTGGTGCTCAAAGATGGGAAGAGGGTATCCACAGTAAATGAGGCGTTGTGCAAGGGGTGCGGTGTCTGTGCTGTGGCCTGTCCTAGCGGAGCGATGTCCATAAAGCACTTCACCCGTGATGAGATAGCTACCATGATCGAGGCGCTGACTGCGGTAGAAAATGGCTGAATTTGAACCTCGTATTATCGCTTTTGCCTGCAACTGGTGCACGTATGCGGCAGCAGATATAGCTGGCACAAGCCGTATCCAGTACCCTCCCAATGTAAGAATCATAAGGGTTATGTGCAGCGGCATGGTGGCTCCCGAGCATATTTCCCTGGCGCTTGAGAATGGGGCTGACGGCGTTTTGGTGGCCGGTTGTCATCCTGGAGACTGTCACTATATTTCGGGCAACTTAAAGGCGGACGAGAGGTTCCAGATGGTCAGCAAGGTGGTCAGCATCCTCGGTGTTGAGAGCCAAAGGGTAAGGCTTAAGTGGATAGCCACGTCGGAAGGACCGGTATTTGCCCAGACTATCAAAGACATGGTAAACGAGCTCAAGGAATTGGGCCCTTCGCCCTTCAAGGAATCTCGATCAGCTGACCGAGCAAGACCTGCTCTCGCGCTAGAGGACATGCTTCAGGAAACCAAGGCTTACTACTGTCTGGAGTGTAGCAAATGCACCAGCATATGTCCCGTGGCCAGGTATGATCCGTCCTACTCTCCGCGAGCTATGATTGAGAACGCTGTGTTGGGGTTGGGAAGTGAGAATATTCATGATAAGAAGCTCTTCTCTTGTCTTGCTTGTTATGCCTGCTCTCTGAGATGTCCCAGTGACGTTGACTATCCGGCTTTCATGCGGAGGACTAGAGAGATGGCCTTTCGGAGTGGTGAGTATGGCTGTCCGGCTCACGGTGGCTTCCTGCACTCCGTCACACGGCTCATGTCAAGGTCCCCTTATAAGCAGAAGAGACTGGGATGGCTTACTGGGAAATACAAAGTCTCTGACCAGAGCGATACAATGTTCTTCGTCGGGTGCACCCCTTATTTTGAACCTATTTTCGGGTATCTGGGGGTGAGAGCACTCGACATCACAGAGGCAAGTCTGAAGATACTCAACAGTTCGGGAGTGGAGCCCATGTTACTTGCGGATGAAAAATGCTGCGGACACGATGCGCTGTGGACTGGCGATACAGAGACCTTTCAGAGGCTGGCCGGGCACAATACAAAGCTAATCAAAGAGGCCGGAACAAAGAAAATCGTATTCTCGTGTCCTGAGGGTTATCGGACACTTAAGCTGGACTATCCTGCGCACGGGTTTGAACTTGGCTGTGAATTGCAGCATATTTCCGAGTTTGCAGCCGAGAAGATAGAGAAGGGGGAATTGAAATTCAAGGAGTTCAGCAAGAAGGTAACTTACCAGGACCCATGCCGATTAGGGAGACATCTGGGCGTCTATGACTCGCCGAGAAAAGTGCTTGAGGCTATTCCCGGGTTAGAGTTGATCGAGATGGAGAAGAATAGAGAATGCGCTCTTTGCTGCGGGACGAGCGCTTTCACCAACTGCGGTCTGTACTCTCATGAGATGAGGGTGGATCGATTGCGCGAAGCAGAAGCCAGTGGTGCTGAAATCCTGGTGACTAGCTGCCCGAAGTGCCAGGTGCACTTTGAATGTGCCATGAATAACAGGAGTGAGGAAAAGGGCCCTGATATAGACATCGAGGTAGTGGACCTGGCGAACCTTGTGGCGGGTGCTTTAGCATAAGAGTAGTCTAGTATCTCAGGGTCAAGAAGCAGAGTTCTGGAGGCTGATAATGTACAAAATAGTGAAGAAGGAGGTTCTTGTACCCAACACAGTTTACCTTAAAGCAGAGGCTCCGGAGATTGCCCGCAAGGCTGAACCGGGGCAGTTCGTAATATTGCGGGTGGATGAGGTTGGGGAGAGGTTCCCTTTGTCGCTCGCTGGTTGGGATAAGAAGGCAGGGACGCTCGAAGTCCTCTTTCTTATCATGGGCAGAAGCACGATGAAACTCTCCGCTCTTGGAGAGGGCGACTGTATTAGGGATATAGTGGGCCCCCTGGGTAGGCCCACGGAAATCGAATCCTACGGCGACACTCTGTGTGTCTGTAGCACATTTGGTGTCGGTCCCATGATACCGCTGATCAAGGCTCTCAAGAAGAAAGGCAACAAGGTCACGTCAGTCATGGAAGCAAAAGACGAGGCCTTTCTATTCTGGGAGGATAGGTTGAAGAGCGTGAGCGATGAGACACACGTGGTTCTGGGAGATGGGAGTCGCGGGGAATACAGGCGGGCGAGCGAGTTCCTCACAAAGCACCTGAAATCGGGGAACAAGGTTGACAGGGTCTTTGCGTTCGGGCGCGTATTTATGATGATGGAATGTTCACAGGCGACAAAGCCGTTTGGGGTCAAGACGATTGTTGGTCTCACTCCGATAATGGTTGATGGTACAGGCATGTGCGGCTGCTGCCGGGTCTCTGTGGGTGGCGAAACGAAGTTTACCTGTGTTGATGGTCCTGAATTCGATGGCCATTCGGTGGACTGGGGACTCCTCGTCAAGCGGAAACGAGCTTATTTGAGAGAAGAGGCGCTCGCATTTGATCTATGGCAACTTGATAAATTGCGTCGGATCGCCGAATTATCGGAACTGCCCGGGCGGGTCTCTGTGGTGTGAAAATGACGGAAAAACCAAAACTGAATTTGAATCGTGTGCCGATACCGAAGCAGGCTCCGGAAGCGAGAAGAGAGAACTTCAGTGAAGTAGCCCTGGGATATGCCGAAGAGCAGGCTCTTGAAGAAGCCAGTCGTTGCATTGACTGCAAGAAACCCGGCTGCAAGGACGGTTGCCCGGTTTATGTAGACATTCCCGGGTTCATAAAGGCAATACAGAATGGCGATATGCCTGAGGCGGTAAGGATACTCAAGAGCAAGAACAGCCTGCCCGGAATCTGCGGTCGTGTTTGCCCTCAGGAAACACAGTGCGAGCTGACCTGTAACCTGGCCAAGAAGGATGCGCCCATTGCTATCGGCAGGCTGGAGCGCTATGTAGCTGATTGGGAAATAGCTCACCCGGAAGCTATTAGACGAGGAGAGGAGGGGGTGAACTGCAATGGCAGGAGGGTGGCCGTTGTCGGTTCCGGTCCGGCAGGACTAACCTGCGCCGCCGACCTGGCCAGGTTGGGATATGAAGCCGTTATCTTTGAGGCACTTCATGTTGCTGGTGGAGTACTCATGTATGGCATCCCCGAGTTCAGGTTGCCCAAGACGATCGTTCAGGGTGAGGTTGATTATGTCAAATCACTGGGCGTGGAAATCAGACTCAACCATGTGATCGGCAAAATAGCTACCGTCGATGAGCTTCTGGAAAACGGATTTGATGCTGTCTTCTTGGCTCCCGGGGCCGGGGCGCCAATGTTCCTGGATATACCCGGGGAGAACCTGAGCGGCATATACTCTGCCAACGAGTTCCTTACTCGGACAAACCTGATGAAAGCATATCTCTTTCCTCAGTATGATACTCCGATACAGGTGGGAAAACGGGTGGCAGTGTTCGGTGCCGGAAACGTAGCTATGGATGCCTCAAGATGTGCACTGAGACTTGGGGCAGAAGAAGTATACATTGTCTATCGGCGCTCCAGGACGGAGATGCCTGCCAGACTTGAAGAGAGGGAAAATGCTGAAGAGGAGGGAGTCATTTTCAAGCTTTTGACCAATCCGAGCAGGTTTCTTGGTGATCAACGAAGTATAGTCAGGGCGGTGCAGTTACATGAAATGGAACTGGGTGAGCCTGATGCTAGTGGTCGGCGACGGCCTATCCGAAAGCCGGACTCTGAGTTCATGATGGAGATAGATACCGCGATTCCCGCTCTGGGCACAAGGCCTAATCCCATCATTCCCTCAACGACCAAAGGGCTTGAACTCACTAAGTGGGGCACCGTACTGACCGATGAGGCCACCGGTAGAACAAGCAAAGAGAGAGTCTGGTGTGGCGGAGATATGGCTACTGGGGCAGCTACCGTTATCAGCGCCATGGGAGCAGCACGGCGAGCAGCTATCTCAATTGACATCTACTTAAAGGGGGGCAACTGAGCGGGGCGTTCGGTAATCTGGATTGGCAGAAGATGAAGGGCACGGTAAAAATGCCAGCTAGGAACGCTTGCCTCTTCTCGGTGTATGTGCTATGCTGTCGGCGTCATGTTGTCAGGCTGGCAAGCAAGGGTGGGCTCGAACCACCCTTTTTGTTCACTGGGATGATAGATGAACAACTCTGAACCAAAGATAGTAGCTTTCTGCTGCAACTGGTGTTCATATGCGGGTGCTGACCTGGCCGGTACATCAAGAATGCAGTACCCTGCCAACCTGAGAATAATCAGAGTGATGTGTAGCGGTAGAGTGAATCCCGTTTTTGTCCTCAAGGCGCTTCGTGTTGGCGCTGACGGGGTGCTGGTGCTTGGTTGCCATCCGGGTGATTGCCACTATCTGACCGGCAACTACCGTACCCGCCGTCGGCTGTCTATCACCATGAAATTCATGGAGTATATGGGAATCGAACCCGAACGTATACAGGTCAGCTGGTGTTCTGCCTCGGAAGGAAGCAGATTTGCCGAGGTGGTTACCGAAGTAACGGCTGATCTGAAGAGAATAAGCCCCAATCGATTATTCAATGACTAGAGAGATAGAAAAGAAACTACGAGACGCAGTCCGCGAGCTTCTGGAGAAGGGAACGATCGACCGTATTGTCGGCTATGAGGCTGGGAGCCTCAAATTCTCGACCACTCCGCTGATAACCAGCAACAAAGCTGACGTTGACCGATTGGTTATCAATCCCTTCACTCACAGTAACCTCAGCGTTTTCCTGCGCGATTTGTGCGGCAAAGTGGGCATTGTTGCTAAAGGATGCGACGCCCGCTCTATCATCAGCCTTATCCAGGACAGACAGATTGCTCGCAAGGATGTCTTCGTTATCGGTGCCCCCTGTGGCGGCGTCATCGACCTGGCCAAAGTGGAAAAACTGACCGGTCTGGATCGGGATGAGGTTGATGATATCGTCTGGCAGGGAGAAAAGGCGGCCATCACCTTCGCCGGGAGCACCCAGAAGTTCTCGGCCAAGGAAGTGCTGGCTGATTCTTGTCTTGGCTGTGATCCCTCCGATTTCAAGGAATGCGATATGCTCATTGGGGAGATCGAACCCATCGTTGGCGGCAAAGAGCTCGGCCAAGACAGGATTAGAGAGATGGAGGCGATGGCTCCGGCGCAGCGCTGGGAGTTCTGGAAGAAAGAGTTCTCCCGTTGTATCCGGTGCTACGGTTGCCGCCAGGTCTGTCCAGCCTGCTTCTGCGATCGTTGCTTTGTGGAGGAAACCGAACCACGATGGATATCACCGTTGCCGAAGTGGCAGGATAACCTCATCTTTCAAGTAGTAAGGATGATGCATGTTGCCGGCCGTTGTACCAATTGCGGCGAATGTGAGCGTATTTGCCCTGCGAATATCCCGCTGGGAAGTCTCACAAAGAAGATGGAAGAGATTGTGGACGAACTATTTCAATACCGGGCAGGCACGGACAAAGATGCTCCGCCGCTGATGGCAGCTTATCAACCCGACGAACTCGAAGACTTGATGCGGTAGATACATGAAGAAGATTAAGAAACAGAGCATTCCCGAATTGCTTGAAAAATGGCAGAAGGAGTTTGCGGTGTTCGTGCCATCGAAAGCCAGCGGTGTGTCGCAGATGGAGGTCTGGGACGGGCAGGATACGGCTTTCCTTAACCGCAACCGTAATACGGCTGTCCCTCCCAAGGAGAAATTCCTCCCCGGCATGGAGAAGATGTTCGGGTTTCGTAAAGAGGAGGGTAGCTATGTAGTGGAACCGACAGACGGCGAACCTCCTAAGCAGCTTCTCTTCGGCATCCATCCCTGCGATGCCAGGGCGATAGGCATCATCGATATGGTATTCAAAGATGCCTATGATGATAAATACTATCTCAGCCGCCGTGAGAACACTGTGCTGGTCGGTATGGCCTGTACCAGTCCTTATGACAGTTGTTTCTGCACCTCGCTAGGCTTTGGCCCGGCCGATGCGATGGATGTCGATATCATGCTGATTGATATTGGAGACGCTTTTCTGATAGAGGAGGTCACCGAAAAGGGCAGAGGGATATTAGCGGGAGCGAAGGGTGTTATCGAAGCAACCGAGAAGGATGAGAAGGAGGCCGCAGCGGCCAGGGAATCCGCCAACGCCAAGGTGAGCAGGAAGATCGATACCGCTGAGATTAGCAGGCGGCTACCACTTGTGTTTAACGATCGGGAGTTCTGGGAGGAAGTCTCGGCCAAATGCGTGAGTTGCGGAATCTGCACTTTTCTTTGTCCTACGTGCTACTGCTTCGATATCAACGACGAGATGCTTCAGGATGGCAGTGGAGCGCGCTACCGTAACTGGGACTGCTGTAGCTTCGCGATTTATACCAGGATGCCGGCTGAGAATCCCCGGGAGGAGAAGTGGCGCCGGGTACGTCAGAAGGTATATCACAAGTATCTCTTCTACCCGGAACTATTCAATGTTATCGCCTGTACCGGCTGCGGTCGCTGTATCCGGCAGTGTCCGGTGAACTGGGATATTACGCAAACACTGAGCAATCTGCCTGCCGGAAGCCCGGGGAAGGCAGAGGAGAAAAAGAAAGCATCATGACTATCAGCGATATCAGCCACCGCAAGAGATACCTGCCGGAAGGGAATGTTTACCTCCCCCACATCGCGGTCATAGAGAAGATAATCTATGAGACGCCCAACGTCAAGACCTTTCATTTCAGCTTTAAGGATGAGAAACTCAAGGAGGGATTCACCTTCGAGTCCGGCCAGTTCGGCGAGTATTCCGTACTTGGAATCGGGGAGGCTACCTTCTGTATGTCCTCCAGTCCTACCCGTCGAGATAACCTGGAGTGTACCGTCGCGCGGGTCGGTAAGGTCACAAATGCCTTGCACCGGCTGGGTGAAGGGGCGGAGATAGGTTTTCGCGGGCCGTTTGGCAACAGTTTTCCTCTGGACTACATGGCGGGCAAGAACCTGGTTCTTGTCGCAGGCGGCATAGGTCTGGCGCCGCTACGCTCGCTTATCTGGAATGCGCTCGACAACCGCGCTCAATACGGTAGCATTGACATAATATACGGGGCGCGCACTCCTGGAGACCTTTGCTTCAAATATGATCTGGAGAGCTGGGAGAAAGATAGCTCGGTGAACATGACTACCACGGTTGACCGTGAGGCGCCCGACTGGCAAGGTAACGTCGGCTTCGTGCCCGCCATTACAGAGAAGGTGGCACCCTCGGCCAAGAATGCGGTGGCGATCGTCTGCGGTCCGCCCATTATGATACGTTTCACCTTTCCCGTGCTGGAGAAACTGGGGTTCACCCCGGCACAGATGATAACCACTCTGGAAAAGAGAATGAAATGCGGCATCGGCAAATGTGGTCGGTGTAATATCGGGGACATTTACGTCTGCCGGGATGGTCCGGTCTTCAGCTACGAGCAGATCAAGAATTTCAGCTCGGACGAATATTAGAGGGGCTTTCGCTCTCCAGACATACGGGATTTCAGGCCTGTCCATTCCCAGCTATCAGGCGTAAGAGCCTTGACGTGGGCTTCGGCTTTCAGGTTTGTGCTTGACCGTTTCAGAGATCTAGATCCTTTCCCGATTTGGGGTTTATTCGGTAAGGTGGAAATCGCTCTTGCCTCCGCTCTTCCTTACCAGATGAATTTCTCCGATGGTCATGCTCTGATCCACTGCCTTGCACATATCATAGATGGTCAGAGCGCTTATAGCCACAGCAACCAGTGCTTCCATTTCGAATCCCGTCTTTCCTATCCCTTTGGCGCTGGCGGTGATCTCGACTCCGATGAAGTCGGAGCCATTTCCAGGGATGTTGAACTCAACGGCAATGCTGGTGAGATGTAGAGGGTGGCAGAGCGGTATGAGACGGTGAGTTTCTTTTGCGGCCATGATTCCGGCCGTTTTAGCCACGGCCAAGACATCTCCTTTCTCTAGCTCCCCTCTACGGATAAGCTCTAAGGTAGCGGGCTTCATCTGCACCTTGCCTCTAGCTACGGCGCGGCGTTCCGTTTCTTTCTTGTTAGTAACGTCTATCATGTGAATTTGCCCTAGCTCCATTTCTAGCCTCCGATCTGCGACATTTTTCGGTTCATAGCTCCCCTTCGCCCTCTTGCCCTAAGGGGGGCAGCATCGCCTCCCTCGAGGTCATGATGCTCCTGCTTAGAAGCAACGGCCTTTAGAATCAGGCGTTCTAGCTCCGCCGGTGGAGCACTGTTGCGTAGCGGCGTTTTCAGGTCAATCTCATCTTCGGACAGAAGGCAGGGTCGTAGTCTGCCATCGGGACTGAGGCGGATGCGGTTACACCTGGAACAAAAGGAAGGCTCGGTGCGGGGACTGATGAAGCCTATAGTGCCCCTGGCCCCGGCTAATCGGTAGTAGCTAGCAGGTCCGTTGCCAGTTATCCCGGTTCCGTCTGGACAGGGTTCAAGCCTGCCGAGCAAACCGACATGTTCTCGTAGTTCAGCGGAGGGCACGAACTCCACACCACCGCTAAATGGCATAAGCTCGATGAATCGGACATGCCATTCCTCCGTAAGGGTCATCCTGGCGAAATCCAGTATCTCCTCATCGTTCATGCCTCGCATAATCACAACGTTTGTTTTGACCGGGTTGAGGCCAGCATCTCTCGCCGCCTCAATACCCTCAAGAACGTCTCCCAGTTCTCCAAGACGTGTTATGTCACGGAATTTATCGGCCTTGAGCGTATCCAGGCTGACATTAACTCTGGTCAAGCCTGCCTGCCTAAGTTCCGGGGCACTTCTCTTGAGAAACGTCCCATTTGTCGTCAACGATAGTTCTTCAATTCCTTCGGTCTCAGATAGCATCTTAATCAGCCTGGGTAATTCGGCTCTAACCAGGGGCTCGCCGCCGGTGAGCCGTATCCTGTTGATGCCGACCCCTGCCGCTGCCCGGACAACAGCCCGAATCTCTTCGTAGGAGAGAATCTCGCTCTGGGGTATTAAGGGGACACCTCCTGGTGGCATGCAATAGATGCAGCGCAGATTACAGCGGTCGGTAACAGAAATGCGGAGGTAATCTATGCTCCGTCCGAAAGAATCAAGAATTCCGCTCATCGGCTGGCGTTCCTCTCCATAATATGTACTGCCGTGGCCTTGAAGTCGGCGTAAACTTCACTGCCCTCCTGTAAGTTCAACTCCTCTGCTGATACTCTGGTGACCAGGGCCACGAGACGGAAGCCGCAGTCGATTTGCACGCGGCTAAGGGGGCCATTAGATGCCACCCGCGCAACTCTGCCTTGCAGGGAATTCCTGGCCGAACTCCGATGCATCATCGGAGCTAAAGTGATATCCTCAGGCCTGATGCAAGCATACACTTCCTGTCGTGCCGGGTAGTTAGAGACTGCCTGTATCCCGATTCCATCAGGGTTGCTACCTACGCTTACCGTGGCTATACCTTCGTTGTTGGCAACTACTACCCCTTCTATGATGTTCTCCATACCAACAAAATGAGCCACCTCCTCGTTCCGGGGTGAACGGAATATGTCGGTGGCATTGCCTGTTTGGAGGAGTGTGCCGTCAATGAGCACCCCTATCCTGTCAGCGAGTTGCTGCCCTTGAGCCATATCATGCGTTGCCATTATCATGGTAGTGTTATGTCGCCTGGCAACGTCCCCAATCAAGTGCTCAATCTTTGCTGTGGAAACCGGGTCAAGATTAGCTGTCGGCTCATCCAATAACAATACTTCGGGTTCTAGCACCAGAGCCCTGGCCAAAGCTACTCTCTGTGCCTCCCCGCCGGAAAGTGTGCGGGCGTCTCTACTATCGTAGCCTTCTAATCCAACGGTTTCCAGAATGCCGTCGACTTTCTCGGCAATCCTGTCCCTTTCCTCTCCCCTCCACCTTAAGCCGCAGGCAACGTTGTCATAGACACTCGAATTGAAGACCTGAGGTTTCTGGTGAATGAATGACATCCGACGGCGTATCTCCAATCTTTGTTTCCCCGACCGGGGAACGCATATGCCATCGAAATAGATTTCCCCCGAGCCAGGAGTTTCCAGAAGGTCTATGATACGTAGAAGCGTTGTTTTGCCCGCTCCGGTAGGGCCGATCAAGGCGAAAACTTCACCCCTTGCAATGCTCAAGTTGAGGCCTTTCAATATCTCCTTCCCACCATAGCTATGGGTCAGATCAGCCACTTCGATCATTGAAGATAAGGAGTTCATTATCATCTCCTCTGCTGTAGCCTGTTCAAGACGATGTTGATGACGAGTGCCAGGAACAGAAGAATGATGCCCAGCGCCAGAGCCATTTCTAGTTCACCTCTGGTTGTCGCCAGCGAGAGGGCTGTAGTCATCACCCTGGTAAACCCTCGTATATTGCCGCCGACCATCATGGCAACCCCGAGCTCTGACAGGGCTCTACCGAAGCCCAGTATAAGTGCGGCCAGAACGGCATATCTTGCTTCTCTTAGTACAAGCAGCACGAGTTGAAAGCCGCTGGCGCCAAGCGAGGTAGCTGTCTCTACAACCTCTTTGCTTACTCCGCTCAAAGCCGAAATGGTCAAGCCAAGCAATATAGGTGTGATGAGTATCATCTGGCCAATCACCATGGCAGCGGGAGTAAAGAGTATGCCAAGCTCACCGAGCGGTCCGGCCCGGGAAAGGAGTACGAAAACGAACAGGCCAACGATCACGGTGGGTACGCTGAATAATGTCTGGATGATATTTATTAAGACCCTTTTTCCATGGAACCGACGGAAGTGTATCAAGCTCGCCAGTGGTAGGCTGATAAGAGAGGCCAGAAGACAAGAGGTCCCCGCGATCCTCAAGGTCCTTGCGGCTATCTCCATGACCTCGGGGTCGAAGGAGATTATGAGTTCCATGGCCTTGGTAAGGCCGTACCATATTTCAGTCAATTGCTGTCACCCACTTTGATATGCTATCTCTGACAACAGGCTTCGTATTTGCCATTGGACGTAGTCCTGATTCCTGCTACTCTTCCGGTTCTGCGCCGGCACAGGGAATAAATAACGGCACGCCATACTCCTCGACTCCATAATTACCAATAAGCTCCTGTATCTCAGGCGAGATAAGAAAAGCCACGAGGTTATTTGCCATCTCAAGGTCAGTTCCAGGATGCTTTTCCGGATTTATGGCAATAACAGAGTAAACGTTAAGCAATAGCTCTCCCGTTTCTACCAGGGGCACCAGGGCCAAGCCACCCTTATAGGCCAGGAAAGTGCCACTATCGGTTAGCGTATAAGCGTTCATCTCATTGGTCATCAGCAGGGTCGGCCCCATTCCGCTTCCCACCTCTGCATAGCCTTCTCTAGCCTGAGCCCAACTGGATTCTTGCACGGTGGCATAGGCAAAGCCGGCTGCTCGCCAGATATCCTTCTCCTTAGCATGAGTTCCGGAATCATCTCCCCGGGAAACAAATCTGATTCGATCTGGGTCTTCTGATCCCTCTTCCATCAATTTCTTGCAGGCATCTTCTGGGGTAAGCCCCTTGATACCTGCGGGGTCATCGGGCGGACCTACGATGAGGAAATAGTTATAGGCAAAAGGAACTCGTTCCACACCGTAGCCGTCCGCTACAAACTGTAGCTCACGAGCTTTGTCGTGAATGGCGACAGCATGTACATCTCCCCTTTTGCCATATTCAAGAGCTATGCCGGTGCCAGCATAGAGAATATGGAGTTTCACACCATATTTCTCCTCGAATCTGGGCTGCAGATATCCCCACAAGCCAGTGTCGTAAAGGCTGGAAGTGGTAGCCACCTTCAAGGCAGGAACACGTGCCATTAGGATGATGCTAACGATAATGGCAATCGCTATTACAGCCAGTGCGATCACTTTCGTCTTGATACTCATCTTCCTCATGCTAATTTCCAGAGCGATAGAGGCTTCTCTTTGACGAATTGGCGAGATTACGGCGCGGTTTGGAGGAAGCAACGAACAGGAACAAAAACAGCACCATCACAAAAGCAGTGCTGTTTACAAACTAGACTTCATCCCTCTCCTTTCCAAGCACGGGAGGCATAGATATTTCTGTCTATACCGTCGAGGCTTTTCAGCCCACCGGCTGCTTGCCATGGATTCTCTTTAGGCAAAACAGCTCGGAGAGAGCTAGCATTTGATTCCGGGTATCATATCAGGGATTTGCCACCCAGGCAAATCCGGCGAATCCGTATAGATACGGAAGCAGTTGCCAGGTAAACCAGATGATTACGCTTCTCTTGATTTTTCTTTATCGTGCCCAGCCTCGTCGGGACCTTCAATCGCTTCCTCCGCCACTTCTGCCGCCTCCTCTACTGCTTCCTCTTCTACCTCTGCCACAGCTCGCTTGCTGATTTTCACCAGGACCAACTCCGGATCGTTAAGAATGGTAATCCCCTCACCCAGGGCAACATCCTTGACTCTTATCGCCTGCCCCGACTGGGTGAGGGAACTGATGTCCACTTCTATGCTGGTGGGGATTTTGGCTGGCAAGCACTCTACACTCAAAGCGTCGAGCTCATGGTCCAGCATATTGTCTTTCGCGTTAAGGGCTGGTGCTTCTCCAACCGTGATAACGGGAACCTCTAGCTTTATCTTTTCCCCCATTTGCACCTGGTAAAAGTCTACATGGAGCAATTGCCCCTTCCGCCAATCTCTGTTAAATTTACGAACCACAACAGTCCTTGGTTTCTTCTCCTTATCAAGGTTGAGGTTAATAAGCCCTGTATGCCCGGCTTGCGCTAACACCCGCTCCAGTTCACCGGTGCTGCACTGTAGTGCCAGAGACTCGATACCGTGCCCGAAAAGATGCACCGGGGTGATTCCCTGGCGGCGCAAATGCTTGACTTTCTTACCGAGAGTCTCTCGGTTAGCGACCTCCAGCACTATCTTGTCCATATTGTCGCTCCAATCATATCAAAGAAGACTCCTCCCTGCAACAAAGCGCGTGCCTCTCCGGAGTGACGGTTAACACTCTCTCACTCCGCTAACGGGAAGAGAGAAGGAGCCATAGAGTCCTCGCCCCGCGGCGTGGTGCAGCAACTATAAGATAAGGCGAGCGATGCAACCTTTTTCGACCCTGTGTTATACTCATAAAGGGGGCGCGGCTGAATGCGGTGACCGAAATGCCGGACGGGTGTGACTGGGTGTCGCCTATTTACGGCACAAGAGGCAGCCGGACAGCCCGCAAGACTCGATGGGAGGTGAGATGATATGAATGAGAAACGCAGGGCCGGGCGGGTGAAAAGGGGTCTGCTGATCGCAGCTCTGGTCCTGGCTGTGCTGGTCGTTGTCGCGACCGTGGTGGTCACCGGCGTCGTTCCCATGGGCACCGTGATCCTTCGCCTGGATCAGGAGACTTATAGCCCCAACGAGACTGTCACCCTAACCATTAGAAGTCTCCGCACGGGATCGGTCTGCTTCGGGAGTCCCTTTCGGGTGCAGCGGTTTGAGAACGGCAACTGGGTTGATGTTCCGCTGGACCGGTTCTGGACCATGGAGCTGATAGGCATCGGCCCGGGAGGAGCCTGCCGTCAGAGCTTCGTCCCCGCTCAGGATTTCTTCGAGACGCCTATCCCCGGAAGATACCGGGTTGTCAAAGAAGTCCAGGTCGGCATGATTCACGCTGGGGCAAATCGTGAAACGCGAATCCTTATTGCGGAGTTCCGCATAAGATAGAGGCGCGGACCTCAGTTCAACAAGGGGCAGAATCGTAAGCACGCCGTCTGCGCAGGAGGTGCAGTAGAGGATGCCCCCGACGGACGCACGTGTGTGACAGGGCCGATTACGACCTCTTGAGGTGTTTCAGAGCCTGCTCAAGGTCCGTGGGCAAGGGCGAAGTGAATTCCCGGTATTCTTCGGTTGACGGCAGGCGAAAACCGAGGCGATAGGCGTGGACGAATTGCCTCTTGAGATAAGCCGATCTTACTCCATAAACGGGGTCGCCGACCACCGGACAACCGATAGCTGACAGGTGCACCCTGATTTGATGTGTGCGCCCTGTTACAGGGGTGACTTCGAGCAAAGTGTAGTCATCCAGATACTTGCGTACTCGATACTGGGTGCTAGCCTCTTTTCCTGTTTCTACTATTGCCATTCTCCGTCTCTGATGCAGGTCTCGCCCGATAGGCGCTTCAATTATCCCCTGTTCGGGGGATAGCTTTCCTTTAACAAGGACGAGGTATCCTTTGGTTACAGTGCGGCTTTTGAACTGTGCCGCCAGATATTCCCGGGCAGAGTCATTTTTGGCGATGACTATGAGCCCCGACGTATCTTTATCCAGTCTGTGGACAATGCCCGGGCGCATCAGGTCGCTGCTCATAGCCAGGTCGGGGCAATGAGCTAGAACGGCATTGACCAGAGTATGGCTGGCATGCCCCGGCGCAGGGTGAGTTGTCAACCCTGCAGGTTTGTCTACAATCAGTATGTCTGTATCTTCATAGATGACGGCCAAAGGAATCAGTTCAGCCAAGGGACGGGTAGCCAAGGGGGGGAGCTCGACCGTTACTCTATCCGTGTCGTTCAACCTCCGGCTTGCCTTTGTCTTCTGCCCGTTGACGAGAACACAACCCTGGACAATTAACTTCTGCAAATAGCCGCGTGAGAATTGCGGAAGAACACGAGCTAAATACTTGTCAAGGCGGATGTCGCCAGCAGGCGGGCTGAATTGAAGCTTCTCAATCTTTGGGCCTGTGGGTGCGTTCATGTACTTTTCTAAATACGCCCGACCTATGAAAGTAATAAATGAGGGCCAAGATACCCACGGTCATAGCTGCGTCAGCGATATTGAAGGCAGGCCACGAGAAGAGCGGGTGCAGGTGGACACGGACGAAATCGGTTACGTAGTGAGGAGGACGGAAGCGGTCTACCAGATTGCCAACAGTCCCGCCCACAATCAAAGCGAAGGACGTTATGCCCAGGCTGTTAGCCGGTGGGAAGCGATGAAGAAAGAGGGAGATAATCAACAGACCAGCTATGCTGACAGTGATGATAAGGCCAGTTTGATGGGGAAACAGACCGAAGGCGGCGCCGTAATTCCTGACGAGCACTAGGTCGAGAAAGCCCGGCAGCAACTCCAGTTGGCTTGTGGGAGACAGATTGGCCCTTACCCACAGCTTACTCAGTTGGTCAAGAGTAACCACGAGAGCAGCGACAATCAGTAACAGCCTGAACTCTCGCCTATGCCTGCTCAGAGAAACGGTTGACTTATCTTCGCCCACCAAACCTGTTGTTATGCAATCCGCCTGCTCTACTTGGGGACCCATTCTCCTCTTGCATCCTTTACCCGACTTGCCTTACAACTCAGGCATAAGCTTGCTTGAGGTATAGCTTCAAGGCGGGCCTCCTCTATGGCTTGTCCGCAGGCATCGCACAGTCCATAGGTGCTGGCTTCGTATTTCTCCAAGGCGTGCTCCACATCGCTAAGAGACTCTACCAGTCTTTTCTCCAGGACGAGTCTCTTCTCTAGTTCGGAGGCTTCATCGGCTCCTTCCTCTCTCTTGCCGAATGGACTGCCTTCTCTTCCCTCTGCTGACGGTTGCCCGCGAGCTCTCAACTGCTCTATCTTCGCCAGCAGTTCTGTTTTTTCGCTTTTTAGCCTTTCATGAAGTTTAGTATGTTTAGCCACTTCCTTTCTTCCTCCTTAGGTGGTTATTCTAAGCCAGTGTCAGTTGTCGAGCAGGCCGTGAGAAGCGAGATTGCCAAGTATCATCCACCTAATACTCTGAGCTCGCGCAGAAGCCCTGTCGAAGGGCAAGGAGTCTCACCTCTGCTAAGGACGTTCTCTGCTGCGAATGCCTTAGAATCTCCATCGGGCCTATTCGGACTCCTGTAGATAACACTGCCAAATATGCTCCCGAAATCGCTAGATATTGAAGAGACTCTTCTAAAGATCTGGACCGGTATTATGTTGACTAGACCTCGCGGAACTCACCTTCCACTGTGCCTTCGTCTCCTTCACCAGTCCCTTGTTGGTCAGTTCCCTGCTCGCCAGGCGAGGGCTGCCCTGGCTGCTGGTAAACTGACTCTCCGACCTTCTGCATAGCCTGCGACAGCTCCTGCGTGGCATTGCGAATGGCACTAACGTCCTTCCCTTGAAGAGCTGACTTCACGCTGGCTATCTTGGCATCGATATCCTGCTTCACGTCGGCGGATATCTTGTCTCCGTGGTCACGGAGCGTCTTCTCTGCCGTGTAAGCCAGGCTATCGGCAGAATTGCGCACCTCCACTTCCTCTTTGCGTTTAGCATCCTGAGCAGCGTGCTGCTCAGCCTCTTGTCTCATCTTTTCCACTTCCTCTTTGCTCAGTCCGCTAGAGGCGGTAATGGTAATCTTCTGTTCCTTGCCTGTGCCCTTATCACGGGCGCTAACATTGATAATGCCGTTGGCGTCTATATCGAAAGTCACTTCAATCTGGGGCACACCTCGCGGCGCAGGCAGAATGCCGTCCAGCATGAAGCGTCCCAGAGTTCGGTTGTCAGCTGCCATAGGGCGCTCCCCTTGTAGAACATGTATTTCGACACCTGGCTGGCTGTCGCTGGCGGTGCTGAAGATCTGGCTCTTCGCAGTAGGTATAGTAGTATTGCGAGGAATCAGTGGGGTAGCCACGCCTCCCAGCGTTTCTATACCCAGAGTGAGCGGAGTGACATCGAGAAGAAGGACTTCTCTGATTTCCTGCCTAAGCACCCCGGCCTGAATGGCAGCACCTAAAGCTACTGCCTCATCGGGATTGACTCCCTTGACAGGCTCCCTGCCAAAGAACTGCTTCAGAATATCCTGGATCTTGGGCATCCTTGTCTGACCGCCGACAAGAATCACATTATCGATCTGGCCTGGCTTGAGCTTGGCATCCTTCAGTGCCTTGCCGCAGGGTTCGATGGTCTTGTCCAGTAAATCAGAGGACAGTTGTTCGAGCTTGGCCCGAGCCAGTGTCATGCTGAGATGTTTGGGACCGCTGGCGTCCGCGGTAATGAAGGGTAGGCTTATCTCTGTTTGAGATACTGTAGATAGCTCCTTCTTCGCCTTTTCGGCAGCGTCTTTCAACCTCTGCAATGCCATCTTGTCCTGCTTCAGGTCGATGCCTTGCTCCTTCTTGAACTCATCACAGACCCAGTCCATAATCCTCTGGTCGATGTCGTCACCACCGAGGTGGGTATCGCCATTGGTTGACTTAACCTGAAAGGTGCCCTCACCCAGTTCAAGGATGGAAATGTCGAAAGTTCCGCCACCCAGGTCATAGACGGCAATAGTCTGATCCTGTGTCTTGTCCATCCCATAGGCCAGCGCCGATGCTGTGGGTTCATTGATGATACGCAAAACGTTGAGTCCGGCTATAGCCCCTGCATCCTTAGTGGCATTTCGCTGGCTATCGTTGAAATAGGCTGGCACGGTGATGACGGCGTCGGTGACCTTGTCCCCGAGATACGCCTCAGAGTCAGCCTTTAGTTTCTGCAATATCATAGCTGATATTTCCTGGGGACTATACTCCTTGCCTCCCATCACCACCCGGCAATCGCCATTGGCGGCCTCGGTGATCTTATATGGCAGACGCTTTATATCGTGTTGAACTATGGCGTCCTTGAACTTACGCCCGATAAGGCGTTTGATACTGAATATCGTATTCTCAGGGTTGATTATTCCTTGCCGCTTGGCCAACTCCCCAACCAATCTTTCCCCGGTTTTGCCTATGGCTACCACTGAGGGAACAAGATTGCCGCCTTCAGCACTGGGTATGATCTTGGGGTCGCCTCCCTCAATCACTGCTGCGGCACTTAAAGTGGTACCCAAATCAATCCCTATAGCTCTTCCCATTTCTACTTCTCCTTCTGAGTTCCTTGCGCTGTCTTTCCTTTTCCTCCTCCCATACCGACTGTCACGAGGCTGGGACGAATTACCTTGTCTTTGAATCTGTAGCCTTTCTGTGTTTCCTCGACAACCACCCCCTCCTGCCCCCTTCGCTGCATTATGGCTTCATGTACGCGAGGATCAAAAGGCTCTCCCCTGGCTTCAATCTCGGTTAAGCCTTGCCCCTCGAGGATTGCCTTGATTTTATTATAGATGAGCCTGATACCTTCTGTCCAGCTTGATTCAGCGAGTTCAGCAGGAACCGAAGCAATAGCCCTCTCCAGGTCGTCTATGACAGGCAATAAGCTACAGATAAGCGCGCCGTTGGCAAACTCAATGGTCTCCTTCTTCTCCTGCTCAGTACGCTGCTTATAGTTAGCAAAGTCCGCCTGGGTTCTCTGCCAATTGGCTAGATACCTCTCTGCCTTTTCCTTCTCCGCAGCTAGAGCTTGCTGTAACGATTCAATATCCTCAACTTGCTCGATTCCCGGTTCAGTTACCTCGTTGCTCTCAACCAACGGTAGACCTCCTTCAAGTATATTCAACCGCTGCGTCACTTAGCAACGCTGAGAGGCAGGTAAGCGAGGAGATGGTCTTGGCGTAGTCCATCCGTTTCGGTCCGATCACTCCCACAATGCCGCTTGCCCTATCAGGTTGTCCGTATTGGCTCGTTATCAGGCTTAAGTGTTGTAACGCGGGCTCTGGGTTCTCTTCGCCAATGACCACCTTCACCTCTCCCCTCTTGAATTCCTGGCGAAGTATGGTCCTGAGCCAGTCCTCCTTCTCCAGGACCTCCAGAATCCTGAGCATGCTGGGACTGCTGGTAAACTCCGGTTGACTCAACAGCAAATACAGTCCCTCAAGGTGAGGCTCACCATATTCCAGCTTGTCTTCGGCAGTTATCACCTCTGCTAAGCACTCGGATATTCGCCTTTCTTCTGAAGAAAGGTCTTCCTTCTTGGCCAGGATCTCGCTGCTTGTCATTCCGGCGTAAGCAAGAGTAAGCTTGTTAGCTAGCCTCGTTAACTCATCCTGGCTGACCTTTCTTTGGAAAGACAGGACCTGCCGGCTTATCCTCGCTTCATACAAGACCACTATCAGCAAAGCCATGAAATCGTGCAGGGATACCAAATCGAGATGCTTGAAGCGGCAGCGAACTGGCTTGGGCGAGGTTATTACCACCAGGTTGCGAACAAGGCCAGCCAGAAGCGCGGCCACCGTCTTCAGCCATTGCTCCAGACCTTCTTTCGCTTCTTTGAGAATGTAAGAAGTCAGATACTCCTCAACGGGAGGGAAGTCAATGTCCTCTCCTATCAGTTCCACATAGTAGCGGTAAGCTTTGTCAGTAGGGATACTTCCGGCCGAATGGTGCGGGTGGATGATATATCCTTCTCGTTCCAGGTAAGCTGTATCATTGCGGACGGTAGCCGGGCTTACCTTCAAGCCATATTTCTCCACAATCGCCTTTGAAGCCACCGGCACCGCTCCGGTGATATAGTCTTCAACTATCACTCTGAGAACAGTCTCTCGTCTTTCCCCTACGGCCATTTGGCACTCCTCCCTTTTGATTGCTAGGAGACCAATCTATCACTGTAAGCACGTTCTGTCAACGGCGCTGTGGGCGCCAGCTTTCATAAGTACTGATTGTTGACCGAGAGTGAGATGTGGAGTAGTATTATAGCACAATCGTGAAGACAGCGAAGGCATTTTCCTTGCCGCAACGTGATGATAGGTTAGCTCAAATCCTGAAGCTGGAGGCAGAAAGGCAAGCAAGCACCATAAACCTTATTGCCTCTGAAAACCATGCCAGCCCGGCAGTGCTCGAGGCGCAAAGCTCTCTCATAATCGACAAATATGCTGAAGGATACCCCGGCCGCCGCTATTATAGCGGCTGTGTTCACGTAGATGAAATTGAGAATCTGGCTATTGAGAGAGCCAGGGAGCTATTCAGAGCAGAGCATGCTAATGTCCAGGCTCATAGCGGCAGCCAGGCCAACATGGCAGCCTATTCCGTCCTGCTGAAACATGGAGACACCGTTATGGGGATGAGTCTCAGCCATGGCGGGCATCTAACCCATGGCTCTGAGGTCAACTTCTCCGGCAAGTGGTATCACTTTATCCCCTACGGAGTCGATCCCAAGACCGAGATGCTTAACTACGATGAACTTGAAAGGTTGGCTCTCAAGCACAAGCCCAGGTTGATAGTAGCTGGGGCAAGCAGCTACTCGCGCATCATCGATTTTGAGAGGTTCCGCCACATAGCTGATAGGGTGGGTGCCAGGCTACTGGCTGACATAGCTCACATAGCAGGAATAATAGCCGCTGGGCTCCACCCCTCCTCAGTGCCCTATGCGCAAGTTAGTACTGCCACTACACAGAAGACCCTGCGCGGCCCCAGGGGAGGGCTTATCTTGTGTGAAAAGGAGCTGGCTCCGGCCATTGATGCTGCGGTTTTCCCCGGGATGCAGGGCGGTCCTGCCATGCATACCATCGCTGCCAAAGCTGTGTGCTTCTTCGAAGCCATGCAACCTGAATTCGTCGATTACCAGAAATCAGTGCTGGAGAACGCCTGTGCTCTGGCTTCCGAACTCCAGAGACACGGCATGCGTATCGTCTCCGGAGGCACGGATAATCACATTGTCCTGGTTGACCTTTCCCGTCTGGGTATCAGTGGCAAGGATGCTGACGAAGCTCTGGAGGCAGCGGGCATCACGGTAAACAGAAATGCCATCCCCTTTGATCCCAAGCCGCCGCGGATTACGACTGGTATCCGACTGGGCACCCCGGCGGTAACCACGAGAGGTTTCGGCCCCGAGGAGATGAAGCGCATCGCATCTCTCATTGTCAGTGTGCTTTCGCCCTCGGCGGACAAGCTTGCTCAGGAACAAGTCCGCCGGGAGGTGCGGGAGATGTGCCGGCAGTTTCCTATTGCCGGGCTGGCCTGAGGCATCTCTCATCCCACTAACCTCTCTACTTGCTTCCGCGAACTCGTCCCCGCGAAACCGCGATGGTTTCATGATATAATTGAGTCAGTTCTCAGATGAGGGAGAAGCAATGATGGACGAGTTAAAGGTGTTCAGCGGCAGTTCCCATCCCGCCTTAGCAGGGGCTGTCTGTGGTTACTTGGGTATACCCCTGGGGAGAACCGAGGTCTTCGAGTTTAGCAATGAGAATATCTTCGTACGCATCCTGGAGAATGTCAGGCAGCGAGATGTTTTCATCATTCAGCCCATTTGCTCTCCGGTGAACAAGAGCCTGGTCGAGTTGCTTATCATGCTTGATGCCTTTAGGCGAGCCTCGGCAGAGCGAATCACCGCTGTTGTTCCTTACTATGGCTATGGCCGTACGGATAAGAAAGACCAACCCCGGGTCCCTATCACTGCTCGTCTGATTGCTGACCTGATTACCACCGCCGGAGCAAACAGATTGCTCACTGTGGACCTCCATGCGCCTCAGATTCAGGGCTTCTTCACCATACCTGTGGATGAACTCACCGCTCGGTCCATCTTGGCTCAGTACATCAGGGAAAAGGCTCTGGATAATCTGGTAGTTGTTGCTACTGATATTGGCATTTCCAAGGTAGCCCGTGATATGGCTGCTAAACTTGGAGCCCCCCTGGCTATTGTTGAGAAGAGGCGCTTGGGAAATATCGATGCTACTGAGACCCTCAATGTGATCGGCGAGGTTGACGGCATGTGCGCCTTGACCGTTGACGATGAGATTGATACCGCCGGGTCTCTGGTTGGGGTGGTGGATGCTCTTCTGCAACACGGAGTTACCGAGGTTCATGCCTGCTGCACTCACCCTGTGTTCTCCGGACCCGCGATCCAGAGAATAGCCGCCAGCCCGGTGAAAGAGGTAGTCGTTGCCGATACCATACCTGTCAATGGTGCTAAGAAACTGGATAAGATCACTGTCCTGTCCATGGCTTCGCTCATCGGCGAAGCCATTCACCGCATCCACACTGGCTTATCGGTGGGAGCAATGTTTGAGTGATAATCGCGTAGTCAGCGCTGCGCACTCCGCACTCAGCAGTCAGTGGTCAGCAGTTAGCTGAGAACTGAAGGCCAAGAATGCTCAAGTTATTCAAGGGTCTATTCGATTCTAACGAGAGGGAACTGAAGCGCCTAGAGCAGGATGTCGACGAGATTAACCGGTTGGAGCCTCAGTATGAAGTGCTCAGCGACGCTGAGCTTCGGGCTAAGGCGGATGAATTCAAGGCACGGCTAGCTGAGGCTATTAGTAAGATTCAGCAACAATTGATTCAAGCACGCAAGAAGCAAGAGGAAACTTGGCAGCTAGAGCAAGAGCTTGCAAAAATCGAGAGCCGGGTTTTAAATGAGCTTCTTCCTGAGGCATTTGCCGTGGTTAGGGAAGCAGCTAAGCGGACGATAAAGCAGCGCCATTTTGATGTCCAGTTGCTGGGCGGCATTGTCCTTCACCAGGGGAAGATATCCGAGATGAAAACCGGTGAAGGAAAGACCCTTGTCGCTACCTTGCCCCTCTATCTCAATGCCCTTGGCGGGCAGGGCTGCCATCTGGTTACTGTCAATGATTACCTTGCGCGGCGGGACTGCCGCTGGATGGGACCCATCTACGACGCCCTGGGTGTAAGGGTGGCATCCATCAACGCCCAGCAAACGATTGGCCAACCTGCCCCTTCCTATATCTATGACCCTGGCTATGAGTCGGAAGACCAGAAGTGGAGTTTTCTCCGCCCCGTCACTCGGCATCAGGCCTATGAGGCGGATATAACTTACGGCACCAACAATGAGTTTGGCTTCGATTACCTCAGAGACAATATGGTTATGGATCTATCTCAATGCGTGCAGCGTCGTTTGAACTATGCCATTGTCGATGAGGTCGACAACATCCTTATCGACGAAGCCCGTACCCCGCTGATTATTAGCGGGGCTGCCGAGGAGGCAGCCAGGAAGTATTATACCTTTGCTCAGTTAGTTGGTCGCCTGAGCAAAGACGAAGACTATACTATAGATGAGCGCACTCGTACGGCCAGCCTTACCGACGTGGGCATCACCAGAATTGAGAGCATGCTGAAGAAAGAGGGGATACTCAAGGGACCCGATCTCTATGACCCTTCCAACTATTTCCTCACTCAATATCTGGAGAGTGCGCTTCAGGCTCGTGTCCTGTTCAAAAGAGACAAGGACTACGTGGTTAAGGATGGACAGGTCATCATCGTGGACGAATTCACGGGCAGATTGATGTTCGGCAGGAGGTATTCGGAGGGCTTGCACCAGGCCATCGAGGCCAAAGAAAGAGTGAAAATCCAGCGAGAGTCAGTTACTATGGCCACCATCACCTTCCAGAACTATTTTCGCCTCTATCAGAAACTGGCGGGCATGACCGGAACCGCCGTCACGGAAGCCGAGGAGTTCCACAAGATCTACAAGCTGGAAGTGGTAGTCATACCTACAAATAAGCCATTGAGGCGCACGGCGCACCCTGACCAGATATACAAAGACGAGAAAGCCAAGTTTGCCGCCGTGGCCAGGGAAATCAAGCAGTTGCATGACCAGGGGAGACCTGTCCTTATCGGCACAACCTCTATTGAGAAGTCAGAGCATTTGTCTGACCTCCTGAAGAGAAACGGCATCCCCCATCAGGTGTTGAATGCCAAACACCATGAAAAAGAGGCAGCCATAATCGCTGAAGCCGGGCGACTCGAGGCGGTAACCGTGGCCACAAGTATGGCCGGGCGCGGTGTGGATATCATTTTGGGGGGCAATCCTGAGGAGCGCGATGAAACAGAATGGCAGGAAGAACATAAGAAGGTGATTGATCTTGACGGACTTCACATCATAGGTACCGAGCACCACGAAGCGAGACGCATTGACCACCAGCTACAGGGGAGAGCAGGAAGGCAGGGAGATCCGGGCAGTTCCCGCTTTTATGCTTCGCTGGAAGATGAGATTGTTCGCCGCTTTGGCGGTGACCGTGTCAAGGGACTTATGCAGTGGGCGGGTATGGATGAGAACACGCCCATTGAGCACTCCATAGTCAGCAGGGCTATGGCCAATGCCCAGGTCCAGACCGAAGGCCACAACTTCAATATTCGCAAACACCTGGTGGAATATGATGATGTCATCAACAAACACCGCGAGGTGATCTATGCCGAAAGGAGAAGAATCCTCAGCGGCGCCGACCTCAAGGCAAACATAATATCTATGGTTCAGGACGAGATCAGGAGTCTGGTAGCCAGACGTCTCGGAAATGCTGGCTCCGACCTGGAGGAAGAGCAGTCTAATCTGTCCGGCCTGCTAGAGGATGTATCCGCTATCCTTCCTTTACCGCCGCAATTCAGGCATGACGGGCTTGTGGAACTCGACGCCGGGCGAGTCGCAGAGAAGCTGAGTGATTACGCCGTCCAGCTTTATGACCAGCGGGAGCAAGAGATAGGTGGCGATAATATGCGAATGGTGGAGAGGGTGGTCATGTTGCGCGTTATTGATAGATTATGGATGGAACACCTTACAGGCATGGATGATGTGCGTCAGGGGATAGGTCTGCGGGCTGTGGGTCAAGAGCAGCCGCTTATAGTGTATAAGAAAGAAGGCCATGCCCTCTTCGATGCCCTTCTAGCCGGCATTCAACACGATGTCGCCGGCAGCATTTATCATGTCGGCATTACCAGGGAAGCTCCGCAGAAGAAGGAAGCAGTTATGGTGGGTAAGAAGGTCGGGCGCAATGACCCCTGCCCATGCGGCTCGGGCAAGAAATACAAGCATTGCTGCGGGAAATAGCTGGTCTCCTCTCCCTCGAAGGGAGAGTTAAAGTGAGGGTGGGATGCCGATTTATGAGTATAAGGCGATAGACGGTGCTCATTGCAAGCTGTGCAAGGGCGGGTTCGAGGTCAGGCAGGGGATGAATGATGAGCCGTTGAGAAAGTGCCCTGAGTGCGGCGCCGAGATAAGGAAGCTCTTTTCCCGTCCCTTCTTGTTCCGAAGGGAATCCCTCGGCGAGGAAGAGACCTGCGACAGGTATGCCGAGGAAGAGGGAGAGCTATCAGGGCCCGATGAAGACTTCGACGAAGATGAGGTTTGGGAGTGAGGACGGTCAGGAGGTTATCGTAAAGGACCTCACTGTCAATTCGAAACGGCCGCTCTGAAATAAACCTTAGATTCCTTGGCCTTCTCTCAGGGAGCCGAGGCGGCTGGTCTCTTGAGCGACAATATCCTCATCCAGCTTAACAAATAGGGGCTCGGGCTGGCGGAGCTTCTGCCCCGGAGGCAAGAACTGGGCTTTCCAGCCTATGTCCTTCACGCTGCCATCAAATCCAAGAAAGGAATGCAGCTTTTCAGAGCTGAAGGGAAGGAAGGGGTAGAAAATGGTTTTCAACACTGCCAGTACAGAGAGGACAGTATAGACGGACTTAGCCGAAGTCTCTCGGTTCGTCTTAATTGTCTTCCACGGAGCCTGCTCGTCAAGATAACGATTAGCTTCCTGGGCCAGGGACATTGCTTCCTTGACCGCCGCTTTAAACTCACAACGATAAAGCAATTCATCCACACGGTCTAGAGTAGCTTCAGCCTCATGGAGCAGGCGTTGGCTTTGTTCATCCGGTTCGCCCGCTGGAGGCACGACTTCATCGAAATGGCGATGAGCAAAGGTGAGAACACGATGAGCCAGGTTGCCGTATGTAGCTACCAACTCGTTATTGTTACGCCGAAGGAATTCTCGCCAGGAAAAATCGCTGTCCCCGGTCTCAGGCATATTGGCCGCCAAAGCATATCTTAGAGCATCCGGGTCATACCGTTCCAGGTAATCATGTAGCCAGACGGCCCAATTACGGCTGGTGGAGAGCTTCTTGCCTTCAATAGTTAGGAATTCATTGGCCGGAACATCATAGGGAAGATTCAGGCCGCCATAGCCCATCAACATCGCCGGCCAGCTAAGAGCATGGAAGAAGATGTTATCCTTGCCGAGGAAGTAGAAGCTCCTGGCATCGCCCTGCCAGAAAGGCTGCCAGGCGGTATCATCCCCGTGCAGGCCCGCCCATTCCTTGCTTGCCGATAGATAACCGATTACATTCTCAAACCATACATAAAGGCGTTTACGCTCAAAGCCTGGTTGTGGCACAGTTACTCCCCAGTCCAGATCGCGAGTAATTGCTCTGTCCCTCAACCCTTCGTTGAGAAAATTCCATGCGCCGCCAAGCACGTTACGTCGCCAATGCGTTTGCTCTTTTATCCAGGCAGCCAGCTTGTCCTGAAAGGAAGAGAGGCGCAGGAAGAAATGCTCCGACGACTCAAAGCGAGGCGGGGTGGAACAAAGGTAGCAGCGAAGCTCCTTGAGCTCCGATGGACTCAGGGGCTTGCCACACTCATCACATTCATCACCTCTTGCGTTATTGAAGTCGCAGTAAGGACAGGTACCCTCCACATAGCGGTCGGGAAGGAAACGCTGGCATTTAGGACAATAAGCCTGCAGCATTTTATCTTTGTAGATGTAGTCCTTGTTGAGCAAAGTCAGGAACATATCATGAGCAACTTGAGTATGGTTGGCAGTGTCAGTAGTGGTGAACAGATCGAAGGAGATGCCCAATTTCCTCCAGCAATCGAGGAACTGTCTGTGGTATTTGTCCGCTACCTCCTGGGGGGTGGCAGATTCTTGTTCAGCACGAATGGCAACCGGCGTTCCGTGCTGGTCACTACCCGAAACCATCAGCACCTCATTGCCCTTAAGGCGATGATAGCGGGCAAAGATATCGGCCGGCAGATAGGCACCGGCGATGTGTCCCAAATGCAGGGGACCGTTGGCATAGGGCCAGGCAACACCTATGAAAATGCGTTCGCTCAAAGTCTCTCCACGAATACCCTGTTGTAGATCATCGATTGTTCCGTGTCATTGCCATGAGCCCAAGACCTGAGATGACTATTGGCAGTGTCTATTCCTCGGGGAGAAAGGTGTCAATCTGCTTTCCTTTCTGCGTTCTGTGTGTGATATAACCGCGGCTCAGGCAGCAATCAGTACAGAAGCGCTGCTTTTCTTCTCCCTCCCCATCGGTTACAAGATAGTGTTCTCCATACTTAAAAGGACGATGACAACCATTACACTCTATCTTTCCTATAGCAATACAACCTCGACGCATTTTAGCTCCTTTTCTCAGATTTCAACCAGGCTCGAGTCTTGCCCTCAATAACGAGAGTGAACTCTCCTCTCGGTTCGGCGAAATGCTCCCTGGCTTGGCTTACTCTGCTACGGAATATTTCTTCGTGAACTTTGGTAAGCTCACGGCATACGGATAGTCTTCTGTCTCCCAGGATTTCCTCGATGTCACTCAATGCTTCCCCAAGGCGGTGCCGTGTCTCGAAAGCCACCAGGGTCCTCGGTTCATCAACCAGAGAGCCGAGAAGGCGCTGCCTTTGTCCCTGGCGGCGAGGGAGAAAACCGAGGTAAAGAAACTGGTCGGTCGGCAGCCCCGAGACCACTAAGGATGTAATCACCGCTGAAGGACCAGGAACGGGTACGACACAGATTCCGCGCCCAACGGCAGCAATGATAAGCCTGTAACCGGGGTCACTCAGGCCCGGCATGCCGGCTTCCGAGACCAGGGCCACGTCTTCTTTCTCGAGATAATCCAGCAAATAATCAAGTTTAGCCTTTCTGCTATGCTCATGATAACTGGACAATGGCGTTTTTATGTCATAGGCACTAAGCAGGCGGCGCGTAGTACGAGTGTCCTCAGCAGCAATGAGCTTCACCTCCTTCAAGAGGCGTAAGGCACGCAGCGAAATATCCTCCAAGTTGCCAATAGGAGTAGCAATGACATAAAGAGCAGGCACGATGCGAAATTATACTTGATCACCGGGATTTTATCTACGGATCTTCTTGACTTCAGGGCGCCATGCTTGTATAGTTTGTGACACCTTCTATCAGGTAGTCAAGAATGCCTCGCCCTAAACTCAGAGAAATGGAACGCGCTTACGGATTCGATGAAGTTGCGCTTGTCCCCGGTGATGTAACCATCAACCCTGACCAGGCCGACATAAACTTCGCAGTAGGAAATCACACCTTGTCCATCCCCATTCTGGCCTCGGCTATGGACGCTATTGTCGACGCTGCCTTTGCCATAAGGCTTAACATGCTTGGCGGGCTGGCCGTCCTTAATCTCGAAGGCGTACAGACAAGGTATGAGAACTCCGGTGAGATCCTAGACCAGATTGCCCGGACTCCCGAGAAAGAAGTCACTTCGCTGCTTCAGAGAATCTACAGTGAGCCGATAAAGGAGACACTAGTTAGCCAGCGGATTGGAGCGATAAAGGAGGCGGGAGCCATCTGCGCAGTATCCATAACCCCGGCCAACACGAAACGGCTGGCTCCCATAGCTAAGGATGCCGGGATGGATATACTTGTTGTGCAATCTACCGTCACCACAGCTCGACACATATCCAAGAGCTACCGGGGGCTTGTCCTGCCTGAGCTATGCCAGCAAATGTCCGTGCCTATCATAGTGGGCAATTGTTGCAGCTACAGCGCGGCATTAGAGCTGATGAGAACGGGGATCGATGGCATCTTAGTCGGAGTGGGGCCTGGGGCTGCCTGTACCACGAGAGAGGTCATCGGCGTCGGTGTTCCTCAGATAACTGCGACCCTGGATTGTGCCGCTGCCAGAGAAGCATATCTCAAGGAAAGCGATAAATACGTATCGGTGATAACCGACGGAGGGATTCGTACCGGTGGCGATCTGTGCAAGGCGTTCGCCGCAGGCGCTGATGCTGTTATGATCGGCTCGCCTTTAGCTCAGGCAACTGAGGCGCCAGGAAAAGGCTATCACTGGGGCATGTCGCATTCCCATCCGGCATTACCGAGAGGGACGCGGATTAAGGTGGGCACTACCGCTCCGCTGGAGCGAATTCTCTTCGGTCCCACTTCTGCCACCAACGGCACTCAGAACCTGGTCGGTGCTCTACGTACCGGCATGGGAGTATGCAGCGCTCGGACTATTAGAGAAATGCATAAGGTTAAGATGGTCATTGCCCCATCTATAAGGACTGAAGGGAAATACTTCCAGGCAATCCAGAACGCTCCCTGAGTTCATAGAAACGCAGTAAGGCAGAACCACATACCAAAACCGGCCAGAACCAGGGCGCAAACCCTGAACACAACCCTTTGCACCTTCTGTGTCCACCATCGCCTTGACTCGAATGTGCCTACGGAGAGGAACTCACTCCAGACCAGGTCGCAAGGCAAATGCACGAGCGCCAGCAGAACAATGCCGATATGGCCGAACGTGGCGGCCCCGGCAATTAGAGCTATACCCACAGTGACCCACCATATGTAGAAGGCAGGGTTAGTCGCCGTAATTACAATGCCTGTGATCAGAGCGCTGGCCGGCAGACCGCTCACCTCACCAGATGTTCGACCGGTGGCTCGGAACATGCGGAACCCCAGGTAGAGCAGCATCAGGCCACCTACAAGATATATACCCTGTACCACCTGGGGAGAGCCGATGAAATGCCCGAATCCCAGATAAATCGCAACTATAAGCGGTATCTCGACGACAGCGTGCCCTGCCGCAATCAGAGCGCCCGCATGTTTGTTATTGTAACCCTTGGCTACGGTAGCCGCAGTGAGTGGCCCGGGCAACATGACGCCGGTGAGAGAAATCCCAGCCGCTGACAACAGGAATAGACGCAAGCTTGGGTCCATGACTTAGTTTGGGTTCGACTCGATAAAGTCTAGATTTCCTCTTCTTCCACATCCTCTTCTGCAGGCGCAACCCCGCCTTGACGAGGAAGCATGACACTTACTTTAGCTCGGCGTCCCCTGGCTCCTCTGGGTAATTCGCCGATTATCTTCTTTAGCTCTGCCAACGTCTCGATCGACTGCGGTGAGGGAGCAACTACGCCATCCACTCCCAATCGCCATAAGCTGGCAAGCTCAGCGCTCGTGACTGGAGAAGGCAGAGTTATCATGACCGGCTTCTCTAAGAGCTCGACGAACCTTCGACAAGTAAGCAGATGCTCCACAGTAAGAAAAGGCTCTCCACCTGCGGTGTTGATGAACACGCCGTCTACTTCAAGGCTATTAATGGCCCTGACCAGACCCTGGTCTAATGAAGGTTCAATCATCAGGAACTTGCCTATCTCTTCCTTGTGCAGGATTGCCGCGGCTACCTTGGTGTCAAAAACCACGAAATCACACCCTGAATCCACAAGCTTATTCGTATCTTCCTGACTTATGCCCTTCACAAATACGCCCAGAGGAACGTCGCCCGCGGCTTCCACCATTTGCTTGACAGTCCCGGCGCTTGGTACGCGGCCCAGTATCAGCCCGGCATCGGCATTGACATCGGCCGCCGTCCTGGCCTCCTTGACCTGCGACCCCGACAATCCCGCAATGAGCAGCAGGGCCGGGCCTTTTGATTCAGAGGCAGAGGCACGAAAACCTATGGGCGCGGTTGAAGACTCAGAGAGGCTCTGTAATCTATCTACGAATTTGCTCATATGATCTCCAGCCAGCGGTCGGATTCGAACCGACGACCGGCGGTTTACGAAACCGCTGCTCTACCCCTGAGCTACGCTGGCATCGAAGCAGAGTTTTAGGTCTGATGCAACTTCATGTCTGCTCTTGGCGGCAAACCGACGAGAGTTAGGCAACAGCGCTGCCGGCGGCAGAACCTCGCCTTGCTGTGCCGTATCATCTGCTTGCATCCCCTCAATTATATGGGAGCAGATGTCCATTGTAAAGGCAACTGAGGAATGCCCCACTGGTTGCTGTGCCACACCTTCCGCTGACATTCCCGGCGGGTATGACGTGACAGTCGAGTCCAGATTTCAGTAACATGATAGTCGGGCTTGTCAGCATCGGTTCTGATATTACCCAGCCAGCTAAGATACCTCATCCATACTGTGGTGAAGAGACGGTGCCGAAGTGTCGAGGTCTGAGCCGTCATCTCCGTCTTTCTCGGCTGGATGAGGACTGGGTGTAGAAAGGGTATGCTCAGGCGTTCAATGGGCTTTCTTGAGCCTCTAAGCGTCCAATTAGAGCATCCTGGGCTCCTCCCGGGGGGCAGAAATCTATGGAATATGTTTAGCTGCCCTGGCGTGCGGCATGGACCTGTAATCCGTGCAGGCCATTGTCAGGGCAGCGTTTCTTCTTTCCACTGACAGTGGGGACAGGCATTATGCATGATGCTAATGCCTGAATAGCCTATGCCACCATCTGTGTTTAGGGGCCTGTTTAGGGGCTTCCAAGAGCAATAATCGCTCTTGAAGCCATTCTGCTTTAGCTTTCCAGTAGCCGACTTCCTGGGACAGTTGCTCGATTCTATTGATAAGGGGTTGGGTCGGTGTGGCATTATCAGATGAGGGCTTAGTGAGCAGGGGAAGGTCGTCGATAAGGTATGACTCGCCGAACTTGGAAGTGACTAGCCTGGCCTTGAGCTTGCCGGACTTGATATAGCGGCGAATCGTAATCGTTGATACGCCTAGAGCTTCAGCAGCCTCTCTCAATGTATAGCCCTGTCTGTCGCTCATTGAGAGACATTGTATCACCTCTGTCAGTGCTCTGTACTCGTTCAGGTGATTAGTGACACGGAAGGTTACTACCCAATGTTACAAGCACATGAAGTGTCACCCGTCTATCTGAACTAGATCATGCTCGTGCTTTGGCCGTCGGATAGTGTCGCTTGCTGTTAGCGGCTCACGGTGGAACCAGGGTATGGTAGGTTGTCGCCCGGCTGTATCATG
The DNA here is from genome assembly GCA_030610855.1 of Dehalococcoidia bacterium. Lineage (GTDB taxonomy): Bacteria > Chloroflexota > Dehalococcoidia > GIF9 > AB-539-J10 > RBG-13-51-36. The sequence goes on from JAUWQY010000011.1 coordinate 43,363, forward strand.
GCTTGTGCTTGCATGGCCTCAACTATATGGGAGGCGAGGTTCGGCGGAAAGGCTGTGCCGGCTCAGCGTCAGGCGAAGACATGAAGGCCAGGGTTTCTGATGGGATTAGCTTTACCCGCGAATGCGACGCATTATGCCAGCTATGGACACGCTCTGAGAGGCGATTGTGCGCGGGTTTCGGGGTTGGCCTTACTTGGGGTACTCGCAAGGAGGCTAAACCGCTGCTGTTGCCACGAGAACGGTAACAGAGACGGCATTATGGCAAGGTTGAGGGGCGCTAGGCATCCTCGACTGCGCAGGGGAAGATGACTACGAAGGGAACCTCCTTCTTGTGTAGCGATTGATATAGATGCATCGCTTCGCTTATCTCAAGTGGTTTAATGTTGTCAGCCTCGCCTGGCGCCAGCGTTTGATGTTGGGCAAAGAAATTCCCTCGTGACGTTCTGAATAAGAACGTATTCCGGCCACCTTGCTCCCAGTTGTAGTTGTTCCAGTATGCGTCATGGGCTACTAGCGTGGCTTTGTCCGTGCGGTATCGCTTACCTGCGACAACCCAGTTCATGTTTCGTGCCTGCATCGGTTCACCTCCAATTATGCTTTAGGCCGGGCTATGCCAGTATTGCCGGGGCCTTGCCGTTATCCTCTCATATTATAACTCAAGGATGTGTCCTGTTGCTGTGCCACAACCTGCGCAGCGGTCATCTGACATTGATAGCGGTTTTTGGACTGGAGGATCTTCCGTACTGCTGCCGTGCCTGTGCAAGTGGCTATACTAAAGCAAGGTGAAATGATTGACAGTTATCAATTCCGGGAATACGTTGATGCAGCGAACGTAACGGAAGGAGGAGAAACAAATGAAAGGGGAAATACTGGACAAAATAGCTGCGTTGGTTACCGCTGCGTTCGGTCTGGTCGCGGCACTGGCATGGAACGGAGCGATACTGGCAATATTCAGGGCCATCTTCGGCGAGGCCGAGAGCATTCCCGCCATGCTTATCTACGCTGTTATCATCACCGTAATAGCGGTGCTGGTAACTATCCAGATAGCGCGTGCCGCAAAGAGGGCCAAGGACGAGAAATAGCTCGCGGCATACTGAGGTAGGCAGCGCCCCGGCAGAATCGAAGCCCGCAGACAGCACCTGGTCTCTAGCATTGCCTTCGGTCTCAGGGCGAAGTTAGGAAATCGGCCTTGTTCTGGTGTTAATATCCGTGTGGGCAGGTGCTGGCAGATGGTCATCTGCGAGCGAATTCAGCCGGCGGAGTCAGAAGAGGCCGACCAAGGTATGCCTGAGATGGAAACAGGGCCGAGGTTAACTCCTCGACCCTGTTCTCATGTCTCTTCAGCAATGGTCCCGGCACTTGTGACTAATCGAGCCACCCCTGCTAGAACTGGTACTGAGCACCGTCCAATCAACCTGAACCGGTGCAGTATCTTATAGTGGTGCCTGGATTACTATGGTCAGCGTGGGACACGGTTCGGTGCAGTCATTGTCCGGGTTTACATCCCCTTCGAGCTCAACACAACCCCAGGAAGTAAGGTCGAAGACCCGGTCGGGCCCCGGGAACAACGGCAGAATGTCGAATAGGATCGGCGCGCCGTTTGCCTCCGGGAAATGGAGCCAGTTGATTGTCTTTGTGTAGTCAGTGCATATCTCCAGCTCCCATTCTATTTCTACATCCAGGTTCACGGGCTCGCACTTTAAGAGGGGAACCTCCGTGCAATACGGGGCGTCTACCCCCTCCACGGTGGTCATCTGGTACAATTTCGTTGCCGGAGGGTCCATGAATACGGCACCGTCGGCATTAACAGCGTGAAGCCAGATCACCTCATCTTCTCCCTCGACGTAGTGAATCCGGAGCCAACACGTCTGGTATACGGTGACCACCTCTCCTTCCGGCCCGTCCACATGCTCCTTGTATCTGATATCGATGATTGTATCCGGGGGCACAAAGTGAATGCCGGGATCAACGGGCACCCCGTTGATGGTCCAGGTGTCGAAAACAATGGAGGCATCCAGTGGCGGCGGTGGTGTCACGAAATTCAAAGTAAAGGTGATTGTGCCGCCATCAACCAAAGCTTGAGTTGCTGAGGGTGTGATATCAACGAAGTTCGCCCCGGCGGGACCGCCGGACACGTAGGCACAGGTCCACGTATCGGGGGTCACATTAAAGGATTTCTCAACTGAGGCACCGGTAAGGTTCTGCCCCGTTCTGGTTAACGTATATTCCACTGCTCCTGTCCAGGGTGCGCCGTCAAGGGTAGCTTTAACGTCAATAGTGCCTTGAGGACCTGGTTCGCAGCTCAGCCAGAAAACCGCAATTAAGGCAACTAGAACCAAACCAATAGCTATGGGCTTCTTTTTCATCTTTATCTCCTTTCGGGATACTTCATTCTTGCCAATATCCTAGCTTAACAGAAAACAGAGAAGTATCTTTGTCACCTTCCCCTCCTTTAGGAGTACTTCAGTTGTACCGAGAGCGGGAAGTGCTCCATAGCTTCATGATATCACATTATCCCCTGCTGTCAAGTGTTTGTACTCGTTCCGGTGATTAGTGACACGGAAGGTTATTACCCAATGCTGCAAGGACATGCTTCCACTGCTTTCGAAGTGGCTTGCCAGAGCTCGGTTCTCATCTCGAATCCCTTTTCGGCGATGCCGATGCCCCCGGGATGCGCGTAGGGGCGAGGAGAATCCCCGCCCCTACGCCCGCCGGGAGTGGTCACCGAGCCGCCGGCAGTGCTGGACATGGTGAGGTCTTATAGAATTATTGGCCAGTAATCCAGCTTCACGGACGGCACGGCGAGGAGCTGGTTAAGTGGGGTCAAGAAGAGAGGAACTCCCATTTGGAACTGATTGTTAACCACTACCTCCGGAAGGAAATTGGCGCCTGATGTCGCGTAGAATACCAGATGCTCATCCGGGTTCCAGACCCCCGTTACATCTTCCCCGTGCCATTTATAGAGGACGGGGTTAGCGAAGAAAACGGGTTCGTACACCAAGACACCTGGTTCAGGGCCGAACTGGTCGACAAGATCGACAACCACGTCCATGGGCGTGCCTTCGATGACCTCGTAGAGCAAGAAGTGGTCGAGATACATCGGCGGTCCGTGCTCCCCCGGTACCAACTTCTGTGTCGGTACAGCCAGCGCGACCGGACCGAACACGGTCAGCTGCTGGGACCCGAACTGGTTTTCGACTACCACTTCCCACGACGACATAGGCGCATCTATGATGTAGATCGTGAGGTGGTTGTCGGGGTTCAGAATCGGCGTCGGCACCGCGGCGTGCTCCTTCGCGACAGGATTACAGAACCACTGGGCCGACCCAACGAATGCCTCGACATCGCCGAACTGGTCCTTGACGTACACAGGCTCGTTTACAGACGGCGCGTCATCCGTGAAGTAGCACTTGAAGTGGTCGAGCAGGGGCGGCTCGAGCTCGGTCTTCGTGGACGGCACGGCGAGGAGAGTTGGGTCGTACACGTCGAGGGTCTGCTCACCGAACTGATTAACAACCTGTACCTGCCTGTCGGGAGACTCGCCTTCTATGTATATGTCGTAGAATACCAGATGCTCCTCCGGGTTCACGATCTCCGTTACAGTACCTGCGTGTGTTTTCTTAACGGGATTAGCGAAGAAGATGGGCTCGCCCACCCAGGCATCTGGTTCATCCTCGAACTGGTCGTTCAGAACGACAAGCACTTCCACGGGCGTGCCTGCGATGACCTCGTAGAGGAGGAAGTGGTCGAGAGCCAGCGGCGGTTCGTGGTCCCCCTTCTGGGTTGGTACAGCCAGCGCGACCGGACCGGACACGGTCAGCTGCTGGGTCCCAAACTGGTTTTTCACCTCCACAGACTGTATCTGAGGCTCTCCTTCGTAGTTTAGGTCGTACACCGTGAAGTGGTGGTCGGGGTTCGAGATCGGCGTCAGCACATCGTTGTGCCACTTCGTTGCAGGGTTGCCGAAGCCCCAGGCCCACTCCACCTTAGCATCGATGTCTACGAACTGGTCCTGGAGGGACACGTCCGCACCTAGGGGTTCGCCCACCGTGTCCGCCGCAAAGTAGCACTTGAAGTGGTCGAGCGGCCCTACAAAATGAGCGGTGACGGTTACATCTTCTGCGGGCATGGTGAAGATAGTCGTAGCCGCATTCGCATCGGCGAATGTGCCCGTCGGCGCCGTCCAATTCACAAACTGGTAACCGACAGCGGCTGCTGCCTGAATGTTGACGCCAGTTCCCGCTCCCTGAGGAGTCGTTCCGGTAGGTATTGTCGTTCCGCCGCCGGCAGGAGCTACTGTCATGGTGAGGTCATAAACCGGCACGAAATTGGCGGTGACGGTCACGTCTTCTGCGGGCATGGTGAAGATAGTCGTAGCCGCATTCGCATCGGCGAATGTGCCGGCTGGCGCCGTCCAGTTAAGAAACTGGTAACCGGCAGCGGCTGCTGCCTGAATGTTGACGTGCGTGCCGGATGCGTAGGCGGTGGTTCCGGTAGGGGTTGTCGTTCCCGCACCGGCAGGATCCACCGCCATGGTCAGGTTGTACAGCGTCGATGGTGTGCAACCGGGAACCACCAAGGCTATGATGGTCACTGCTGCCACCACTAGTAGCAAGAGCCTTCTTATCATTTCCCTTTTCACCTCCTGTAGATTTGCTCAATCGATTGTTCTAGCGCAAACCGCGTTTATCGAATGCCTTCACCTCCTCGCATCTTGATTTCTTGTCCCTGTCTCCAGCAGACCGTAGCTGCCAAGACCCAGCCTGGCGGATGACTAACGCATTACCTGTTGTCGCTCTAGCCCTGTCACCTGTCATAATGGTCTCACGCTCCCGCGAGGGTAGGCCCTCTTTGTCTGTCATTGCCCGATTACGCCAAAGATCGGGCAACTGCACGCCTGAACGATCCAGGTATCCGGAGCGAGCCCTGCCTTTCGTGACGTAACTGGAGGCCGAGAATGAAGAGCCATCTGAAGATGGCTCCCGGTGCTCGCAAGAGCACCGCGGGCACTATGACAACACCCGACGAACATTTAACTGCCAACCCTGTACCTGTCTTCCTGCTGTTGTTGTCGTATTCCCTATACAAATAACGGTACTACTCTTCTTACGATCTGTCAACAGTTCGTACTCGTTCAGGTCATTAGTGACACTTCTTTTCTGTCATTGCGAGGAGGGAGATTCCTCACCTGCGGTTCGGAACAGGCTCCGCAATGACACAGAAGGGTATTACCCGATGTTACAAGCACATG